>JBAVTK010000265.1:0-11051 GCA_049696095.1 Aliidongia sp. | reverse complement strand
CGCCTGAAATTTTGCGACATCGGCCGCCCAGAAACCGCCGAGCCGGGCCGTCGGGCGTGTCCCGCCCAAGGCAATCGTCGCCTCATGCGGTGTCAGCATGCCGGCCGTCGCGAGCGCTTTGCCCAAGGCGCGCGTCTCGTCACTCGCCTGGTTATAGGCTTGGCAGAACCGCAGAATCTCTTGCAGCACGGCGGAGAGGGCACCGTTTTCCAGCAGCAGGTCGCCGATCAGCGGACCGATACCGGCACCTTCGGCGTCGAGGCAAGGCACCAGCGAGCCCGGCTCCCGACCGGTGAGAACCGCAAAGGGATAGCAACGCACATACCAGGGGATATGAACGCCCGGCGTCCAACTGCCATCCGGCTCGACAAACAGATTTTCGCCCGGCCGATACCCCAGCACCGCAAGCGGCACCGGCTCCGGACCGTCGGAAAAGACGATCGGGTAATGACCGGCGGCGGCCGCAAATTCCTGCATCGTCAGCGGAAAGGCGTTCACCCCGGCGGCAAAGCGGTAATTTCGGTTGGCCCGATCGAGTTTCAATCCGGCATGCCGAGCCGGATCGATCGGTTCCAGACGCTTGAACAGCAACGGTTGGCGCCATCCCTGCTGCTCCGCCTCTGCCGCCTGATCGCTCGCCATCCCATTGCCCCCGAATGTCCCGCCGGATCGGCAGGTAAACGTGGTCATGATGGAACGTCAAGCGCCATGGACGAAACGATCCGAGCCGGGCGCCATAGCCGCGTTTGTGGGTCGGCAAGTTGCGTGCCGTGGCAAGTTTGCCGATGTCCCGAACGCATATCGGCGACCGCCCCAGAGTCCCGGTTTCACATCGACGCACGGGGATGCAAGCGCGTATAAGCGCGCCCCATGACTCGATCCCGTACGATTCCAACCATGATTGTGGCAGGCCTGCTGCTTGCCATTCTGGGCTATGTCGCGCTCTGGTATTTCGAAGCGAGCCGCGTGCGCGCCGAAATCACGCGATTCCTGTCCGCACGCGCCCAACATGGCATGACGATCCACCATGAGAAGCTTGAGATCGGTGGCTTTCCGTTTCGCCTCGAAGCCGGGTTCGGCAGGATGGAGATCGACGGGCTGCCTTATGCCGGAGCGGCCCATCTCGACGCGCCTGCCTTCATCGCCCGCGCGCGGCCCTGGAATCCCGGCGTTTGGCGCTTCGAGGCCGCCCAAGGATTCACGATTGGCCGGAGCATCGGCACCGAGGCTGCCGATTCGGGCACGGTGCTCATGGCAATGGCCGGCGATGCGCGCGGTCGGGCCGAGGCCGAATTCGGCGATCCAGGCAACCTCGCTATCTCGGTCGATTGTCACGATCTGTCACTGCACGCCGCCAGCACTCAAGTAACGGCAAGCCACGCCTCGCTTCACCTGACCGTACCCGGCAAGCCGCCGGAGGATCACACCACCCCGTCTCTCACCTTCGCGATTGTGGTTGATCGGGCCGTGCTGCCAAACGATATCGAGCCGCAGGACGGCGTGCTCGATCGGCTGTCGGTCAATGGCGTGATCGAAGGCCCAGTGCCTGAACAGCCGCTGGCCGCGGCCTTGGCCACATGGCGAGCCGAAGGCGGCTCGGTCGAACTACGACAGGTGGCGCTCCATTGGGGCGCTGTCGATGTCAAGGGCGACGGAACTCTGACGCTCGACCCAAAATTGCAACCTGAGGCGGCTTTCTCGGTCCATGTGCGCGGTTGGAACGCACTGCTTGAAGATTTCGTCGCGGCCGGGACAATCACCGCGGACCAAGCCAAATACGATCGGTTGGGTCTTGGATTGCTGACCCGGACCACGGACGATGGCAAAACCGAACTGCGCGCGCCAATCACGCTCCAGAATCAGCAGCTCTTTCTCGGCCCGGCGAAAATCGCGAACGTGGCGTTGATCACCTGGCAATAGGGCAAGCCGCCCTCGCTCAAGCCTGTTTCGCCTCGATCACGCCGCGGCGAATCGCGCGCGCGCGGGCAAAGCGTTCGTGCAGAAAATCACCCTCGCCCCGACGGATCGCCTTCTGCAAGGCCGCCAGATCTTCGGTCAGGCGCTGGAGCATCTCAAGCACCGCCTCGCGATTATTCAAAAACACATCGCGCCAGAAGATCGGATCTGACGCAGCGATACGGGTGAAGTCACGGAAGCCGCCGGCCGAGAACTTGATAACCTCGGATTGCAGGCTTTCTTCCAAATCGACCGCCGTGCCGACGATCGTATAGGCAATGAGATGCGGCAGATGCGAGGTAATCGCCAGCACCTTGTCGTGATGCTGGGCATCCATTTCGACGACCTCGCTGCCAATCGCGCGCCATAGCGCAGCCACGCGCTCGATCGCCGCCCGGCTGACCCCGGGCGGCGGCGTCAGCACCGCCCAACGGCCCTCGAACAACTCGGCAAAGCCGTTGCGCGGCCCGGATTTCTCGGTGCCGGCGATCGGATGACCGGGCACCAGATGGGCATGCAGCGGCACAAGCGGGCCAAGGTCGCGGATCACCGACTGCTTGACCGAGCCGACATCAGTCACGATCGCCCCCGGTGCCAGGCACGGTGCGATTGCCGCGCCGATCACACCATAGCTGCCGACCGGCGTACAAATGATGACGAGATCGGCCCCAGCAACCGCCGCGGCCGGGTCGGACACGACCTGATGCGCCAGATCAAGTGCCGCAATGTCGCTGCGCGCCTCGGCGCTGCTATCGCAGGCGACAATTTCCCGCGCAAGACCATGGCGCCGAATCGCGCGGCCCAGCGACGAGCCGATCAGCCCAAAGCCGAGGATCGCCACCCGCTGAAAAACATCGACGCTCACGATGCACTCAGGAAATCGCCAAGGACGGCAGCGGTCAGGCGCATCTCCTCTTCGGTGCCGATGGTGATGCGCAGATAGGCCGCGAGATGATAGGCGCCCATTTTGCGCGCGATGATCCCGCGGGATTTCAGAAATTCGAAGGCAGCATCGGCATCGCGGTCGGGCGCATCGGGAAAATGGACCAGCAGGAAATTGCCCTCGCTCGCGACGACACCCAGCCCCAGCGCGGCGAATGCCGAGGCACTCCAATCGCGCCAGGCTCGATTGTGCTCCAGGCTCTTTCGCACATGCTCGACATCGCGCAGCGCCGCCACGGCGGCGGCCTGGGCGGCGGCACCGACATTGAACGGGCCGCGCAGTCGGTTTAGCGCATCGGCAATGCCGCGGGCGCAAAATGCCCAGCCGACCCGCAAGCCGGCAAGCGCATAGAGTTTGGAAAAGGTGCGCAGCATGATGACATTGTCGAACTCTCGCACCAAAGCCGTGCCCGGCTCGTAATCCTCGCGCTCAACATAGTCCGCATAGGCGGAATCAAGCGCGAGCACCACATGCGGTGGCAACCCGGCATGCAGTCGTCGGACTTCCCGCTCCGGCAGAAATGTGCCGGTCGGGTTGTTCGGATTGGCGAGGAAGACCAGCCGGGTGCGCTCGGTCACGGCGGCAAGCAGCGCGTCGACATCGGCGGTCAGGTCGGTTTCCGGGGCCGTCACCGGCGTGGCGCCCACGCTCATCGCAGAGAGGGCATACATGAGAAAGCCGTGCCGGCTATACAACACTTCGTCGCCCGGCCCGGCATAGGCCCGCACGAGCAACGCAATCAGCTCGTCCGAGCCATTGCCGCAGACGATGCGCGCCGGATCGAGCGCGAAATGCGCCGCCAATGCCGCGCGTAATTCGCCCGTCGCGCCATCGGGATAGCGATGCGCGCTGGCCGCATGGGCTTTCAGCGCTTCGATTGCCTTGGGGCTGGGGCCGAGAGCACTTTCGTTCGAGGCAAGCTTAATGACCCGGTTGACGCCCGGAATGCTGGCCTCGCCGCCGACATAGGGCGCAATACCGAGAATGCCGGGCCGCACGACTGGTCCGGCTTCGGCATTCTGTTTCACATCAGACAAAGAAGCCTCTCTCTAGCCAGATGGGCCGTTTGGTGGCAGGACCGGATCGCTATAGCCCCCCAGATGATAAACGCGAGCAACTGGCGTACCTAGCTGGATTGCCAATTCGCCGAACCGTTCGTCGTCCGGCGCGACCGGCCCGTCGAGTTCCAGGAGAATCAGACAAATTCCATCGCGGCTCGATACATCCAACAAGACGCCGCCGAACCCGGCAGCACCGAGACTCGAGATCACTTTCATGCGACTCGTGGCGCTGGCGATCTCGACGACGATCAGGGAATGATCGACATCGGCGAAATCGCCGACATTGCACCCAATCGCAAGGACGTCATTGGTCGCGCGGACATTACCGCGCTCGGTCAGCGGCAGGCGCGCAAAAACCCGAGGCACCGCGCTGTCGCCGCTCAATAATTGCCGCCACCACGGATCCTGATCATGCTCCTGGGGCATCGGCACCACGCCGATCGTCGTGGGGCGATCGGTGACGGCGCGAAAGACCTGACCGATCGTCTGATAGGCGCTCATCGGCATGATCGACCCGAAATGGTCGCGGGCGAGATCCCAAGCGCCGGGCTGCCCTTCCGGCGTGAAGACCGCGACTCCCATCGGTTGCTGCATCTGAATAGTGGCCGAAATCATCTCGCGCCACATGCGAACGATGGCCGTGAAAGGGAACGGTCCGCGATGACGATTCGCCAGCCGCCGCAACACGGCAACCTCACGCTGCGGCTGGACGATCGCCGTGCCACAGCGGCTCTTACGCTGGCGAATGTCATCGACCAACGCCGCCCTGGCCATCACGAGATCGTGAATCTGTTCGTCGAGCCGGTCGATGCGCCGCCGCAGTTCAGTCAGCGGGGTGTCGGAATTTGCCATGGATCTCTTAAATACCAAGTTTCGCCACATCGCGATGACACCGCCCGCGACCGGGGCAGGAAACCGCGCGCTAGTGTGCGCTCACGCTGAGCGCACCACAAACGCAATCTCATCCGGTATCGCCCACGGCCATGCTCGTCCGGTTCGGCAACAAAGCATTTGACAGGGCACGCCCTTGCGCCAGAGATAGCCAATCCGGCCGGTCGGCCCGGCGTTTGTGCCATGCAACGAGACCAACAGGCAAGATGAGCGGCTCACCCGTTACGGCGTTTCCTCAGCGTATCGCGCGTCCGGGGCAGACATTGACAATCACCGAGCCATTGCGCCTGGAATCCGGCATCGTGCTGCCGGGCTATTCGATCGCCTATCAGACTTATGGCATGCTCAATGCCCAGCGCACGAATGGCATTCTGGTGTGCCACGCCTTGACCGGCGACCAATATGTCGCCGACACCCATCCGATCACCGGCAAGCCGGGATGGTGGACGACCCTGGTCGGCCCTGGGAAAGTCATCGATACCGACCGCTATTTCGTCATCTGTTCGAACGTGCTGGGCGGCTGTCTCGGTACGAGCGGTCCCAAGGAAGCCAACCCGGCGACGGGCGAACCCTGGGCCTTGGATTTTCCGGTCATCACCATCGGCGATATGGTCGCGGCCCAGCAAAAGCTGATCGATCATTTCGGGATCGATCAGCTCTTCTGCGTGATCGGCGGCTCGATGGGCGGCATGCAGGCGCTGCAATGGGCGACGGCCTATCCCGAGCGGGTCTTCGCCGCCGTACCGGTCGCGACTGCATCGCGCCATTCCGCCCAGAACATCGCCTTCCACGAGGTCGGCCGCCAGGCGATCATGGCCGATCCCGATTGGTGCCGCGGCGACTATATTCGACATGGCCGCCGGCCCGAGCGCGGTCTGGCGGTGGCCCGCATGGCGGCCCATATCACCTATCTCTCCGAGGCGGCGCTGCACCGGAAATTCGGCCGCAATCTGCAAGACCGCCAGGATTTCACCTATGGTTTCGATGCCGATTTTCAGGTCGAAAATTACCTGCGCTATCAGGGGATCGCGTTCGTCGAGCGGTTCGACGCCAATTCCTATCTCTATATCACGCGCGCGGCCGATTATTTCGATCTGGCCGCCGAGCATGACGGCGTATTGGCCGAAGCGTTCCGCCGCACCAAATCGCGCTATTGCGTGATCTCATTCACCAGCGACTGGCTCTACCCGACTTCGGAGAGTCGGGTCATCGTCCGAGCGTTGAATGCCGTGGCCGGCAATGTCAGCTTCGTCGAGATCGAAACCGACTCGGGCCATGACGCCTTTCTGCTCGAAGAGCCGGAATTCTTCCGCACCCTGCACGGCTTTCTCGATGGCTGCGCCAAACATCGGGGATTGCGGTGAGTGCCATCCCCGCCCCAGACCCGATGATCGACGTGCCGCAATTGCGCGGCGACCTGGAGCTGATCGCCGATTGGGTGGCGCCACACAGCCGTGTCCTGGATATCGGCTGTGGCGAGGGCGAATTGCTGGCCTATCTCGCTCACACCAAATCGGTCGATAGCCGCGGCATGGAGTTGAGCCAGTCCGGCGTCAATGCCTGTGTCCGGCGCGGCTTGTCGGTCATTCAGGGTGACGCCGACAATGATCTCGAAGCCTATCCAACCGGTGCCTTCGATTACGTCATCCTCAGCCAAACCCTCCAGGCGACGCGCCGGCCGCGCCAGGTGCTCGAAAGCCTGGCGCGAATCGGCCGGCACGCCATCGTCTCCTTCCCGAATTTCGCGTTTTGGCGCATCAGGCTGTCTTTACTGACCGAGGGGCGGATGCCGCAGAGCGACTTGCTCAGCTCCCCCTGGTACGACACGCCCAACATCCATCTCTGCACGATCCGCGACTTCCTGGCGCTGGCGCATGATCTGGCCATCACGATCGAACAGGCGCGGATGCTCGATCGTGATGGCCGGCCCTATCGGCTGACGGCGGCAAGCCGGCGGGCGAATTGGCTGGCCTCGCAAGGATTGTTTCTGTTGACCCGGCGGGGATAAACGCTCGACTCGATCCTTCAGGCCGGGGAATCGAGCACTTGCAGGATGAGCGAGCCGACCGCCGGCAGGGCCGGCAGCGTTTCGATATCTTGAAGGCGGAACCACCCGAGCGCTTCGGCATCGTCGGCCGCCTCGCCCTCGCCCGACAGCCAATCGAACAGCACGACGATCAGCGTGTAATGGTGACGGCAGCGCCCGGCTTCGTCGCGATCGATCGCGTCGATCGCGGTAAAGATTCGCGGCGCCGTGGCGCGCACGCCGGTTTCCTCGGCCAGTTCCCGATATGCCGCTTCCTGTATGGTTTCGCCCAATTCCTGGACGCCGCCGGGAAAGCCCCAATAGCCTTGATTGGGTGGATTGGCCCGGCGCACGAGCAGAAACCGGTCACCGCGACGGACCAGTGCGAGAATGCCGGTGATCGGCTGGGTTGGATAGTTCCGGTTCATGGCACGAACTATGCTCGGCGGCGTGGCGCGGGTCAAATGCCGACACGATCTCGCGCTTTCGGCCCACGGTTTACGCCCAAAAAGAAACCCCCGGAAGCGGCTCCGAGGGTTCCCACGCGCTTGTTAAAGAAGTGGTCGCTCAGGCGGCCTTCTTCTTCTTCGACGAGCTTTTCTTCGTCGATGAGGCCTTGGTTGTCTTATGCTTGGTGGTCTTCTTGTGCGAGCTGGACGCGGCGGAATCCTGCGCGTAGGCGACGGCTGGGACAGCGCTCGCGGCGACGAAGGACAGCAGCGCGAGAGCGGAAACGAGGGCCTTCATTCAAATTCTCCTGAATCTTGGAAAGATGGTTATCGGCAAAAAGAAAGATCAGCGGGTTTGGCCCCGGTTGGACAAGGCGGATCGGACCCATTGTTCACATTGAGGATTCTAGCATACCTCAAAGACTGCGTAACTTGAAAGAATACTGCTTTTGCCAAATATCTTAATCAAACGCCAGTAGGGCACCGTCGAGATTTTGCCGAGATGCCGCCACACTGCGGCAAACGTAACCGCGGCAGCCGGCACAGCTACAGTCAGACTATTCCGATGGAAATTTCCCGTTCGAGGGTCAAAATCTTAGGCGTGGGCAAGGTCGAAAATCAATCGGCACGTTGCGATGCATGCAATCGAACCGACCGCCGTAGCATTTCTGCCGCAATTCGTCGGCAAGGCGCGCTGCTGGCGCGAGGGAATCGGAATCGATCACCTGTCGCTAAGCCGTCGCTTCGGCGCGATAACCGCAGGCGTTCAGGGCGGGCCGCATATGCAACGCTGGTTCGGCCGTGACATCGATGGCCGGTTCCTTCGGCCCGAGCCGGAGTCCGACCCGGCGGGCATGAAGATGCAGCCGCTCGCCGACACCGGGCCTGGCACCATAGGCGCTGTCGCCGGCCACCGGACAGCCGAGCCCGGCGCAATGAATGCGGATCTGGTGCGTCCGGCCGGTGTGCGGTGTCAATTCCAGCCAACTCATACCCTCGCCCTGTCCCAGCACGCGCCATGCCGTCGTCGCCGCCTGGCCGGCCGGATCGGCGATCATCTGCCAGAGACCGGCGCGGCGGACCTTGAGAATCGGTTGATCGACCACGCCGGCCAACCCCGGCGGCGCGCCCTCGACCACGGCCCAATAGGTCTTGCTGACCGCACCGGCGGCGAACAACGCCATCAGCCGCCGCAACGCCCGTGGATGGCGGCCCAGCACGAGGCAGCCGCTGGTGTCGCGGTCGAGGCGATGGGCCAGTGCCGGTGGCGATGGCAGACCGAACGCCAGGCCGGGCAGCCACGGCTCAAGCGTCAGCCCCGCACCGGGCGCGCGATGCACGGCAATCCCGGCAGGCTTGTCGAGTACCAGCACGTCGGCGTCACGATAGAGCACGCGCTGCGCCAACGCCTCGGGCGTCATGATGATGGTGTCCTGGCTGGGCTCAGGAGCAGCGAAAGTCCGGACATAGTGATGATCGTCTCCAAACCCGACATGGATCAAACCGCTCCAGCACGTGCCGGCGGCAAACGGCTGGGATTCTCGCCCATTCGATAAATTCCCTTCACCTCGAACCCAGCGAGTCTCAGCGCCCGGCGAGCAGCGGCGTCAGCACGTCGATCACGCCGTTCAGTAAGATCTGCGTGCCGATGCACAGCAAGAGAAAGGCCGCGATGCGTGTGACGACCCGCGCACGGGCCTGCCCGAGCAAATCGACCAGCCGATCGGCCGAACGATAGGCGATCCAGACGATGAGCGCCGTCGCCACCGCCCCGGCCGAAACGCCGAGGAAGAACGGCACGAGGCCGGCGGCGGTCGATGGCCGGGTCGAACCCAACGCCACCGCGACCGAGATCGTGCCCGGCCCGGTCGTGAACGGCATGGTCAGCGGAAAGAAGGCGACATCCTCGGCGGCGCTGGCCGGTGCCGCCTGTTCCTGTTTCATCGCCTCGTTCTGCTCTGGGACCGACAGCAATTCCCAAGCGCGCACCGCTACGACCAGCCCGCCGGCAATACGCAGCGCCGCGAGCGAAATACCGAAGAAATTCAGGACATAAGCCCCGCCCCACAGCGCGACCAGCATGACCAGCGCGGAATAGAAACCGATCTTGCCGGCGAGTTTGGCGCGCTCATCATGGGTGCGGCCGGCCGTGACCTGACTATAGATCAACGCGCCGGCGATCGGGTTGACGATCGACAACAGCGCCGGAAATGCCAGAAGAAAACTGTCGGCCGCGCCGCTCCAGGGGATATTCATGCTGCCGGCCAAGCTGTGAACGTCTGTTGAAAATGGCATGGCCCCTCCCCTGTGCGCAAGCGCGGACCCAGGTCCATCATCGCCGTCTCGGCCATCGCCCCGGAGTTCCGGCAACGTGGCATTGCGACCCGCTACCTCTCCGACATAATTTTCAGGTTATTGTAGAGGTCTATTAACCATTTCCATCATCTATATACGCAGCTAAAGTTTTTTGCTGCGCTTGAGAGTGAGATACACGACGCTCCAACAGCACCGCGGGACCGCAAAGCGCCATGCAGTTTCCCCATCGCCCTGGCCAAGGCCTGACCCTTTTCGCACACGGACGATTGTCTCTTACCGCGGCCGTGGCACTGTTCATCATCATGGTCGCCCTCGCCCTGATCGGCCTTGATGGCTGGCGGACCATGACCGCCCGCGCCACCCAACTGGCGGCGACGGAGACCGCGGCGACAAATCTGGCGCGATCGCTGGCGCAGCATGCCGATGATATCTTCAAGCAGGCCGACGGCGAGCTCGTCGATATGGTCGAGCGGCTGGAGACTGACGGCACCGGGCCGGAGGCCCTTGAACGATTGCACCGGCTGCTCGTCGCCCGGGCCGCAGACCTGCCGCAATTGAGCGGGCTCTTCATTTATGATGAGTCCGGGCGATGGCTGGCCACTTCGTTGCCGGTAACGCCGCCGAACCTGAACAATTCCGATCGCAATTACTTCCGGTTCCATCGCGATCATGCCGGCACGGCTCCGCATATCAGCGCGCCGATTGTCAGCCGGTCAGGTGGCGGCTGGATCGTCCCGCTCTCCCGCCGCTTCGACCATCCCGATGGCAGTTTCGCCGGTGTCGTGCTGGCAACGCTTAGCACGCGTTATTTTCAGAATTTCTACGACACGTTCGACGTCGGACGTGACGGGTCGATCGTGCTTTTCGTCGATGATGCGACGACCCTGGTCCGCCACCCCTATATCGAGGCGAATATCGGCAAGAATCTGGCGAGCGGCGCGCTGTTCCACGACCACCTGCCCCTGGCGCCGGTCGGTAGCTTCGAAAACACCGCGTTCTTCGACGGGGTTCAACGCCTGCTGAGCTACCGGCATCTCGATCGCTTTCCCCTGGTGATTTCAGTTTCACTGGGCAAGGAAGAGGCGCTGGCCGGTTGGCGCCGCGATACCCAGGCGCATCTGATCGGCGTGCTCGCGCTCGTCGGCGTGCTGGGATTCGTCGGGTTTCGCTTGCTCCGGTCGATCGGGCGCGTCGTCGCGGCCGAGCGTCGGGCTGCCGCGGCGACCGAGGAGGCCCAGGCCATCGGCACGCATTACCGACTCCTCGCGGATAATTCGTCCGATATGGTCGGCCGCATCGGGCTGGACGGGATCCGCCACTACATCTCCCCGGCCTGTCGCACGCTGCTCGGCTACGAACCGGAGGAGCTCATCGGTCGGTCGGCGCTCGCGGTCGTCCATCCGGACGAC
>JBAVTK010000264.1:0-2884 GCA_049696095.1 Aliidongia sp. | reverse complement strand
ACGGAACTGCACGAGGCCGGCCGCCTGTTCAAGTTGGCCCCGGTTGGATTGGCCGCGGCAACCCGGACAATCCAACTCGTCGATGCCCGCGACGGTAGCACGAGGCCGGCAACCGACGTCATCGACGAGAGCTTGCTCCCGGCCGCCGAAGCCATTGCACCCACCCTAGAAGGCCGTACCGAACGCCAGAAAAGCCTGCCCCCTCCACTCCCTGGCTTGGCTGGCCTGGATCGTCGCAAGGCTCGGTGGCTGGAATTGCTACTATAAGCCGCCAGGGCCAAAAACGATGAGAGCGGGCTGGGATCGCTTCGCTACCATGGCCGCTGGCTTCGCGATCGCTACCGTCGCCGCAAAGGCGAAGCCATAGTAAATTGTGAAAACAACGCAGTCTGCAACCAAATGGCACCTACGTGGAGGAGGTCGCAAATCTATTTTTGCCCTCTATCAGCAAAGATAGATTTTAATTCTTTAAGGGCCGCGGTTCTTCGCCGACTACTGGCAGTAGCTGTTCTATCCGCGCACCCGCTCCGAAACCAGCGCACGCCATGGCGCCATTGTGCTACCGATCGGGCCGAGGGTGACGCTGGGAAGAGTCGATCGGCTCAACGGGGTGGATATACGAAGAAGATGTCAGTGTTAAAAATCGCGATTGCCCAACGTGTGTTTTGGAGTTACCTATGGCTCCATCTTCATAAAGCGAGGTTGTGTCATGCGGTTCTTTGTGGTTTTAATTGCGGTAATTTTCTTTGTGCTTAGTGCACACCAGGCGCGCGCGCAGACCTCTGTCCAGAATGGCTGTATTGCGGTAACTGCCACAAGTGTGGCCGATAATTTCACCGGTGTCGATCTAAGTAATAACTGTAACTATCCAGTTTCCGCTTATGTATGTGAATTTGGAACAGCTATTGGCACATCTAAATGTAATCTTTCTGCCGTACAGGTTACGCCGTCGGCCTCGCCGGGGCAGCCACTAATCGTAAATGGTTTGTCGTCGCTAGATGTGCCGTTAAAGCTGGTTCCAAATAACGGTATGATGGTAAATTTTGTTGAATTTGAATGCCCTGCCGGATCAGATACTATAAAAAATACCACATTTAGTAGTACAGCGGGCGCCCCGCCTTGCGCATCGGTCACGACATCGAATGTGGCAGCGGCAGCGTTACCCGATGCGTTCGCGGTAGAGGTTGATCAGCGCGCCACGGTTTTTGCCACGATAGAAAATACTACAGCGACAGCATTAAAAAACTGCCGCATAGCCTTAGTGCAACCAGCCCAATCCGAGTTGGAGTTTGCCTTCCAGCAAACAAATCCGACCACTAATGCTCCCATTGGCTCCCCCAACACGGCAGTTAATATTGCAGCCGAAGGATCTGGAACTTTCGTTCTGTCGTTTGAGTCACCTCTCGCGTTAAATATGCGCAATCTGCCGCTTGAGTATGCTTGCGACGGCACCATCGCTATGCTGAGTCAAGCCGGCATCAGCAGCGTTGACGTAAATATCTCATCTACACCGATTGCCAATGTAGTTGCCGGGATAGCAACAGAATCAAATAATGGCATCTTCACCGTACCACTAAACGGAGAAGGCGCCTTTGCGATAGCCTCTGATAACGCAGGCAATGCAAGCGGCGCCGTAACGGTTACAACAGACACTGGGAACACGTCCCTGCCGCTCACGCTTACGATATGCCAAACCAATTCAACCACAGGCGCCTGTTTGGCGCCAGCGGCGAGTTCGGTATCACTGACCATTGCTCAGGGAGCGAAACCTACCTTCACCGTATTCGCCATCGCGTCAGGAAATATCGCCTTTGCCCCAGGAGCAAATCGCGTCTTCGTACGCTTCGAAGTCAACGGTGCCGAAGTCGGCGCCACGAGCGTTGCCGTCCAAACATAATTCTGCGTATCGCTTTCGGCTCGGCGACTGATATACGCCGAGCCGCCTCTGCTAGTGGATCGCCGTCTGATGGACTTCGGGCCATGCCTTCATGGTTTCTCGAACACTATCGACGATCCGATCGGAATCAGCCTTCGAATTGATGATATAAGGCGTAATGAAGATCAGGGTTTCGTTGCGGTTACGGGTCACATCCGAATCGCGGAACAGCGCACCGATGCCTGTAATATCCATCAGATACGGGACCCCGGTATCACTATCCCCTTTACTATCGGAAATGAAGCCGCCCAGCAATACGGTCGCACCATCGGTCAAGGAAAGTTGCGTCGAAACATTCTGTTCATTGATTGCCGGGCTGCCCGCAACACCAGAAGAATCGGGGCCAGGAAAGCTATTTTCCTGCGAGATATCGAGATCGACCTGATCGCCAGCATAGATAATGGGCTTCACCGAAATGATCGTGCCTGTGCTGCGATAGGTGACCGATTGCTGAAGGCCTTGGGGGGTGAAGGTGCCGGGGCCAGCCGTCACCTGGGCCGTGACAATCGGTATGTCTTGACCAACCTGGAATTTGGCTGTGGCGCCGCTGCGAGCCAGCAGGCGCGGTGTTGTGACGACCTTGGTTTTTGATATGGTCTGTAGCGCCGAAAGCGTCGCAGCCACCGAATTGTGCCCGCTCAGCACCTGCAAAAACAAGCCGGCGCCACCGATGGCCGAAGTCTGTCCGGCGGCCCCGCCACTAACCGTGACGTTGGTACCGGCCAGGGCCGCCCCGACCTTCGACCATTCAATGCCGAGATTCTGCTCATCATTAAGCGTCACCTGGGCGATGGTCAGCTCGATCAGCACTTCGCGCGGTGGCTGGTCCAAGTTTTGGATCAGCGGCAGCACCTGCGCATAGGATTCGGCACTTCCCAGGAAAATCAGCGCATTGCGCGCCGGGTCGGTGACGAAGCGGGCGCTGCCGCTGCCGGCGTGGCCCGGTGC
>JBAVTK010000263.1:0-10630 GCA_049696095.1 Aliidongia sp. | reverse complement strand
GGACAGGAAACGCGCGACTTCCTTCAAATCGACGATGCCGTCGCCCTCATCACGACAGCTTGCGACAAGAGTTGGGATGGCGTCGCGACCGTGAATGGCGGAACAGGCGAGGCCAGCCGGATCGATGAAGTGGCCGCCGCCCTGTGCCGTGAGATGGCTTCGCCGTCCCGGATCAGCTTTACCGGCGTTCAGCGGCCTGGCGATCCGGTCCACTACCGCGCGGATATCAGCCGCGCGACGGCGCTCGGCTGGAGCCCCACGCTGTTGCTCGCTGACGGTGTGCGGCTCTACGCAAAATGGCTTCAGCAGGATTGGAAGGCATGAGAATGGACGCCGATCGCTCCGACCTTCAGCTTGTCGTGCCAATCACGGAGGTCATTCGCGACTGGATCGGCGGGCAGAATTACATCCTGAATCTCCTGATCGTGCTCGGCATGCTGCCGACCGAGCGCCGGCCCCGCATTGTCATCTTCAATTTTCTGCGCGCCGCGCCGCCGCTGCTGGTCGAGCATATTTTCGCCTGTCCCATTGTTGCCGCGGTCATCGAGCGCGATGGCTCGATCCTGCGAGCGGATGCGGCGCGAACCAGCGATTTTCTACGAGCCGACACCGGCCGGTTGGAAAGCGATGACCGTGCAGCGCTTCTAAGGCTCACGGATGCAACCTTTCCGACGAGTTATTGGGATTGGGCCGGCGCCTCGCTGCCGAAAAGTCTGTGCTGGATTCCCGATTTCCAGCACGAGCATTTACCGGACATGTTCAGCGCGGAAGAACTGGCCGGACGGCGCAAAGCGATCGGCGGCCTGAGCGCCACGGAATTGCCGGTCGTCTTCAGCAGCCGCAACAGCTTGGCCGATTTCACTCGCTTCTACCCAAACCATTGTTGCCGACCCTATGTCTGGTCATTCGCGAGCACACTGAAGCCTTCCGAATCCGCCGATATCGATCCGCATAGGCGGTTCGGCTTGCCAAAAGGCTATCTCTATACACCCAACCAGTATTGGCGGCATAAGGACCACAGCACCGCCATCCATGCAATTATGCGCTTGAGACAGGCCGGTCACAATGTGTCGCTTGTGCTCACCGGCCCGCGTTCCGACACCCGCTCCGGCGGCTATCAGGCGGAACTCGCAGCGCTGATCGCCGAAGCCGGTCCGGCAATCATTGAGCTTGGCGTCGTGCCGCGTGCCGAGCAGATTGCGATTTTTCGTCACGCGGGCGCGATCATTCAGCCGTCACTGTTCGAAGGCTGGAGCACCGTGGTCGAAGACGCCCGCGCGCTCGGCAAGCCGATGATCATGTCGGATCTTGCCGTCCATGTCGAACAGGCGGTTCCGGGGGGCAGCTTCTTCCGCCGCGGCGATCCCGCGTCATTGGCAGAAGCGATCTCCAGACGCCGGGCCGAATTCGAGCTGGGGCTGGACGAAGTGCGGGAACGTGACGCCGCGGAGCGGCAGATCGCCCGATGCCGGGCGGCCGCAGAGGCGTTTGTTCAAATCCTGTCCGCCGAGCGAGATCGCCGACGAGACCCAAAGGGATTCTAAGCCATGGCAATCAATCGCGAACACGCATTCGGCATCGGCACGCTCCTGCCTGCACCCGAGACCGCAACTTGGAGTCGGTTGACAGAACCGTTGCAGGAGCGTGCACAGGAACTGTGGCGCCTCTTTCGCAAGCGTACCGTCATTTCCGATCACGCGTTACTCGGCCCCTCCGCCTGGGTAGAAAATTTGACCCGGACGCCAGACCGGATCAGCATTTTGTCACACTCGGTCGTGCGCGGACTGATTCGGGCCGAGGCCAAGGGAAAAATCAGTATCGGTAGCTATTCCTATATCGGTGACGACGTGCTCATTTCGTCCCACATGGAGGTTCGCATCGGCAATGATGTTCTGATCGCCCATGGTTGTCAGATTTTCGACAATGCCTCCCACCCGCTGGAATGGCAGGACCGGGCGCAACACTTCCGCGACATTCTGTCCGGCAAAGCCGACAAGTGGGACATCAAGACCGCCCCGGTCGTGATCGGCAATAACGTCTGGGTCGGGTTGAATTCCATCATCATCGCGGGTGTGACGATCGGTGATCGCAGCGTCGTGGCCGCCGGGAGCGTCGTCACGCGCGCCGTCCCAGCGGACGTAATGGTTGCCGGGAACCCTGCACGCGAAATTCGGCGTCTGCCGTAATGAACGCCTAGATTTCGGACAAACCGGACTTTCGATAGTTTGGCAATGTGCGCACAAATCGATCGACAGCCGAAGGCTCATTGGCAATTACCCGGATAGCACAAACCATAATGTCTTTCAAGTCGGCTCGGCAACAAGCGGCAATTTGCCATACCCCCTCTTCATTCCCGCCGGAGTCGGCATTTCTGTCATCGCGACCGGGAATACCGGTGCATTCAATATAACCTATGATATCGTCGACTAATTAATATCCGAAGCACCTTCAAGGCGGGGCGTACTGGCGCCAACCATTACACCCCGCCGCCAATCTGGGGGTATTTTAACCACACAAATCATACCTCAATCCGCCTGAACACCATCATTTGCGGTCGCGAATACCGGCGTGCGATGGTCGTATCCCGTCGTCCCTGCGCCACCTCGTCCCAGAAACTTTCGACGGTCTTACGGGGCTCGGTCGCCAGGATCTGGTCAATCAGCCCGGTCCTTCGTTGGGCTTCCGGTCCCAAGGGCGACTCAGAGAAACTGCAAAGGCAATTGTTTGCATAGCCAAGCGGCACGACGGCCTCCAACCGGAAGCCGGCAATCTCGATCGCTTCGACATAGTGGCTTGCCGGGTAAGACCATTCATAAATGCCGAACGGTTGGCAATAGGGATGGGTCAAGAACAGATTATAAAGCTCCTTCGGAGTATCGGCATATTGTTCCCGAATCGCGATCCAAATCCCATTATCATTCATCTTTTGTCGAATCGTTGCCGCCGCTTGACTAATGTTCTTGAAATGATGAATACAGTTTTTCGTTATGACAACGTCGATCCGATCTGTCGAGCGGTGCCACGCGCTGAGATCGGAATGAATGACGATATCGCCCGAATCCTGCCGGGTGCGCAGATATCCGGTACCGGTATTATACTGATCATTCGGCTCCACGAGTTCGACAGACGAATAGCCACTCTGTCGAAGAGCCCAGATGAAGAATCCGGGACCACCACCAATTTCGCACAATCGGTCACCCTGTCGAACCCCGAAAAGCGTCATAAGTTTGAGTGTGGTTCGAAAATCGAGACTTTTCAAGAAGCGATCAAAATCGCTCTCTCTATCAGGGCAAAGATATATTGAGGTAAGTAAATCTTTAATATATTTTTCATCTGAAAAGCTTTTTTGCTGATCGGTGATAATTTGTTCAAGCTTATCAGGTGATTCTTCAAGATTTATGATATTGAATTGATCAGTATTAGTAGACACGTTTTATCTCCTCGAAGTAAATAAACTGATGCATGCCGGTGCCAACGCCCGTTTCCGTTCCTCAACCCGCCAAAAGCCTCGGTCCTCCGTGGCATCTCACTCCACCCGCCGCCGAAAGATCCCCAGCCCGACCTCGTCCTGCTGATCCTGTTCGCGCTTGCCTTGCCGTTTGCGGGCGCGTTCCGCGGCCGCTTCGGCGGCAAGCTCGAATTTCTTCAGTTCGGCGAAGCTGTCTTTCAGCGCGTCGCGGGCCTGGGTCACCTGTTCGGCCACTTCGGCGATCGAGCGGTTGAGTTTGTGGCGGCGCTCGACCAGCTGCGCGGCATAGGCGTCGTAGGTCAGGCTCGCCTCGAACGAACTTCCGGCCGCGGCTTGTTCGGCGATTTTTTCTCGTTCGAGCCGGTCGAGATCGTCGCGCAAGCGCTCTTCCAGCCGCAATAATTCGGCCAAGCGGCGCTGGGCTTCATCGACTTGCCATTTATGGAGCCGGATTTGGCTTTCGAAATGTTTCACGGGGCGGCTCCGGCCAGAATCTCGGCCAAGGCGGCATAGCCTTCCGCCAGCGTCGCCTGGGCGTTTTTGCCTTGGCGCAGGAAATCCTCGAGTCGCGGGTAATAATGGATCGCCTGGTCGATCGCGGCATCGCTGCCGGCGCGATAGGCGCCGAGGCGGATCAGTTCGGCCATGTTCTCATAGGTCGCCAGAATCGCACGGGCGCGGGTCACCAGATCGTTTTCCTCCGCACTGTTGCAGCCCGGCATGGTGCGCGAGACCGAGCGCAGAATATCGACCGCGGGATAACGGCCGCGCTGGGCAATCGCACGGTCGAGCACGATATGCCCGTCGAGGATGCCGCGCACCGCGTCGGAAATCGGTTCATTGTGGTCGTCGCCCTCGACCAGCACGGTGAAAAGCCCGGTGATGCTGCCGCCGTCGGCGCCCGGCCCGGCCCGCTCCAACAGGCGCGGCAGCTCGCCAAATACCGTCGGCGTATAGCCCTTGCTGGCCGGCGGCTCGCCGGCCGACAGGCCGATTTCGCGCTGCGCCATGGCAAAGCGCGTGACGCTGTCCATCAGACACAGCACATCCTGACCGGCATCGCGGAAATGCTCGGCCACGGTCAAGGTGGCGTAGGCCGCCTGGCGCCGGACCAGGGCGCTTTCGTCCGAGGTGGCGACGATGACGACACTGCGCGCCAACCCCTCCTCGCCCAGATCATCCTGGATGAATTCCTGCACCTCGCGCCCGCGCTCGCCGATCAGGCCGATGACGGCGCAATCGCTGGCCGTGTTGCGCGCCAGCATCGACAGCAGCACCGACTTGCCGACGCCCGAGCCGGCAAAAATCCCCATGCGCTGCCCCTTGCAGCAGGTCAGAAACGTGTTGAGCGCGCGCACGCCGAGATCGATCTTGCCTTCGACCCTGCTTCGACGATGGGCCGGCGGCGGGTTGTTGCGCAGCGCATGTGCGACAGAACCGCGCGGCAGCGGCCCCTTGCCGTCGATCGGCTCACCAAAGGCATTGACCACGCGGCCGAGCCAGGCGGCACACGGAAAGAGCGCCGGCGGCGTCGCCGCGACATCGACCCTGCAGCCCAGCCCGATCCCGGTCAGCGTGCCGAAGGGCATGGCCAGCGTGCGGCCGGCCCGAAATCCCACGACCTCGCACGGCACGGGGCGTCCGCCATTGGCGACGACCACACAGCGCCCGCCGATCGACAAATTCCGTTGAATTCCGCCGATTTCAACCAACATACCGAGGATCGCCGTGACCCGGCCATAATAATGATGGCTTGCCAGGGCATCGATCGCCTGAGATATACCGTCGAGGAGCATCGTCATGTTCCGTTCCGGTTGCCATGGCCAAAGGCCCGTCACGCACCATCGCGGCCAGCACGTCCGCATCATGAGAACAGTTGATTAACCATCGTTTAACGCCGTAAAAAAGTCATTATCCGGCACGGCCAAACTTTTTTAACACTCAAGACTTTGTTAACAGAAAGCGGTACAACCTGTTAAGGTTAACCAACAGGCTAGAGAGCGGACGGTCTATTCAAGGAGACAATCATGCGGGTTCTGATCGTCGAGGATGATACCGCCACCTCCGCGAGTATCGAGTTGGTGCTGAAGGTCGAGGGCTTCATCTGCGATACGACGGATCTGGGTGAAGATGGGTTGGAGATCGGCAAGCTCTATGATTACGACATCATCATTCTCGATCTGATGCTGCCCGATATCGACGGTTACGAGGTTCTGCGGCGGCTGCGCGCCGCGCGGGTCCGCACCCCGATCCTCATCTTGTCCGGCCTCGGTGAACTCGATCACAAGATCAAGGGGCTGGGCTTTGGTGCCGACGATTTCCTGACCAAGCCGTTCGACAAGCGCGAACTGGTCGCCCGCATCCACGCGATCATCCGGCGGGCCAAGGGCCATTCCGAATCGATCATCCGGACCGGGCGCTTTACCGTCAATCTCGACACCCGCACGGTCGAGGTCGATGGCAAGCCGTTGCATCTGACCGGCAAGGAATATGGCATTCTGGAATTGCTCTCGCTGCGCAAGGGCACGACGCTGACCAAGGAGATGTTCCTCAACCACCTCTATGGCGGCATGGACGAGCCCGAGCTTAAGATCATCGACGTGTTCGTCTGCAAGCTGCGCAAGAAGATGGCGACCGCCACGACCGGGGAAAACTACATCGAGACGGTCTGGGGCCGTGGCTACGTCCTGCGCGATCAGCCGACGCCGGAAAATGCCGGCGCGACGCGCAGTCCGAGTTCGGCCACCGCGGTTGCTTGAACCGAGCGGGCTAAGGGCGCCCGCTCGTAGACCTCAGAACGTCACGGTCAGCGTCAAGCGCGCCGAAAGCGGCTCCAGCGGATGGACCTGAAAATCATTGACCCCGGCCGCGCCGAATTTGGCGACTTCGGCCGGGGTAATGTCGGTCGCATAAAAGAATTCCGCGGCATAGGCCTTCTGGTCGAACAGATTATAGATCGAAAGCTGCATCTTGGCCCAGTCGGTCAGCGTATAGCCGACATCGGCGTTGGTTTCAGAATAACCGCGCCCGCGCGGGCTGCCGGGTCCGTCGGTCAGCGGGTAGGAGCCGAGGATGCGCTGTTCGACGCCGCCAAACCAGGGTCCGAGATGATCGACCAGGGCGCCGAAGGATGCGGTATAGGTCGGCGCATTCTCGATGAAGTTGCCGCCCGTGACGCCGAAAGTTTGGGCGAGCGTCGTCGCATTCTCGAAGAAGCGGGCGTGGGTGGCGGCGAGATCGGTATTGAGTTCGAGCCAGGAATACGGATGGTATTGGGCCGAGAACTCGACGCCCTCGCGCCGGCTTGGCGCGGTCGCCTGATCCAGGCCCATATCCTGGTCGTAGATCACTTCCGAACCGAAATCCTGGCGGAACAAGGCCAACTGAACCTGTAGATGCGGGATGGTGGCGTTGCGGATGCCGAATTCCTCGCCGTAAGTCCGGGCCAAAAGTGGCACCGCACCGACCGCCAGCCCGGTCGCCTCGTTCGGGATATTGCCCAGCACGCCGCGAATGTCGTCCGAGTGAAACCCCTTGCCAGCGCTTACATAGAATTCGGTATCGTACCACGGCCCGAAGGTGACATTGCCCTTGGGCTGGAACAGAAATTTCTGGGCCGAACCGAACGAGCCGGTGAGCAATTCATGGTCGGTGGCCGACGCATATTCCTCGCGCGCACCGATCGTCGTGCGCAGCCAACTCAGCCAATGCGTCGTATTAGAGATATAAGGTCCGGTATCGTTCAGCGTGATCTGATCGGCGGTACAGGAAAACGCGCCGACGGAAAAATCCCCGTTGCCGTCTTTGCAGAAATCGAGTGGTACGCGGGCCTTGGTGTGTCGCCGATCGACATAGGCGCTGTCGTAGCGCTGCTGGAGGCCGAAGGTCGTGCTCGACTCGATGCCCGCCAAAGCGAGGTCACGGGTATAAGCGATGCCGCCGCCGAACGTATTACGGGTTTCGTCCTGTTCTTCCTGGTCGCCATTCACCGGGTCGAACAGGAAATGGGTGAAGTTGTTCCACAGCACTTGGGTGCTATGAACATAATAGAGATTGGTCGCGAGCGCCCAGTCGGTGCCGGTGCTGCCGTAATGGCCCGACAGGCTCCAACGTTCCGATTGGTTGCCGTCGGTCGGGTCGAGCGTGCCGAACAAGCCGATCATGCCGTCTTCGATGGCGCGCTGCGGCACGTCCGTCGTGTTGCGGCCCTGGTCCTTGAAATACATTGCGGTGACGCTGTAGCCGTCGGCCTCGTCGCCTTCGCTGTAGCGGCTGGCCAGCGCGATTTTGCGGAAATTGTCGGGTGCAGTGAAAGGCCCATCGAGATGCGCCAGATCGATCGCGCCCAGCAGACGACCGCCATTGTCGAAATGCAGCGTGCCGCCGCCATAGGCCTCGGCCGCGCCGAGCGTACCGAGCGTTGTCGAGATCTGGTCGGGCAGTTCGTCCACCAACCGCAGATGCTCCGAGCCGACCGCCCCGAAATCGCCGATCGCGGCGTAATATGGCCCCTTGGTGTAGTCGAGGCCGCCGAGCAATTGCGGAATGATGAAATTGAGGTCGGAATAGCCCTGGCCATGAGCATTGCTCGGCCGGTTGATCGGCATGTCGTCGATGAAATTGGCGAAATCGATGCCGTGATCGAGGTTGGCACCGCGCAGCAGATACTGGTTGGCCTTGCCCTCGCCCGAATGGGCGGTCACTTCCAGACCGGGCACGCTTTCGAGCAATTGGCCGACGCGATAGGCCGGGCGCAGTTCCAGCTCTTCCCGCGTGACCGAACCCTGGCTCGCGGTTTCGGCGATGCCGATGAGATCGGCACGCGAGGCGGTGACGATGAGGGTCTCGACCGGTGTTGCGGCCGGCGCCTCGGCCTGCTGCGCCCACACCGGAACGGCAAGGCTGAACAAAGACGTGCTCGCAAACAAAGCGAGCGCGCCCGAAGAACGGATCTTCGGTGACATAACAGCGATCTCCCTTCCCGGCACACACCCGTGCGGGAACGAGGCCACGAAGGCGAGCGGGATCGCTGACCGATCCCGCCGCCCGCCGCAGCCGGTTAATACGATGAAGGGCAGGTCTCCTGGCTCGCGGTTCATCGTCCATTGCGCTCCACCTTCCCGGTTTCCCAGTGGCTTACGGAACGCGGACTCGCCGCTCACAGTTGCGGGGGCAGCCACGGATCGGGCCCCTTTTGGGTCGTCCCTACCGTGTTCCCTATTAATCCAGCGGACGTGGTCCGCTTAGAACCCTTCGCCGCCAGATGATCCGATCCGGCGGTGCTTGTCCAGGGCTTTGACGGCACCGGCCAAGATGCTCAAATGGGGGGAGTTGGTCGGGCATGGCGGAAATCCGGCCGGCCCGATGTTGCCGCGCGGACAGGCACTCTGGAACGGCGCATTCAGCCCCGATCATATCCTGGCATGCAAGGCAACCCGATCAGCATTGAACAGCTCTGCCGAACAAGATGAGAGCATCGAATTCGCCAGCACTATCAGTTGCAACCTCGCCCTCAGCGTCGGCAAATCCAGCCCATACTCGCGCGCGCGATCCAGCGCGTCCTGATAACCCGCATCGGCATGGCGCATCACGCCGGTCGTTGGTCGTTGGGTCAACACGCGGGCCAGGCCGCACGCCGCGGCGGACCAGTTCCGGGAAGATCTCGGCGGCATTGCCGAGCAGCCCGACCGAGACCGGTGCCTGCGCCGCTCGGATCAGCGCCAGCGCTTCATCGAGCGAGGTGGTCCGGCGATCGAAATAGCCGGTCTCGATGCGCTTTTCGATTCGGCTCGGCTGGCACTCGACAGCCAGCACCGAGGCACCGGCCATGGTCATCGCCAGCGGCTGGATTCCATATTCCCTATATTTCATATTCTCTTGACCGCATATTTGGGGCCGATAGGATCGGTGCCAATGGGATGGGATGTACGATTCGACCCCGCTTTCGCAGCGGCAGCCAGGCTGTTTGCGCGGGCTGCACAGCGTGAAATCGCGGTGCTGGCCGGCTTGCTCCGACAATTCGGACCGCAGCTTCGCCGACCCATTGCGACACGCTGAACGGGTCGAGGCACACGAATATGAAGGAGCTTCGATTCACCCTGCCTGATGGTGAATGGCGGATTGCTTTCGCTTTCGACCCCAAGCGGCACGCCATTCTTCTGGTCGGCGGCAGCAAGTCGGGCACCAGTGAGAAGCAGTTCTACCGGGATTTGCTACGGTGGCGGATCGACGGTTCACCGCACATTTGAAAACGTTGCGACCGGAGGACGGAGGGACGAAATGACAATCACCCTTGACGAGTTTATGAAGGATTTCACCCCCGAAGAGCGAGCGTACGTTGCGGCACGCACGGCGGAACTGGTCGAAGAAGAATTGACCTGCGCGATTTGCGACAAGCGCAACATCTGACGCAGGAGCGGATGGCGGAATTGATGGGCGTGGAACAGGAAAATATCTCTCGACTGGAACGACGCGCCGATCTTTTGCTATCAACCCTGAGCAGGTATGTCGCCGCGATGGGCGGCAAACTGCGGCTGGTTGCCGAGTTTCCCAACAGGCATCCGGTGGCGATTGCATTGGGCGACATCACCGGGGCAGCGCCAGGCAAGCTGCGGCGGAGGAATCGCGTTCCCAAGGAAGTAAGTGACCAGTAAGGTTATCTCGGATGTCGAGGTCTGAAGCGGACGTTTCCGCCCGCTGATGATACTACTGGCAAATTCATTTTCGCGCCCACTTCACGCCGATTGCCCGCCTGAACCTGCGGTTTACGAGCATCCGGACTGTGCATGACAGCGCATTAAACCCAATCTCAGTTCGCGGCGTCGAACAGTTTCTCCAGGCTGGTAGCGGCCAGCAGGCGCCCGAGCCAATTCTCGATCGAGGCCGCATCGGCGCTCTCGACTCGATCGCGCAGCGCTTGCGGCAACGGCCCGAAGCGCTGCTCGGTGAGAAGGATGAGCGCCCGGGCCTCACCCTTGACTGCGCCTCTAGCCTCGCCCCTGGCTTCGCCCTCAGCCAGATATTGCCGCTTCCACGTCTCGCCCAGTCTCGACATCGCCGTCTGCATTTCCGTCAACTCCTCCGGGATCGGCAGTGCGGTGCCGAGACCCGCAATTGCTTGATGGACCAACTCGGTAAACAGCCGTTTCAGCGCCTCATGAC
>JBAVTK010000262.1:0-4340 GCA_049696095.1 Aliidongia sp. | reverse complement strand
GTACGGCCGAGCGCAAGGTCGGAACTTCCGCGACGGTTCGCGCCAGCGCAATATTGACGGTGCCGTTATATTTGCTGTCCGCCCCGGTCGCGAGATCGACCGCGAAACCCACCCCGGCGGTCATGATGTTGCCGAAGGTGGCGGCCGCGACGTCGGCCCGATCGGTATAACTCACATCGCCGAACCCGCCCTTGTGGCAGGTAATCAGAACTTCCTGCGTGCTGCGATCGACCGTCGCCGTGCCGGGTGTCGGGCCGATCGTGGCGATCGCCTGGCCGTCGCGCGTCAGCGTGCAAACCGCGCCGGGCGGCGTGGTTGTCACGGCGATGGTCTGCGAGGTTCCCTCGGTCAGGGTCGAACAGCCGGAAGCGGCCAACGCCGCGACCGAGGCAAGGATAAGACGTCTGACCATGAAAATGCTTCCCTTCGCTGCGGACGACCGACCCGTCTCACCATAAAATGCGCCGATCATTGGCGGCAAGGTCCGCGAAATGCGTTTAAGCGCGCTCACGCGGTTCCACCTTGTCGTTTCTGGCATCGACAATAGCGGGCGAACCGGGATATCGTCGATAGGATTATTCAACGTTGGGGGCGCCGGCATCATGGCACGCTCTTTCCTCGGTTCCGCGGCGGCGGCGATCGCCTTTGCGACGACCGGACCAGCCATTGCGGCAACGACGATTGCACCGACCGCCGAGCGCGCGGAGCTGAGTGTGACCGCTCCGGCGATTGCGGCGGAACCGGTCGAATTCGATCTGTTCTTTCCCTCGCGCGATGCGGCGGGGCTGGAGCGGTTGCTGGCCGATCAGCAGACCGAGGGCAGTGCGGATTACCAGCGCTGGCTGACCCCGGAAGAATTCACGCAGCGTTTCGGCGCCGATCCGGCGATCCTCGCGCGCGCCGCGGCCATGATGACCGAGGCCGGCTTTTCGGTGATCGAGACCTCGGCCCAAGCGATCCGCGTCAGCGGCACGGTCGAAACCATCGAGCAGCGCTTTGGCATGACTCTGGACCATGCGGTGCCGATCGATGGCAAGGAGAGCCTCGTCGCGCGCGCCGGCTTCATCATGCCGGAAGAACTCCGTCGGCTGGGCGCGCAGACCGCGGCCTTCGTGCCGATGCGCAAGCAGGTCCATTCGCAAAAGCTGTCGCATGCCGTGCCGGAGAACCGCAACTCACCGACCGGCGGCTATTGGTTTTCCGATCTGAAGCAGGCCTATGACGCGCCATCGGTCCAGAGTCTGGCCGGCGCCGGCCGCACCATCGCGGTCCTGATGGCGAGCGATGTGCTCGATAGCGATATGGAGCTATATTTCGGCCACGAAGGCTTGGCCGAGCCGACGCTGATCCATATTCCGGTCGAGGGCGGCGGCGGGTTTTCCGCGACCGGCGCCGATTCGGTCGAAGCGACGCTCGACGTCCAGCAATCCGGCGGCATGGCACCCAAGGCGACGATCCGGCTTTACAATATCCCCTCGCTCAGCGACGCCGATATCATGTCGGGTCTGAAGCAGATTCTGGCCGACAACAAGTCCGATGTCGTCAGCATGTCGTTCGGCGAATGCGAAGCTTTATTTACCCCGGCCTTCAATGGCGGCGTCGATTTCACCTCGCTCATCCCGATCTACGAGCAATTGTTCCAGCAGGGCAATGCCCAGGGCATCACTTTCGTCGCGTCGTCCGGCGATAATGGCGCGCTGCAATGCCCGTCTTTGACCAAGGCAGTCTTCGCCGAAGGGGCGTCGCATCCGGCGACCAGCCCGGAGGTCACCGCGGTCGGCGGCACGAATCTGGTGACGAGCTTCACGCCTGGCTCGCTGAATTCGGCTTATGTCAGCGAAAATGCCAATGGCGATCCGCTGGTGCCGAACAATCCGTTCGGCGGCACGGAGCCGCTGGCCGGCGGCATCTGGGGTTCGGGCGGCGGCCCGAGCATCTTCTTCGGCAAGCCGGCCTATCAGATCGTCACCACCGGCACGGCGGCCCGCGCGACCCCTGATCTATCGCTCCATATGGGCGGCTGCCCGGTCACAGCGGTCCAACCCTGCGGCGTCAACCGCAGTTTCGATATTGAAATCATCGGGGGCCAGACCGTCGGCGTCATCGGCACCAGTGCCTCGGCACCGGCCTTTGCCGGGGTCGTCGCGTTGTTCGACGAACTGACCGGCACCCGGCATGGCAATGTCAATGCGATGATCTATCGACTGGCCGCCGCCCAAGGGATCAAGCCCGGCGTCTTTCGCCGCTTCATTCCGGGCTTCAACGGCCTGTTTTCCTCGGGTCAACCGGTCCCGGTTCCCGGCATCGTGGTGCCGACGGTTCCGGCCTATAATATGGTGATCGGTGCCGGCTCGCTCGATATCCGACAATTCCTCGGCGCCACGACCCTGCCGGCGGCCGGCATTCCCGGCACGCCGTCCAATCCCTGACCGGCGAACCAAACCGGTCGATCTGGCGCAATTTGCGTTCGCAAGGGCTCACGCGAATTGCGCCATGTCTTTGGTTTATCGAACATCCTCACCCGATCAGATGATTCCGTTTGATCGGGATCTACTCGGTATTATGTAGCAGCCGCCACCATCGGGCGGGCGGCGTGAGATGAGCGCGCTACCGATTCCGGGCAGCGCGCTCCCGCTCGCTAATCCCGCAGATGTTCCGTCTTCCGTACAAGGCTGTACTGCGGCCCGCTGCTACATCCCGCGCATGGCGGGAACGTTTTCCCCGCTACCATGGTTATTTCATGTGGCGTCTTGTGGTTCCTGTCGTGATCAACGCGATAGATCCCCGACGTTGGGCAGGTTTGCCCCGGTCCATAAGCCATGTTCTCTCCCCTTAATTATTGGCGAGGAGGCCATAATTCAGCAACCCATGAGAGTCGAGTCAGGCGGGTGGAGCTTTTCCCATGATAGCGCAGGAACGGTTGTGTTGCATCGCCGGTCGGATTTTTTGCCCGATGATCAGCCGGGAACGGGACGCTGAATCATGTCTGCGATGCCCGCACTTCAGGGGGTTTCAGGCCGAGCCTGCATGGGTAGCGATCCGGTGCGCCTTCGATCCGAAGGAATCGGACGAGGTGACAGGCGGACTCCGATTGGTCGCATAGGCACCCGCCACCAGCGGGGATGCTGTGGAAAACGAAGATGGCGCCGTAGATTCACGGTACCGGAGTGTAGTTAGGTGCGCGCCGTGAGGTTGGCGGTAGGGAAAGCCGCACTAATCGGAATGATTGTGGCCGTGACTTTCTATGCGAATAACTGCTCCTGTGCGGAAATCGAAACTCCGTTCGCACGGCCATTGTCGGCTCGTATTATTTTTATCCAAATAGGTTATACTGAAAGTAAATTCAGCCTTACTTACGACCTCCATGGGAATTTCATCACTAATGATCATCGACATGCGGCCCCAAAGTGGCGTTCCAGGCTTGATGTCAATGGGTGTGACGGGGTCATAGAGTTCGGGGTGGCTAATATGAATAGCGTTATCGGTGGTTATTCGTACTGTAGAGGTAATTTCTGTTATTGTGCCGATCGTCCCCCCTTTATTATAGATAATGAACATTATTCTATAACCATTAGCAACATCGCGATCGGGGGACAAAAAGAACCCTCTAGCCAGCACGTCGGGGGCGTGCGTAGAAAAGAAGTCTTTTTTCATAATACCCAACTGGACATAGAACATCAAAACTTGTCCAAGCAGGAAAATGGCGGACAAGCCAGTGAAAACAACGAGTCCGAGCGTATATTGACCGATCTTATCCGTTGCTGAGATCAAGCCGTTAGTGGAAATAACGAGATTGTCTGTCGCTTTGGCCGTCCGGTCTTCGGCATCCAAAGATTTCCGTTCTATATCCAAATGTTGATTTTCTACCTCGTCATGAGCCTGCCGCTCGGCATCGGTTGGTGTGGGTGGCATAATCTGTATCGTAATCGGTGGTATCTGGGCATCCCGTTGTTGGGATGCTCCCTTCTTGGGGTTTGGACCGTTCTTGGATGGGTAGTTTATGGCACCGAGTTCGGTTTTTGGGATCGCGTCTGGGAGATGTGGTGAGTCCGCCGCTAGGCACGGCGTGGCGACGATCAATAGTGCGATCACTAAGCTCGACTTTATTGATTTTATCGGGCGTAAGCGACGGCGTTTGCGATGCGGTCCCATGCTTGGCGCGGAATATTGATTGTGTCGGCCGTGGACCGGGACATGAAGAAAATCTGGTTCCTCAGAACACACTTGATCCTGCTGAAAATAGACCTCCTGACACCCGCAACACCGCAGAATGCGATAGTCGGTCTCTCCCCAAACCCCGTTCTCATCGTCTTCACCCCCCACATGATGGTGTCCCAAAA
>JBAVTK010000261.1:0-2392 GCA_049696095.1 Aliidongia sp. | reverse complement strand
GCTCATGCAATTGCGCTTGCGCCGCGGGGCGCCGACCGCGAGCGATGCAGCGCTGCGCCGGCTGCACGAGACGGTCGCACTGGTCGATTCAGCACCGGGCGAGGAAAACATCAAGGGCGGGCTGGCCTTCACCGTCGATGTCCAGGGCGATCCGGTGACCGGGATCGTAGGATATCGCGCGCGCCGGCATGCCGGGCTGATCGACACCGATCTGATCAATCACTACGACCCGCTGGATTTCTGGGAGCCGGTCCATGCCCGCGGCGGCGGCATCGTGCTCGACCCGAATGATTTCTACATTCTGGCCTCGAAGGAATCGGTCGTGGTGCCGGCCGACCACGCGGCCGAGATGCTGGCCTATGATTCGCTGGTCGGCGAATTCCGCGTGCATTACGCCGGCTTTTTCGATCCGGGCTTCGGCGCGGCCGAGACCGGCGGCACCGGCAGCCGCGCCGTGCTGGAGGTGCGCGCCCATGAAGTGCCGTTCCTGATCGAAGACGGCCAGATCGTCGGCCGCCTGGTCTATGAAAGGCTGACGGCGCGGCCGGACAAGCTCTACGGCACCGCGATCGGCTCGACCTATCAGCGCCAGGGGCTGCAATTGGGCAAGCAATTCAAACGCCCGGTTTGAACGTATTTGGTTCCGGCGGTGTTGAGTCGGCAGAAGACCGGGGAGGACGACCATGCCGAAACCGATCGCCATACTCGCCGCGGCACTGGTGCTGGCCGCTTGTGCCGTCACACCACACAATTACCCGATATTTTTCCCCAAGGACGTGACGAGCCTGACGCCGGAAGGGCAAGCTCTGGTCAGCGAAATCGCCCAGCGCGGCACCACCCTGCATGCCGTTCGGATCATCGTGCGCGGCGAAGCCGATGGCACGACCGACCAGGACATTGCCCTGGCCGACATCCGCGCGGCCCATGTCGTCACCGCCTTGAGCGAGGCCGGCCTTGATGCGGCCCGGATCGAACGCCGCCCGCCCGGCACGCAAGATGACGCCACGGTGATGAGGCGGGTGATCGTGACGTTCGAGCCGTGATTGCCCAGCGTCATCAGGATGATCGCCGGACACCGGACACCTAAAGCCGGAATGCGCTCGTCCTCGGACCTCTCTCAGGGCGGCAGCGAGGCCAGATTGTCGCGGGCCAGATCGGCGATGCTCCGCCCGGCATAATGCGGATCCGTCACGCGGACCGGTTTCAGGTGCTCGCCGGTTTCGGCCGCGTGGCGATAGGCGGCACGGGCCTCGTCGAGTTTGCCCAGATTCTGGTAGGCAACACCGAGATTGAGCAGGATGTAGGGATCGTCCGGCTCCTGCCCCGCCGCCTCGACCAGATAGCGCTCGGCCGCGGCGAAATCATGGGCCTCGATCGCCTCGATGCCGTGCCGATAGGCGAGCTTTGCCATTTCGGCCGGATCGGGTGCTGCGTCGCCGCAGCCGGTCACGACCAGCAATATGGCGGTCAGGAACGCGCTGCGCATCGCCGCCTGCCTCACGGAAAAAGCCATGTGCGGAGCCAGCTTTCCGCCGGCCCGGCCGAGAAGACCAGCCGATCATGCAACCGGAACGGCCGGTCGCACCAAAATTCGAAGCGCTCGGGCTTCAGCCGATAGCCCGACCAATGCGGCGGGCGCGGCACATCCGCGCCGGGAAACCGCGCCTCGGCCTCGGCGACTCGCTCGACGAGCGTGGCGCGGCTTTCAAGCGGGCGGGATTGGTCGGACGCCCAGGCGCCGATTTGGCTGTCGCGCGACCGGCTGCGAAAATAGGCATCGGCCTCGCCGGCCGCCACCGGCGTCACCATGCCGTCGATCCGGATTTGCCGGCGCAGCGTCTTCCAGTGGAAACAGAGCGATGCCTGCGGGTTGCTCGCAAGTTCGTGACCTTTACGGCTCAAGAGATTCGTATAGAATACACAACCCTGCCGGTCGATCGCTTTAAGCAGGACGATCCGCACGGAAGGAATGCCTGTCGCCGTCGCCGTGGCCAAAGCCATGGCGTTGGCATCGCTTGGCTCGGTTGTCGTCGCTTCGTCGAACCACAGCGTAAATAGGTCGAAGGGGTCGGTCGCCTGGTCCATCGCCATCAGGCCGTGCTCCTTGGTTATCCCACCGGTCGCGCGGATGCGCGCCGACCGCGAAAGCCAAGACCAAAGGTCGCAAGGGTTTTACCAAATCTCAACCCGCGAACACCATGGTCTCGAACATGCCAGATCCTTACGACATACTTCACATCGGCCGCAAGGCGACACAGGACGAGATCAAGCGAGCCTATCGCAAGCTTGCCAAGGAATTTCATCCCGATCTGCATCCAGATAATCCGTCGAGCCTGCGTCGCTTCAAGGACATCACTGCCGCCTATGAGCTGTTGTCGGACGATGCCAAGCG
>JBAVTK010000260.1:0-15925 GCA_049696095.1 Aliidongia sp. | reverse complement strand
TCGATATTGAAATCGGCACTATGCGGTGCGGCAGCGATGCTGCCTGGGCTGACCGAGACATCGCCACTGCCGAGATAGCGATAATCGACGCCGAGCTTCAGCTGCGGAGCGATCGCGTACTCGATACCGGCAATGGCTTGATAGGTGAAGACATGGCTGTGAACGTCGATCGGCTGGATGCCGACCGGGAAGTTAGCACCACCGATTCGATCGTCGCCGATGCCGATGCCGGCGCCGACATGCGGCGTCCAGGCCGTGCCCGTGTCGAAATCATAGAGCAGGTTACCCAGCACTGTGTACTGAGTGAATCGGCCGTTGTTCGACAGGAAACCGGTATCGACGTCGCTGGCCGAATAACCGAGTTCCAGTTCCGAACGCACACCATTGCCAAACCCCCAACCCAAGGCGGCGGTTGTCCGAAACCCGGTCTTGAACGAGGTCGTCGTCGCGATGTCGCTTGTTTCGTTCGGCTGCTCATGCGGGGTGATGTCCTCAAGGAAAGACACACCGGCGCCTACCGTGCCATAGAGACCGGTCGTCGGATCCGCAAACGCCGCCATCGACGCCGTGCTCAGCAGCACGGCCGCTGCCAAACCAACAGTTTTCTTCATCATTATTCCTCCGCTCGACGAGCACTACCATTTGGGGATGAACGGCCCCACCTGTTGGACTATTCAACGATGCGATCGAAGTTATCCATCACCTTTTACGATCGGCGAGCCGTTTCCGTCCCGCTGTGGCGCCAAATCCACGATTTGCCGCTCCAGATGATTGGGGAGAACGGAAAAGTGCTGCAAATTGTCACGGTACGAAACTCATGCGATCGACGTTTTTGTCCATTCGGGCGATTCTAAAGAGAATCATCTGCGCGGCCGGGCGCGGGGAATGTCGGTTTGAACGCTCGTCGGCACAGTCGCCGTCGCTCATGCATTGACGACCCTTGGTGGGAAATGTCATCAACCAGGCATCGGTGTTGTTCAGCGTGCGCTGCTTTGCGTCGCAGGGGCGGCGACCAGTTGGTAGTTGGCATTCCGGGGCAGCTTGCGCGACGATGGCACGGTAGGCTGAATTGGCCATATCGCGGTAGGGGGTGTATGTTGGAGACGTGGCGTTGGAAATTTTCGCTGGTGGCCGCGACAGCGGTTGCCGCCGCGGTGGCCTTGATGGTGTCGGTCCATGCGGAGGATATCGCCGGGATTGTGGCGTCTCGCCAGGCCACCATGAAATCATTGTCGGCAGACGTCAAAGTTGTCAGCGATTTCACCGAAGGTAAGGTCGATCGGATGGTGGCGGTCACGGCGGCGAACCATCTCGCCACGACCGCCAAAACCGTGTTGTCGCTGTTTCCGCCTGGAACCGGAATGGATGCCTTGCCGGGCAAGAGCGGCGCTCGATCGGAGATTTGGACGCAGCAAGCGGAGTTCGCGGCCGACGTCGCGTCGCTCGTCACCGCGACGCAAATATTGCTCGACACCGTCCAAGTGGGCGATCCGGCGACGACGCGCGAGCGGCTGCTTGCTGCCGGCAAGGAGGGGTGCGGGAACTGCCATAACGCGTTCCGCGTGAGGATTTGAGGAGGCCGCCTGTGCTGCGAGTCCTTCTGGGATTGAGCGCGCTGCTGCCGGCAATACCGGTCGCCGCGGCGCCGGCTGAGGCGCGGGTCGAACGCGGCGCCTATCTGTTCAAAGCGGCCGGTTGCGGCGTCTGCCATACTGACAGCGACCATGACGGCCCGAGTCTGGCGGGCGGCCGTGCCCTCAAGACTGATTACGGCGTCTTCTATACGCCGAACATCTCACCAGATCCGAAATTCGGTATTGGCGATTGGAGCGATGCGGATTTTCTCAAGGCGCTCCGAAAGGGCGTGTCGCCGAGCGGTGCCGACTATTACCCAGTTTTTCCCTATCCGGCATTCACGCAATTGAGCGATGACGATATTCTTGACATTAAGGCATATATCTTTACGCAGATACCGGTGCCGAAACCCAATCGCGCGCATGAAATAGGGTTTCCATTTTCGCTTCGGCTGACGTTGGTCCCATGGAAGATCCTGTATTTTCGCGAGGGCGTTTTTCAAGGCGACCCAAAGCGAAGCATGGAATGGAATCGCGGGGCCTATCTTTCCAACGCCGTGGTCCATTGCGGCGAGTGCCACACCCCGCGCAACATGCTGGGCGCTCTGATCACAAGCCAGCGATTCGGCGGGGTGTCCGGCGGCCCCGACGGTATGAATGCACCTGATATCACGCCGCACCCAGCGGCGCTCGGCTCCTGGAGCACCGAGGATATCGAGACGCTGCTCAAGGACGGCATTACGCCCGATGGGGATTTCGTCGGCCACGGCATGCGCGAGGTGGTCGCCGACATGGCGGTTTTGTCGGACAATGATCGCCACGCCATCGCCGCCTATATCAAAACAGTGCCGCCGCTCGCACCGCCACCCAAGCCGCCGCATTAACTGTGGTCACGTCGACGGCGCGCCCGAAATCATCTGGTGCCAGCCGCTGCGAACGCCGGAACCGCGCGACCGCATTCCGATACAGAAAGGGGCCTTGCGCGCAAGAAATTCAACGTTCTGAGGGGGGATAGCGTGCCTGCCTATCGTAGCCGGTATTGCGCGACATCCTCATAGAGCGAGCCGGCTTTGGTCAGATAACTGCGGACCAACTGAAACGTTTCGACTCGAAACGCCGATAGCCGCAGCAAGTTGGTTGCGGCGAGGAAACGGGCAATCTCGATCGGGTGGGCGCCGCGGACGGCGCCGAGCGTGATATGGGGGGTGAAGCGACGACCGTCCGGGGGCAAGCCGATTCGCATCAGGGCGTTCTCGACCTTGCCGTGCAGAGTCTCCAGCGCAGCCGAGCGATCGAGGCTGGCGAAGATCACGCGCGGTTTGTCGACCGACCCGAAATTGCCGGTGCCGGCGACCACGAGATCAAATGGCGCCAGCCGGATTGCGGCCAAGGCGCCGTCGATATCGCCGGCAACTCCTTCATCGACCTCGCCGATGAAGCGTAGCGTGACATGATAATTGCCGGGATCGACCCATTTCACGCCCGGCAGGCCCCGGCAGATCGCCGATATGGTCAAGCATTGTTCCGGTGGCAGGGCGATGCCGACGAACAGCCTCAGCATCGTCCGCGCCGGTCGGACAGGTTGTCAGGGGCAGGGATTCGGGATTTCGGCATGGATGGCTTCGATACCCGCCAACACCTCGGGCGGCAAAGTCAGATCGAAGGCGTCGATGTCGGCTGCAAGCTGCGCCATACTTGTCGCACCGATGATGGTCGCGGTCACGAAGGGCTGGGCGTTGACAAAGGCCAGCGCCATCTGCGACGGGTCGAGCCCATGATCGCCGGCGAGGGTGACATAGCGCTCGATCGCCGTCTTGCCCAGGGCGCCGTCATAGCGCGTGAAGCGCGTGAACAACGTCATCCGCGCGCCCTCCGGCCGGGCACCGCCCAGATATTTGCCGCTGAGCGTGCCGCCGCCGAGCGGCGAGTAGGCCAGCAGCCCGCAATCTTCCCGCAAAGCGACTTCGTCCAGGCCTTGTTCGAAGACACGGTTGACGAGATTATAGGCGTTCTGGATCGAGGCCGTGCGCGGCAGGCCGCGGAATTCGGCGAGTGCCAGATGGCGTGACAGCCCCCAGGGCGTTTCGTTCGAAACACCGATCGCGCGGATCTTGCCTTCCTTAACCAATTCGGCCAGCGCGTCGAGCGTCGCCTCGATCGACACTTCCAGCGGATCGTCGGCATGGACGTATTTGGTCTGGCCGAAGATTGTCGTGCGGCGGTCTGGCCAGTGCGTCTGGTAGAGGTCGATATGGTCGATGCCGAGGCGTTGCAGGCTGGTATCGACCGCGGCGCGCAGGTTTGCGCGATCGAGATGCGTGTCGCCGCCCCGGATATGGCCGATGCCGCGCAACGGCCCGACCGCCTTGGTCGCGATCAGCACCTGATCGCGCGTCTTGGCGTTCTTCAACCACGAACCGATATAGGCTTCGGTCCGCCCCTGCGTGTCGGCATTGGGCGGCACCGGATACATCTCGGCCGTGTCGAGGAAATTGACGCCGCGATCAAGCGCGTAGCTCATTTGCCGATGCGCCTCGGCTTCGCTGTTCTGTTGTCCCCACGTCATGGTGCCGAGGCAGACGCGGCTGACATTGAGATCGGTACGGCCAAGGCGAGTGTAAATCATCGGTCAAGCTCTAATGGGGCGAGGTGGCCGGAACTTGCCCGCTGGAGCAGCACAGGTCAAGAGGGTGCGCGGACCGGAAGCGGCCGAATCCGGAAGATTGGCCGACAATAGCGAGCCACCTGCCTCGATAGCTAACGCCCGCCGCAACAGCGGGATGTGTGAGCTGCGCTTGCTCGCACCAGACTTGCACCCGCTGTCGATTTGAACCAACTTACCGCTCGGGTTCCGGATGACGTCGATCGCGTGAGCCCCGGCGCCAATTCGCACTTTCGCAGATCCATAGACACGAACCTAAAGGAGCGCGACCATGACAATTGAGATCGTGAGCGAACAGCGCTGTTTCGGCGGCCGGATCGGATTTTATGCCCATCAGTCGCGCGTGACCGGCACTCGGATGCGCTTTGGCGTTTTCGTACCGTCGCAAGCCGACAGGAGCACCGTTCCGGCGCTGTATTACTTGGCGGGCCTGACTTGTACCGAGGAAACCTTCATGCTCAAGGCCGGGGCGCAGCGCGGCGCCGCAGCACTGGGTTTGATGCTCGTCACTTGCGACACCAGCCCGCGCGGCCTCGGTCTGGCCGGTGAAAAGGATGATTGGGATTTCGGCGAGGGAGCCGGGTTTTACCTGGATGCGACCGTCGAACCCTGGGCGCGGCATTACCGGATGTCGCATTACGTCAATCGCGAGCTGCCGGCCCTGATCGAGGCCGAATTTCCGGCCAGGCCCGGTCGCCGCGGCATCTTTGGCCATTCGATGGGCGGCCATGGCGCCTTGGTGAGCGCATTGCGCCATCCAGAAGATTGGGCCTCGGTATCGGCCTTTGCGCCGATCTGCAATCCGGCTTCCGTACCCTGGGGCGAAAAGGCATTCGGGAATTATCTCGGTCCCGATCGCACTGTCTGGAACCAGTGGGATGCGAGCGCGCTGATGCGCGAACGGCCCTATCCAGGCCCGATCTTGGTCGATCAAGGCACCGCCGACGCATTTCTGGCGCCGCAATTACATCCGGAGCAACTCGAACAGGCCGCCGCGGCCTCCGGGCAGGCGCTGACACTGCGCCGGCAGCGCGATTATGATCATAGCTATTGGTTCATCCAAAGTTTCGTTGCCGATCATCTGGAACATCACGCGCGCCAGTTGGGCTGAGCCGTCCGCGCCGGACGATTGCGGCACAGGGATTGCCGCCGAACCAATAGGCCAGTTCGGCCGGCTCGGCGATGTCCCAGAGGACTAGGTCGGCGCGCAAGCCGATGGCCAGCCGTCCGCGATCGGCAAGTCCCAGCGCGCGCGCCGCCTCGCGCGTGACGCCGGCCAGCGCTTCCTCCGGTGTCAGACGGAACAGGGTGCACGCCATCGACAGCATCAGCAGCAGGGATAGAGCGGGCGATGAGCCCGGATTGCAATTCGAGGCGATCGCGATCCCGACACCGGCGGCTCGCAAGGCATCGACCGGCGGACGGTGGGTTTCGCGCAGGAAATAATGGGCACCAGGCAGCAAAACCGCCACCGTGCCGGCGGCCGCCATGGCGGCGATGCCCTCGGCGCCGAGCCACTCCAGATGATCGGCCGAGAGCGCTCGGAACTCCGCGGCAAGCGCGCCGCCGCCGCCATCGCTCAATTGATCGGCGTGGAGCTTGACCGGCAAGCCCAGCGCGGTCGCTGCGGCGAAGACCCGCCGAATCTCGGCCGGGGTGAACGCAATGTCTTCACAAAAACCGTCAACCGCATCGGCCAATCCGCTTGCCGCCACGGCCGGGATCATCTCGGCGCACAGCAGATCGACATAGGCCCTGCGGCGATCGGCGAATTCCGCGGGGATTGCATGGGCACCGAGAAAGCTCGTCCGCACATCGACCGGCAGGGTTTCGCCGAGCCGCCGCCCGGCGCGCAGCATTTTGAGTTCGCTGTCGAGGTCGAGCCCATAGCCGGATTTGATCTCGATCGTGGTGACGCCTTCGGCCAGAAAGCTGCCGAGCCGGCGCGCGGCACTCGCGACCAGTGCGCCTTCATCGGCGGCCCGTGTCGCGGCCACGGTCGAAATGATGCCGCCGCCGGCCCGCGCGATTTCCTCGTAACTCGCGCCGCCGAGTCGCAGCTCGAATTCGCGCGACCGCTCGCCGCCGAAGATAAGATGGGTGTGGCAATCGATCAGGCCGGGCGTCATCCACCGGCCGCCGCCCGACCGCACAACGCTTGCCAGATCGGCCGGTGCACCCGGCAAGGCATCGCGCCGGCCGACCCAGGCGATCGTCTCGCCGGCAATCGCCAGCGCGCCGTCGCGAATCGCGCCATAGGCTGCCGCCCCCGGCGCCATCGTCGCCAGATCGACATCGATCCACAATTCGTCCCATTGCGTCATGATCGGCCGAGCATAGGCAAAGTCCGCGGATCTGAACAGGGCGCGCGCCGTTTGACCACGCATCCGGACCGCTCTACACAGGGCGAACCAGTCGAGCGAGGCCCTTGATGCGCGCATTGTTTGCCCGAACCGCCCTTTTGCCCCAAGGCTGGGCCGAGAATGTGCGGATTGATCTGGATTCGGCTGGCGATTTCGCTGCGGTCACCATCGATGGCAGCCCGCATGCCGCACGCCGGCTCGCCGGTCCGGTGTTGCCCGGCATGCCGAACCTGCACAGCCATGCCTTTCAGCGGGCCATGGCCGGGCTGGCCGAAATGGGTGAGGGGGCGCCCGGCAGCTTCTGGAGCTGGCGCGAGGTCATGTATCGCTTCGCCAATCTGGTCGGCCCGGAGGATCTCGAAGCGATCGCGGCCCAGCTTTATGTCGAAATGCTGAAGGCCGGCTATACCAGCGTCTGCGAGTTTCACTATCTGCATCATGCGCCCGACGGCGCTCCCTATGCCGATCCGGCCGAACTATCGTGGCGCATCGACGCCGCCGCCCGGCGCGCCGGGATCGGGTTGACGCATCTGCCGGTGCTGTATCGCTGGGGCAATTTTGCCGCGGCACCGCCGCATGACGGTCAGCGCCGGTTCCTTTCGACGCCCGAGGCGCTGCTCGATATCACCGCGACGCTCGCCAAAGCCTGGTGCGGCGATGCCGAGCGCCGAATCGGCATCGCGCCCCATTCGTTGCGCGCGGTCGCCCCCGACGATTTGACGGCGCTGCTCGACGGATTCGCGTCGATCGACGCCACGGCACCGATCCATATCCATGTCGCCGAACAGATTCGCGAGGTCGAGGATTGCCTCGCCTGGTCCGGCCGGCGCCCCGTTGCCTGGCTGCTCGACCAAGCGCCGGTCGATCGCCGCTGGTGCCTGATTCATTCGACACATACCAACGCGGCCGAACTGGCCGGCATCGCCGCGCGCGGCGCCGTTGCCGGGCTGTGCCCTTCGACCGAGGGCAATCTGGGCGACGGGGTGTTCGGCTTGACCGAATTTCAGGATGCGGGCGGGCGCTGGGGCATCGGCACGGACAGCCATATTTCGATCAACCCGATCGAGGAACTGCGCTGGCTCGAATACGGTCAGCGCCTGGCCCATCGGCGGCGCAATCGGGCGAGCGCGCCCGGTCAATCGACCGGGGCGACCCTCTGGCGCCGGGCTTTGGCCGGCGGTGCGCAGGCTGCCGGGCGGGCCATCGGCCGGATTGAGGTGGGCGCACGTGCCGATCTCATCGTGCTTGATGGCGACCATCCGCTGTTGGCCGGCAAGGCCGGTGACCGCGTTCTCGATGCGCTGGTTTTCGCCGGCAACGCCGCCCTGGTGCGCGACACGATGGTCGGCGGCGTTTGGCGGGTCGAGGATCGCCGCCACGCCCAAGAGCGAGAAATCGCTTTGAGCTACAATCGAGTCGTGCGAAACCTATCCTGAATGTCGGGTGCCACCGCACCACTGGTTGATCGTCCCTAACATCTTATTAACTGCCGTTCGCTAGCCTTGGGCCATCACGTGCTGCGTTCTTTAAGAGGGTTTCCGTCCAATGGATACGAGTGTGCCGGTGTTGGTCGTGGATGATTACAGCACCATGCGCCGGATCATAAAGAACCTGCTCAATCAGATCGGGTTCACGAACATTGAGGAAGCCGATAACGGCGCGGCTGCCTATGACAAGATGCGGGGCCGCAAGTTCGGCTTGGTCATCTCCGACTGGAACATGGAGCCGATGACCGGGCTCGAACTGTTGAAGCTCGTGCGGGCCGACAGCGCGTTGAAGGCGACGCCGTTCATCATGGTCACGGCCGAATCCAAGACGGAAAATGTGGTTGCGGCCAAGGCGGCCGGCGTCAGCAACTACATCGTCAAGCCGTTCAACGCCGAGACTTTGAAGACCAAAATCTCGTCGGTGCTGTGATCAGCGGCTCTGGAGTTCAAAAGACCATGGGAGGTTTGAAGATCCCCAAGGATCTCACGGGTGAGCAATATATCGCCATCGAGGACTCGCTTTTGTCCTCGGAATCAGGCCGTGCCTTTCTGCGCATGCGTGATCGACGTGCGGCGGTGATCGCGGTCGACGAGTACCACAACGGCTTGCGCGCGATCAAAGAGTGGATCGAACGCGCCAACCACCGCTCGGCGGAGGATGTGCATCTCGAGGTGCTGCGCAAGGAGCTGATCGAGATGGCGTCCTCGATCCGCAAGGCCAAGTCCGAAATCTCGGCGATGAAGCCGGCGGGCGACGATTCGGCCAACTCGAACCGCCGCATCAACCTTGCGACCGAGGAACTGGACGCGATCGTTCATTCGACCGAGCGTGCAACCACTGATATTCTGAACGGCGCCGAACGGATGATGGAAATCAGCGTGCGGATCCGCGAGCACGGCCACACGCTCGACGCCGATCAGATCGATCAGGAAGCGACCAACATCCTGATGGCCTGCGGCTTCCAGGACATTACCGGCCAGCGCATTGCCAAGGTCGTTTCGACCCTGCGCTATCTGGAGGAGCGGGTCGATGCCATGATCCGCATCTGGGGAGTCGATGGCATCCTGCCCGACGAGATTCCGGCGGCGCCCAAGGATACGCGGCCGGATGCCCATCTGATGCATGGTCCGTCGCTGACCGGTGGTGTTGATCAGTCGACTGTCGATGAATTGCTCAATGCTCCCGCCGACGAGATCAACTGGGGTGCTGCGCTGACTGCCAGTGCTGCACAGGTCACGCCGGCCCCCGTCAAGGCCGAGAAAAAGGATAAGCCAAAGGAGCCGGTTGCCGCCGAGGTTGCCACGGCCGAGGCGCTCGACCAATCCTCGATCGATTCCCTGTTCCCTTGACAATCGGTCGGAAGATCCCCTGATGAAGGGATGGGATCACCGGATGACGGTTGATCCAATCCGTGATGCTGGGGACAAAACCAAGATCCATGGCAACTGAATTCGATGCCCGCGGCCTGATTTGCCCGCTGCCTGTGCTCAAGGCGCGCAAACTCTTGAAGTCGCTGCCGGTCGGCGACACGTTGACCATTGTGGCGACCGACCCTGGGGCGCCGGAGGATTTCGTGCATTTCTGTCGGACGACGGGCAATGAACTGGTCGGTACCGAGCGGCAGGAAGGGTGCGCCCGAATCGTGATTCGCCGCTTGGTCTGAGCTTCAGCCCGGCACCGCGCTTGGCAGCAGCCCGACCTCGCGATAGAAGCGCTCGGCCCCGGCATGCAGTGGCAGGGCCAGGCCATCAAGGGCGTTGGCGCGTAAGATCCGCTTGCCGATCGGATGGCCGCCATCAAGTATGTGGCGCGTGCTGTCATTCCACAGCGCCTTGACCATCTCGTAGACGAAATCGGCATCGAGTGCGGTCGTCGCGATCCATTCGGCCCCGATACCGAGTGTCGTCGCTTCGGTATCGATGCCGTCATAGGTGCCGGCCGGGATCGTGTTTTCGGTAAAGAACCGATATTTCCGTTTCAGCTTGTCAATAACCTCGGGTGGGATCGACAGCAGCCGAATTGGCAGTGTGCTTGCCAATTCGCCGATCGCTGACACCGGGTAGCCGGCGATCTGGAAGACGGCATCCGTCATCCCGTCCCGCAAACCATCCTCCGCGGTGGCCAGTTTGACATTGTTGCCTTTGACATCCTTCTCCGACAACCCAATTGCATTCAGGACCAACCGGGCATCGACCAGCGTACCGGACTCGGGCTCGCCCAGTGCGACCCGCCGGCCTTTCAAATCCTTGAGCGTGCGGATCGGACTATCGGCGCGGATGACGATATGCAGCGTTTCGCTATAGAGACTGGCAAGCGCGCACAGGGTGGGAGTCGGTCCCATTTTTTCGAAGAGATTCGTGCCGAAATAGGCCCAACCGGCGACATCGCCTTGACACATGGCCGATTCGAGTTGGCCTTTGACGACCAGCTCGACATTTTCGACCGAACCCTGGGTCGCCTGGGCCACGGCAATCAGGCCGGGCACGCCGCAGGAACCGCCGCGGGCGCAGTCGCGCGAGCCCGGCGGATTCGAAATGGCGCCGGCAATTTCGCTGCCGATCGGAAAATAGGTACCGGATGTCGCACCGGTACCGATACGGAAAAAGCGCGGACCGCTCGGCGCGGGCGACGCGATTACGGTCCTGGCGGTGCCCATCGCCGCCATGCCGCCCAGCATACCGCACAACAGCCCTCGTCGGCCGATCATCGCCCGGTTGGACCCGATCGGACTGTGCAACGGCGAGGGCATGACCATTTCAGCCTCCGGCTTTGTGCCGTTTCATGTTCAATACAACGCAATGGCGGTCCCGAATATTCCGGAGCAAAATCAGATTTTTGCGAACACGGATGACCGAAGCCGATCGTTGATTTAAACTGCGGCGAAATGATGAACGAGATAAAGGAGTTCGACCATGGCCGCGACAATAAGCCTGCCTCGGTCGCTGTCGATCGGCGGTGGCGCACTCGGGGAATTACCGGAAATGTTGCGCCGGATCGGCGTGACCCGGCCCTTGGTTGTGACCGACCCTTGCATGCGCGATTGTGGGTTGCTTGCCCGTCTGATCGAACTGCTGGATCAGGCGGGCGTGCCCTCGCAGGTTTTTGCCGACACCGTACCCGACCCGACTTCGGCCGTGGTGGAGGTGGGAGCGACGATGCTGACAGCAGGCGGCTTTGACGGGTTGGTGGCGCTGGGTGGCGGTTCGCCGATCGATACCGCCAAGGCGATGGCGATTCTGGCGGCCAATGGCGGGCGTATCCGCGACTATAAGGTGCCGAATCCGATTCCCTTGCCGGGCTTGCCGTTGCTGGCGATTGCGACGACAGCTGGAACTGGGTCGGAGGTGACCAAATTCACCGTCATCACCGATGTCGAGACCGACGAGAAAATGCTGATCGCCGGGCCGGACGTGACCCCGATCGCGGCGATTATCGATTTCGAACTGACGCTGACGGCGCCGCTGCGCCTGACCGCCGATACCGGTATCGATGCGCTGACTCATGCGATCGAAGCCTATGTCAGCCGCAAAGCCAATCCATTCAGCGACGGCATGGCGCTCCAAGCGATGCGGGCGATCGCGCAAAATCTGCGCAGCGCCTGCGCGCAACCGCAGAACCGTACCGCGCGCGAGGCGATGATGCTGGCGGCAACCCAGGCCGGCATGGCGTTTTCCAACGCCTCGGTGGCGCTGGTCCACGGCATGAGCCGGCCGATCGGCGCGTTCTTCCATGTCCCGCATGGTCTGTCGAACGCGATGCTGCTGCCCGAAATCACGGCATTCTCGATTCCCTCGGCCGTCGCGCGCTATGCCGATTGCGCCCGCGCGATGGGGCTGGCCGCGGCCGGCGAGGGCGATCAGGCCGCGGCCGCGCTTCTGGTCGAAGGCTTGCGACAGCTCAATCTTGATCTCGACGTGCCGAGCCCGGCCCGCTACGGCATCGCGCGTGAACGCTTTTTCGAATTGATGCCGGTGATGGCGCGGCAGGCGCTTGCCTCGGGTTCACCGGGTAACAATCCGCGTATTCCCACTGTTGAAGATATCATCGATCTCTATGCCCGCTGCTACGACTGAACCGGCGGCACCTTCTCGGCGTCTATGTCAGCGAAGTCCGGGTTACTCAAACCCTTGGAATGTCGTAAACTCTTCAACCGCGGCGCGTTCCGTCCGTACCCGGTTGATCCGGTGCGCCGGATCGCCATAACCCAGCGCCATGCCGCAGAAGACCATCAGGTCCGGCGGCATGCCGACGAAATCGGCGATATTCTTGTGCCAGAGCGCCCACGCTTCCTGGGCGCAGCTATCGAGCCCATGTTCGCGCGCGACCAGCATCAACGATTGCATGAACATGCCGAGATCGGCCCATTGACCGAGCCCCATCTGCCGGTCGATCGCGAAGAACAGCGCGACCGGGGCGCCGAAAAAGCGGTAATTGCGGGCGAAATGGGCGAGGCGACCGGCTTTGTCGGCGCGGGCGAGGTCGATCGACGCATAGAGATCCTCGGCGCATTTCAGGCGGCGGCGGCGATAGGGCTGCTTCAGTTCGGTTGGATAGATATCGTATTCAGTGCCATCGCCGAGCGAGCCGGCCGCTCGCCGCGTTTCGATGCGGTCGAGAAACGCGGCGAGCCGTGATCCAGTCAGGACATAAACATGCCAGGGCTGAAGATTACCGCCCGAGGGAGCATAGCGGGCGGTTTCCAGAATGGTTCGGATCAACGCCTCGGGGACCGGGCGATCGAGAAAGGCCCGGGTCGAAATCCGGCTCATCATGGCATCGGTGACTTTCATCGGCAGGGGCCTCTGGCAACAATCCGGTTCTTGGGATGGCGGCGTCTATTATGCCGGGATTTGGCGATGCAGCGGAACTTTCTCGGCGTGGGCTGGCGGCACTCTGGCATTTATACATATCTGCGAACGGCACGGTTGGTTGAGGGCAACTGCCGCCTCGTGATTTTACTTTTGCCGATGTTGCGCAGGCTCACGCATGCCGGACGGCACGACGGGGAGCTGCACGACGGGGAGCTATCGATATCGGGGCGTTCTGCGCTATGATTGAGGCGTGCCGGTACATTAGGAGTTAACGAGATGAAATGGATTTCCGGCGTTCTCGCCGCGATTCTCCCGCTCGTCGCCGCCCAGGCTGATCCGGCGGCGGTAGCACCGCCCAAGGGGGCGAAGCTGCTGTTGGCTGCGCAGGCCGAGGGCGTCCAGATCTATGAATGCAAGGCTGGGGAAAAGGGCTTGTCCTGGGTGTTCAAGGCGCCCGAGGCGGCGTTGTTCGATCGTGACGGGCGGCAGATTCTCAGCCATTTCGCCGGGCCGAGTTGGAAGGAGCCCGATGGTACGACCCTGGTCGGTGAGGTGGTCGCCAAGGCCGATGCGCCAGAACCGAACGCCATTGCGTGGCTGTTGCTGCGCGCGAAGAGTCACGAGGGCTCGGGCCTCCTCGCGAAAGCCAGCTTCATCCGCCGTATCGACACCAAGGGCGGCGCGGCGCCCGCAATTGCTTGCGAGGCCGGCCAAACCGGGCGCGGGGCGCGGATGCGCTATTCCGCGACTTATGAATTCTACGAGGGCGGCGAATAGCCCGCAGCATTCGTACGATCAGCCGTCGCCATCCCGCAGGGCCGAGTCGGTTACGGTCCGAGAAATGGGGAAGGCGCGGCTGAACTCAAAAAGAAAATTTTTTGAATGAGTCAATCAATCGACAAGCGACAGCCGGCGGATCGCTGCGGGCGATCGATCTCGTATGGTTGCTGATTGATTAACGAAACAATCAATAGTTGTATTGCTTGTGACAAAGTTTATCATTTGGTCGGAATTGTCCAGCACGATCGTCGGATGCCAGGCTGGTACGATCGCAAACCTTGAGAGGGGCCGATGCAAAATCCGACGAAGTGTGCCCGCACAGGCCTGTGTCGTTCCATGCCTTCGCCGCACCGCTATCCCGTTGCCTCCGGAGTAATTCGGACGCGTCGCTGCTCTCGGTTGGCGTATGAGCTTTCTCGGGCGAGAGCACGGCCATGATAATATTTCTGTTGCAGACCCTGATCATCATCGCACTGCCCGCGGCGATGTTTCGGATCGCCGGGCTGCGGCGGATCGTGCCGCTCGTCGTGCTGCAAATCCTGTTCGGTTTGGCGCTTGGCCCGTCGCTGCTTGGGCGAGTCTCGCCCGAGATTTACAGCCTGCTGTTCGCGCCGGCCGCATTGAGCCAGCTGTCCGGAATCGCGTCGATCGCCGTTCTCTTCTTCGGTTTCACGACAGGCCTCCATTTGGATACCGCCACCTTCCGGATCGAGACCCGCCGAGTCGCCATCATGGCTGCGGCCGCGACCATCGGACCGATGATTGCCGGCGGGTTTGGCGGCTGGTGGATCGCCATGCGCCATCCGCAAGAGCTGCTCCCGGGGGTCGACGTCGCCCAGTTTTCGGCGGCGGTCGCGATTGCCTGTGGTGTCACTGCCTTGCCCGTTCTGGGTGCGATTCTGGGCGAGATGAAGCTGTTGGGGACCCGGATCGGTACGCTTGCTTTGGGGATGGCGGCAATTGCCGATGCTTCGCTCTGGCTGCTGATGGGCGGCTTGCTTGTGTCCATCGGGACCGGGGCGGGGGCGCAGCTGGTGGCGGCACTGGTCGTGTTCCCGATCTATCTTGCGGGCATGATCCTGGTCGTGCGCCCGCTGACCCAGCGTTTCATCGCGGCGCGGATGGAGGACGGGCAGCTGGGCGAGGGCAATCTCGCCTATGTTTGCGCGCTCACGCTCGGCTCATGCGTCGTGACCGAGGCGATCGGTCTGCATTATATCCTGGGGGCGTTCATCGCCGGTGCCACCATGCCTGACTCACTGCGCCGACCGATTCTGGCGCAGTTGCAACCCATGACGATGAGCGTCCTCATCCCGTTCTTTTTCGTGCTGACCGGTCTGCGCACCCTGATCGATCCGACGTCGCCGGCCTTTCTGGAAATCTTCCTGGTGTCGACGGTGCTCGCGCTCAGCTGCAAGATTCTGTGCACCGCCGCCGCAGCCCGCTGGATGAAGGAGTCCTGGTCGGTCTCCCTTGGGCTTGGTACGCTGATGCAGACCAAAGGGCTGATGGAAGTGGTCGTCCTGACGATCTTTCTGGACCGAGGGATCATTTCGGTGACGGCCTTCTCCGCCCTGGTGCTTATGGCCGTCGTCGGCACGTCGCTCGCCATGCCGCTCACCCGCCGTGCCCTCGCGAAAGGGGCCGTGACGGCACCGGAAAAACCGATGCTTGCCTGAGCGGCGCGTGATCGCGACCTGAGCGCAAGGCCCCTCTTCCGTGCTTCACAGGAGAGGGGTTTGCTGATTTGCGGAATTAGCTACAGCATCACCTCGATCAGCCGCGGCCCGCGCTCGCGCATGGCGGCGCTGAATTGCGCGGCGAATTCCTCGGCGGTTTCGGCGCGGGAGGCTTCGACGCCCATGCCGTGGGCGAGGCTGACCCAGTTCAGTTCGGGATTGCGCAGATCGAACATGGAGAGCGCCTTGGGGCCGGGATTTTCCGCGCCGACCCGCATCATCTCGACATTGAGGATGCTATAGGCCCGGTTGGCGAAGATCACTGTTGTCACATCGAGCCGCTCGCGCGCCTGGGTCCAGAGCGCCTGGAGTGTGTACATCGCCCCGCCATCGCCTTGCAGGCAGACGATTTTGCGGTCGGGGCAGGCGACGGCGGCGCCGGTGCCGAGCGGCACGCCCTGGCCGATCGCGCCGCCGGTCAGTGCCAGATGGTCGTGCGGTGCGGCTTTCATCGTGTGGATTGCGACCGGCACGCTGCAAGTCGCCGCTTCGTCGGACAGGATCGCGT
>JBAVTK010000259.1:0-3693 GCA_049696095.1 Aliidongia sp. | reverse complement strand
GGCGAAGCGCGGGCCGGGCTGGCGCGGTGTTTCGCGGCTTGGCTGGCAGCGCGCGGCGGCGCCGGCTCGGCCGAAGAAATGGAAGCGGTTACGAAGGTTCGTCGCTTCCTTGAACAGCACGGGACGGCACGGTTTGAACGCATCATCGCCGAGCCGACGAATGAAGACGAGATGGCGAAGGCAAGCAGTTTACTGATACGCGATCGGGTCGGCTTCCGGCGGGAGAACCCGGCCGGCGATTACTTCTGTGTGATGAAGGAGAGCTGGAAAGAGGTCTGTGGCGGGTGCGATCCTGCCATGACGGCGAAGGCGCTGGCAAAGCGAGAGATGCTTTGGACGGACTCCAGTGGCAAATCCACTCGGCCGGTGCGGCGGCCGGGCGTTCGAGGAACGGTTCGGTGTTATGTGCTGCTGCCGAAGATCTTCGAGGATGACGATGGTGGCTGATTTCGGCGGCCTCGACGCCCTACAAACCTTGGCCCGCAAGCTCGGCTGTTACACCTGTTACACCGAAAATCTTTCGAACGGTAACACGCAACCCATTGAAAATGGCTGCGTTACACGGGTTACACCTGTTACGCCGAAAAACAATGATACCAATCTTCAAACTGTCGATACATCGTCGGGAGAAGAGCGGGAAATCCGCATTGCCGAGCGCGCCGCGATCCTCGAATTCGACGGCGGTTTCAGCCGTGATGAGGCCGAGCGCGTGGCGCGGGCCGAACTGTGCGGGGACGATGGCGAGCGGGAACGCCAGCTGGATTGATTGCGCGACTTGGCCGCTGACGATTGCTAGGCGATTGCTGAGACAAATTGGCGCAACACATAATCCATATTTATCAATTTGTTATCGTAAATCGTCATGCGACTGAAAATCGCAGTGTCGGTGGTTCAATTCCGCCCCTGGGCACCACTTCCTCCCCTCCCTACATGCTCCCGCGCCGCGCCTTGCGCGCCGACCTTTCCTTTAGATCATTGATATTGTTTTGCTTTATCGCGCTAGGGCGGGATTGAGCGTATTTCCGGCCATGTCCGGCCAGACGATAAACTGCAAAAACTCTCGGATGGCGGCGGGCTTCAGCTATCGGTCTCGCCGAAAGGCGGTCGGCTGTGGCTCCTTGCCTATCGCTTCCACGGCAAGCAAAAACTCCTTGCCCTGGGTACCTACCCCGCGCTTTCCCTCGCCGCCGCTCGTGCGGCCAGGGAAGAGGCAAAGGAGCAGCTGGCGACAGGCATCGACCCTTCCGAAGTGAAGAAGGACAGAAAAGCGCTCGAAGCCGACAGAGACGATACCTTCCGGCGCATCGCCGAGGAATACGTCTTCAAGCTAAAGCGGGAGGGTCGGGCCGAGTCGACGATCAAAAAGCTCGAATGGCTGCTCGATTTCGCCTATCCGATTCTCGGCGAACGCTCGATCAAGATGATCGACGCCCCCCTGGTGCTGAAGGTCTTGCGTGACGTCGAGGTTCGCGGCCGCTATGAGTCGGCTCGCCGGCTGCGATCGACGATCGGCAGCGTATTTCGTTACGCCATCGCCACGGCGCGGGCCGCCGCCGATCCCACCTCGGCACTGCAAGGCGCGCTCATCAAGCCGACGGTGACGCCACGGGCCGCCATTGTCGATCCCAAGGCCTTCGGGGCGCTTCTACTGGTAATCGATGATTTCGAAGGACAGCCGACGACGCAGGCGGCCTTGAAGCTGATGGCGCTTCTGTTCCCGCGCCCTGGTGAATTGCGCCCCGCCGGCTATTGGCAAGCCCTTGAATCAGCCGGAACGAGTCGGCATCACCGCGGACTGGTATAAGTATCACAATGAAGGCGACATCGAGGCGTGTACTTATGGTCGTCAACTCGTCAGTATGACAAAAAGGCAATCCCTGCAAAATTGCGTTGACACAAGTGCAAAATGCGATATACGCTACGTCAGGTAGTGTTAAGCGGCCTGTTGACGGCAAATCAATGCGGCACAACGAATTCGCTCGAAGGGTAGAACTATTCTAAAGTGAACTCGTCGCATGGCGGTTAGCTTGAGTACGGCTATCGAATCTTCTTATGGGCAGGATTGTGCATATGCTAAATCATGTTCCCCCGGCGCTCCCCGGCAATAAGTTTACCGGCCACATTATTCCGTTCGTGAGAAATCCGACGGATTTTCTGCGTAAAGCCACGGAGGCAATGGGGTCGATTTTCGCCATAAAACTGATGGGCAAAAATTTCGTGGTCTTGGTTGGGCCGGAATACCACAAATTCTTTTTCTCGGAGACTGACAAAAGTCTCGACATGCATAGCACATATAAACCAATTGCCGCCGCTCTCGGAAAAATAGCATTTGGCGTATCAGAAGAAGTCCATAGTGATCAGCGCCCATTGGTAACCAAATTCTTCAAAGCTTCGCAAATGTCGCAAAATGCCGCGATCATACAGCTGGAAACACAGGAATGTCTTGATGGCTTGGGCGAAGTTGGGGAAATGGACATTGACCAGTTTTTTGAAACTGTGATAAAAAATATTACAGTTCATGCCCTCTTGGGGAAAGATTTCAAAAATAAATTTGGAAAGCAGTTTTGGAAATATTACGATATTTTGGAGAAATCGGTTGATTTTATAATACCGTCGACGTTGCCATTGCCGAAATTTATTCGAGGAAGGTGGGCAAGGCGGCGGCTCGAAAATATACTTGAACCAATCGTGCGTGAGCGTCGTGCGCATCCCGATCTCTATGATGACATTATTCAAGATTTACTTGGAAATAATCACTATCATACTGGTAAAGCCATTCCAGATGACGACTATATCGGCATGTTCATGGGGCTTATTTACGCTGGGTATAAACCAACCATCGGGCCTGCGGCGTGGTCGATTGTCGATCTGCTGAACAATCCGGAATATTTGAAACTGGTTGAACAGGAAGTTGCTGAAAATACCACCCCAAATCAGCCCATTACGCTAACGGAAGCGAGTTCGTTTCGCCATGCCAAGTGGGCTGTCCAGGAGTCTTTGAGACTGCACCCCCCATCGGAATTGTTATTGCGTGAAGCCAAGACGGATATCGAATTGGGCCAATATCGCGTTCCGAAAGGATGGCGGGTGATGCTCAGCGTGCGCTTGTCCCAGCGCGATCCCGCGCTATTTCGCGATCCCGTGCGTTACGACCCGCTGCGCTTCGGCCCAGATCGCGAAGAAGGCGCCGGTAATCGATATTCTTTGGTTCATTTCGGTGCTGATTATCACCGTTGTCCGGGTATCCATTTTGCCAATCTCGAAATAACTCTGATGATGGCACTGCTCGTCCAACAATTTGAACTTGAACTTAAACATGAGGTACTTGGTCCTGGTCTCGGATTTGAAACAGAGCGCCCGAAACGTGCAATTATCCGCTATCGACGAAAAAAAATGTCTAATACCGTGCCTCATAAGGCGGTCGACACAATGAAAGCATCCTGCCCTCATTTGCACGCGATGTGAGTTGGCGGTATCCGCCTTTTTATTTTGGTGACCATGATTTCTTGATTGGTATGTGAATAACCATGATGACTCAAAAAATTTATGACATTGCGATCGTGGGGCTCACGACTCCCCTCATTTTTGGAGTCTAGATATTGCGGGCGCCTTTGGCTATATCCCCAACATGCTGGGGATATAGCTTTGGAGGCATCGTGGAGCACGTGGATCGGGGGCTTGGCGGCAAGCTGA
>JBAVTK010000258.1:0-10676 GCA_049696095.1 Aliidongia sp. | reverse complement strand
GGGCGGGCATGGCCATGGCGGCCCCGGCGGCGGCCACCCGGCAGCGAACCATGAAACGTCGCACAAGGGCGACCATCACTGACCTCAAGCGCACTCGGCCCAGCCGGCCGAGTGCGCATTCACCTATTTCGCCGCGGTCGCCTCGATCTCGATGAGAATGCCGGGCGACGCCAGACCCGCGACCTGCACTGTCGTCCGGGCCGGCTTGTTCGGCTGGGTCGGCGTGGCGAAATACTTGGTATAGGCGTTCTGGAAGCCGGCGAAATCGAGCTTGCCGCCCTTGGCCGGATCGCCAACCAGATAGACGTGCAACGAGACGATATCGCCGAAGCCCAAGCCTTGCGCCTGGAGCACACCGCCGAGCCGCTCGAAGGTGCCGATCGCCTGCGCTTCGGTGTCGCTGCCATAGGCTTCGATCGAGTCCTTGGGCGCATCCTGCTTGGCGACCGGCGGGGTCAGGCCGCTGAAATAGATCGTCTCGGCGCCGGCCGGCACGCGTACCGCCTGCGAGATCGGAAAGGTCGAATTCGGGATCGGCACCCGCGTGATATCGGCGGCCCCGGCGGCCGAAGCGAGGACCAGGCCCGCGGCGGCAACAAGACAAAGACGGCGGATCATAGACAGGGTTCCTTCTTAAAGACGGGCGGCCCGCACGCGTTCGGCGATCAAGCCGACGGCGCGGTGGGCCGAGACGGCCGACCCCTCCTGCCAGGCATGCAGATGGGTCAGATATTCATTGGCCAAATAGATGTTGCCGTCGGGCTGGTTCAGCCGGTTGTAATAGTGCCGGCGCTCATCGTTCCAATCCAGCACCCACGGCCCGAGCGAATAGGGGATCTTTTGCCAATCGACCGCGATCGGCGCCTCGAGTTCACCGCCGCGCCCCGGATGCAGATGCTCGATCGCCTCGCGTGAGCGGGCATATTGCTGGGCCAACGACAGCCCGCCCAATGTCTTGGCGGCCTCGCCGGTGCTGTAGCAGCCGAGCAGGATGCCCTTCGGCCGGTGAAAGCCACCGCTCGGATACCAGATCAGATTGACATCGCGCTTGACGAAGGAAATCCCGCCATAGATCTGCGCCTCGGTCTCCCAGAAGCGGCGCGATTGCCAGGCGATCTTGACCGCATTGTCATAGGGCGGCGTCGCCACGGCCTCTTTGAAATCCGGCGAGAAATCGGTTTCCAGCGTGCGCAGCACGGTCAGCGGCAGGGTGACGATGGCGTAATCCGCCTCGGTGCTGGCGACCGCACCGGTCTTGCGGTTCTTATGGACGATCCGCACGCCATTCGCCGTCTTGCGGATTTCCCGCACCTCGATGCCGCGCTGGATTTTCCGGTCGAGTCGGCGTTCGAAGGCGGCCGGGATGCGATCCATGCCGCCGACCGGCTGGAACATCGTCGCCTGAAACAGCACCATCTCTTCGAAGACCGCACCATTCCATAGATCCTCATCGAGTAGCGCCTTGAGATCGAGCGGGTCGCGCCGCATGCCCGCCTCGTCGGCGGCACCAGGCAAGCGCGAAAAGCCCGCGCGGCTCGATCCCTTATAGAACAGATCGGGCGATAGATCGCCGAAGACGCGGAGAAACTCGACGAAGCGCTCCTTGTCGAGGCCGGTCAGATCGCGATCGAGACTGCCCTGATTGACCGCCTTGGCCAGGAGTTCCGCGATATGGCCGCGCGTGTCGTTCAGCATCTGGCGCTGCTGAATCGGCTTGCCGCCATTGGCCGCGTCGTTCTGGAAGAAGCTGCTGCGGCTGGAATTGACCTCGACCTCAAGCTCGACGCCGAAGTCGCGGCAATAGCCCAGGATCGCCTGATGGTGACTCGGCAGGCGGGCCGGGCCGGCATTGACGTAATGCCCGTCATCCCAATTGGCCGTCTGGCTTGTGCCGTCGAGGAATTCGATCTTGCTGCCGTTGCGGATGCTCCAATTGCGCCCGCCGACCCGGTCGCGCGCCTCCAGGATCGTCACCTCATAACCGGCCTTGCCCAACTCCCAGGCGGCGACCAGCCCCGAAATGCCGGCACCGAGCACGACGACGCGCACGCCCTTGCCCGAGCCGGGCGGCAGCACCGGCGGTCCGGCATAAGCGGCATTGCCCGGCGCATAGCCCAGCGCCTGCATCGCGACATAAGCCGCCCCCATCCCGCCGGCCAGCCCGACTTGTTGAATGAAACTTCGTCTTGAGATACCCATCTGCCGCGCAGCCTTCGCAAAAAGAATCGATTGCAGAGCAACTGTAGGGTGCGTCAACCGAGAGCGAAACAGGAATTCGCCGAATCCGGGCGGCGTCGCTCAGTCGGCCGTTTCGACGATGGTAAAGCCGATGGTCCGGCCGCAGGCGATGATCGCGAGCCACAGCAGCAGCGACAAACCGCCGGCCAGCCGCGCCGCGGTCGGTGGAATCGGATCATGGTCCCAACGCCCGCTGGTGCGGAACGTCACCAGATGGAACATCGCCATATTCAGCCCGGCCAGCAGCAGCAGCCCGAGCTTCAGCTGAAAGGCGAGATTGCCGGCATATTGCACCGCTCGCGCGCTGAACATCAGCCCGCCGCTGACCGTGGCGACCACGAAGGCGATCCAGGTCAGCGGAATGATTTCGGCCGCAACGCGCGAGACGGCTCGCCCGCGCGACACCAGGCCCAAGAGCCGCAGATCGACCGCCGCGATCGAGCCGACGACGAAGACGATCGCCAAGACATGCGCCGTTTCGATCCAAGGAAACAGCGTCTCGCCTTCGCGAATCGCGGTTGCGACCGTGCCGTTTTGCAGCCAGAGCAAAAAACTTGAAAGATCCATCGGGGCGCTCGTCGGTCAGGGCTGCGTATAGGCGATCCAGCGTCCGGCCACGACGATGCCGGTCCAAAGCGCCAGGGACATGAAGGCGATGAGTCTGGCCGCCGCACGGCGCGGCGCGGTCACCCGCCAATAACCCGGCCGGGCGAGCCCGCGCTGGTAGAAGACGGTCACCCCGATCGCGCCGAGCAGCAGCAGCATCTTCAGCGCGAAGGACGGGTTTTCCAGCGAGCGCGCCGGCTCGGCCGCGATCAGCACGGCGCCGGTCACCAGCAGCACCGGCAGCGCGCCCCAAATAAAGGGCAGGAAACGATGCGCCATGGCCTCGGCCCCCTCCTCGCCGCGCGTCAGGCCGGCGAGCCTCAGATGCAGCAGAAAGGCCGATGAAATCACCGACGCGATCGCCAGGATATGAATGGTCTGGAGCAGCGGAATGAGCCAGGCGGTGGCAGCGATTGTCTGACTGAACGGCGTGTTCTGAAGCCATGTGCAAAACGCGTCGAGCTGACGGAACATCGGATTTCCCTGGGATTATGGCGGACAAGCCGCACCGGACGGGTTAATAACCGGAACGTTTATCTCATTTCAAGTGCGGCGAACCGAGAAGAGTTCGGCGCACTCGCAACACGCTATGAAAAGACTGCCGTCTCATAGCGCGCCGGTCGGATTACGTTCTGGGTACATTCCGAATCTCGCTTCTTGCTCGGAAGGCGTTAGGCTGGATGCCGCTATGCCGAACCATTTGCCGGATCGGAATCCTGTCCATGCTTACAGTCCTGATTGCTGAGAACGACCTCTTGATGGCCGATATGCTTGCGGAAGTTCTGATCGATGGTGGTTATGCGGTATGCGGCATTGCACGCACGGTCGAGGAAGGGGTTGCGCTCGCGGCGGCTCACATGCCCGACCTGGCGCTGCTGGATCTGCGTTTGGCGGCGGGCGGGCTCGGGACGGAAATCGCCGCCCGAATCGATCGTTCCGGCGGATTGGGCATTCTCTATGCGACCGGCAATGTCAGTCAGATCGGACTGACCAAGGCCGACGGTGATGCCTGCATAAGCAAGCCCTATCGTCCGGAAGATGTCATTCGCGCGCTGGAAATCGTGGCCGAGATCGCCCGCACCGGACAGGCGTCACCACCCTTTCCGAACGGTTTCCAACTCCTCAAACAGCCCTTGGTCGACGCCCTGAGCAGCGCCGGAGCGGCAGAGAATGGCTATGCGCAATACGTCGCGAGATTGCTTCGGCAGCAGGCGGCGCTTGCGGCCTTCGGCAGCTTCGCGCTTGGCGAAAGCAATCTCGGGCTCGTGCTGACCGAGGCGGCCCGTGTCTGCGCCGGGTGCTTGGATGTGCCGTTCTGCAAGGTCTGCCGTTACCGCTCCGAGGAAAATGATCTTCTGATTGAGGCTGGGGTCGGTTGGCATCCAGGCGTGGTGGGCGGGGTTGTCTCGCGGGCCGACAAAAGTTCGCCGCAGGGCCGCGCCTTCATCACCGGAGAGCCGGTGATCTGCGGAAACTTGAACAAGGATACGAGCTTCCTGCTGCCGTCCTTTTATGTCGAGCATGGCATCGTTTCGACCCTGGACGTGATCATAAAGACTGAGGAGGGACAGCCATGGGGGGTGCTCGAAATAGACAATCCACAGCAGCATGACTATGACGAGCATGACATTAATTTCGTGACTGGCTTCGCCAATATCCTTGCCGAGGCGGTCAACACCTCGAAACGCAACGGCGTCGTTCAAGCCGCCCTTGACCAGATGAAAGACATGATCGCCGACCGTGATCGATTGGTCGTGGCGCAGGCACGTCTGCTGTCCGAGAAAAACACCCTGGTACAGGAGCTGCATCATCGCGTCCGCAACAATCTACAGCTGGTCTATGGCATGCTGACCAAACATCTTCAGACCGGCGACAAATCCGACGGGCCGGACGGCAACGGCGCGATCGCCCGGCGGGTCATGACCTTGGCCAAGGTTTATGACCATTTGCTGGGCGCCGGGTTGACCCGAGAGATCGATTTTGGCGGTTATCTGTTGTCGCTCTGCGACAGCTTCAGGGATTTGGAGAATTCGACGCATCGCGAGATCGTGCTGACCTGTCAATGGCAGCCGCTGATGCTCGATTTGGATACCGCCACCGCACTCGGCCTGATCATCGCCGAACTGATTTCGAACAGTTATCTGCACGCGTTCCCCGCGGATGCGGGGGTGATCTTCGTGTCGTTACTCGTCAACGAAGTGGGCGACGAGGCGACGATCCATTTCGTCGATGACGGTGTCGGTTTCACGGCTGCAAGCAGCAGCAAGCGGCACGGCCTCGGATTGGTCCGCCGGCTGATGGAGCAGGTCAACGGCTCAGCAACGGTCCACTCGGAGCGCGGTACCGCCTGGATTCTGAAGTTTCCGGTGCCGGTCCTGCAAGCCGACCCGATCGCCGCGTTGACCTAGCCATCCGGTAGTGTCTCAGTTTGAATTGTAACAGGACGATCCCGGTTTGACGCCCTTGTCGCGCAGGGCAACGGATTCCTGCTGGCGCACCTTTCGCGGCCTGAGGAACTCGCCCCATTTTGGGGGGCTAAGCGGGTCACAGCAAATCGCCTGACCAGCCCTTTCGGGTTTTCAGAAATGTTCCAAGCTATTCCTGCATGGTTCCCATCACCATTTTACGTTTTTTTCGTACGCTGCGAATATTACGTTTAGAGTGGGCGTGGATGAGGGCGCTGGGGGGTGCCGTCCGTGCCAGCGCAAAATGGGAGAGACGATTATGTATGCCGCATTGGATCAGATCACGCCGCTTGTACCGAGCGATAATGAGGCTGCCATTGCGAAACAGGCCGCCGATGTTCTTCGACCGCTATCGAAGCAGGACATTCAGTTGGTTCGCCGGGATGACCCGAAGATTGTTGTGCCGCTGCCGGCGCGCGTTGTCGAAGTTATCGTCCACATGCTGGATGCAATGAGTCAGGGGAAAGCTTTCTCGGTCATCCCGCATGAGACCGAACTCACGACTCAGCAGGCGGCAGACTATCTTAACGTGTCACGGCCCTTTCTGACGAACCTCATTGACCGGGACAAAATCCCCCATCGGATGGTCGGGCGCCATCGCCGGATCAAGTTTGCAGACCTACTTGCGTTCGAGGAGCAATCCAAACGTGACCGCCGCACCGCCATTCTGGCGATGGCCGAAGAGGAGGAGGCCCTCGGCCTCGACTAATCGTGCTATCGACGTTCACCGCAATCTTCGATGCGAATGTCTTCTTCGGTGCCCGCCTGCGGAGCCTCATCATGGAGCTTGCGCAGACGGGCCTTTTTCGCGCCCGCTGGACCAATGCAATCCACCACGAGTGGATGCGGAACCTCGCAAAGAAGCGCGGGATCGACGTCGAGCGCTTGCATCGCACAAGAGACGCTATGAATGCGGCGGTTCTGGACTGCCTTGTCACGGGCTATGAGCCGCTGATCGACGCCCTGTCGCTACCGGATCCAGACGACCGTCATGTCCTTGCGGCGGCCATTAAGGGCAACGCAAGTGCGATAGTCACCTTTAACGAAAAAGACTTCCCGAAAGACGAGCTAGAAAAATACGGAATTCACTGTGTTCATCCCGATGATTTCTTGCTGGATCTTCACAGCCTATACATATCTCATTTCGCCGCAGCGATCGTTTGCGACCTTTCCCATTACAAAAAGCCTCCTATTTCGCTTGACAGTTATATCGGTGACCTGGATTCGGCCGGCGTACCCAAGACTGCCGCACAAATAAAAGAGCTAGCCGTACTCATCGAATCTGCTATCGTCCGAGGCGCATCAGACTAAGCTGATCGGTCCTAGCTATCCGACGGACTTTCCATTTCTGGCCCACGCTGTGCATATGCAAACATGGGCCAAGCCCTACCGTCGCTCATTTCGAGCCATCCGACTCCAATCGAACTTGCCGCCTCCGAATTGGCCAAAAGGTCGCCATGTCGTATATCCTCCATGCTTCCCGCTAAGCATATAGGAAGCGGGGAGCGATAGGCCCGTCACGTGGATCGTCCTGTTCCAATACAAACTGAGACACTGCCAGCCATCCAGCGTCGATTGTCGGATACCAAACCATCATATTAAATGACGGCGAGAGCCGCGCGATGGGTTTTGCCAGCGCGAGCGTGCCCTGGTTGACCTTGCTGAACCAAACGGTTAATAGGCGGAGGCTTTGTATTGCCTCAGGTGCGGTGAGCGGAATCGGGCTGGCATCGTGCTGCGATACGCAACCGTAAACTTTGCTCATCCGTGGAGTTGTTCATGCTGAAATTCTATTTCAATGGCTCGCCCAACCCGACCAAAGTCGCACTTTTTCTTGAGGAAGCCGGCCTGCCGTACGAGCCGAAGCCGATCGACACGCGCGCGGGCGATCAGTTCAGCGCCGAGTTTCTGGCGGTCAATCCCAACGGCAAAGTGCCGGCGATCATCGATGGCGACGTCACGGTGTTCGACAGCAACGCCATTCTACTCTATCTGGCCGAGAAGACTGGAAAATTTCTGCCGCCGAACTCGCCGGCCAACCGCGGCGAGCTGCTGTCCTGGCTGATGTTCGTTGCCACCGGCGTCGGTCCCTATTCGGGGCAGGCGGTCCATTTCAAGCATTTCGCGCCGGAAAAAGTGGCTTATGCGAATAGCCGCTACCAGTTCGAAGCGCATCGTCATTTCGCGATCCTCGATGCCCATCTTGCCCAGCATCGCTATATGGTCGGGGAGACCTATACGATCGTCGACATGGCGGTGTGGAGCTGGTCGCGGATGGTGCCCTTCATCCTCGGCGACGAGGCCTGGGCCAAATTGCCGAACCTGAAGCGCCTGAATGACGAAATCACGGCACGTCCAGCGGCCGAGCGTGCCTCGGCGCTGAAGGATCGTTTCACCTTCAAACCCCAGATGGACGACGAAGCACGGCGTCACATGTTCAAGCATCTGGCAGCTACCGCCCTCTAGGCTGCCCGGCGCGCGCCCGCGCGACAATCCGCAGGACCGCGTGGATTGTCGCGCCGCTGCGTCCGGCTTGGGCTTCCCGCCCGGTTTCGGTGCGGGTGGCGGCGATATTGTATGGCTCGACAGGCTGAGAGCCGGTGCGCGCCCGCAATGAAACTGACCCCCGTTTAATGCTACATGCCCGGCGCATCGCATCACCCAACCAGGGGGTGGGCAACTGCCTTTTCGAATTTACCGAAGCACCAAAGCACGCGAAGGCGTGCTACATCTTTTAGATGTTCTCGCACACCAATAAACGCTGTAGGGGTGCGCATTAACGCATGTAATTCTAATGAAAATTTCCTAGTAACTGGCATTTATATGATAATAAATTTAAAATAAAACTTGCTTTTGACAAAATAATCCCATATTTTTATCGAAATATTGACACTGGCAATAGATTTCAGTTCGCAGTCGGAAAATGAACCAGGCTTTCCGAGACCGCCCCACAGCTTGCATGTCGCCTGGGAGAACTGAGTCATGCCCACAGTTTTGATCGCCGAAAATGATCTGATGGTCGCCGACATGCTCCATGAGGTGCTGATCGTCGGCGGTTATACGGTATGCGGCATTGCCCGAACTGTGGCCGATGGAATCATGCTTGCGGAGCGGCACAAGCCCGATCTGGCATTGCTGGATGTGCGACTGGCGGCCGGCGGGCTCGGTACCGAGATCGCTGCCGGCATTGATCGCAATGGGGGCGTGGGCATTCTCTACACGACCGGCAATGTCGGGACGACCACGCTGACCAAGGCGGACGGCGATGCTTGCCTTCGTAAGCCATACCGTCCGGCCGAGATCGTGCGCGCCTTGGCGATCGTGACCGAACTGATCCACACAGGACGCGCGTCGCGGCCGTTCCCGCGGACCTTTCAACTGCTCGAACCGTCCCTGCCCCAGGCGATCGTCGACATCGGCAAGCCGAGTATTGGCCGGACTCCCGATGTCATGAGGCTGCTGCGCCAGCAGGCGGCGCTGGCGGCGTTCGGCAGTTTCGCGCTGGGCGAAACCGATCTCGGGCGGGTCTTGACTGAAGCCGCGCGGGTCTGCGCCGAGAGCTTCAACGTCCCGTTCTGCAAAGTGTGCCGCTACCGCGCGGAAGAAGACGATCTGCTGGTCGAGGCCGGCGTCGGCTGGCATTCGGGCGTCGTCGGCACGGTCGTCTCGCGGGCCGATAAAAGTTCGCCCCAAGGCCGCGCCTTCACCACGGGCGAACCGGTGATCTGCGGAAATCTGAACGAAGACTCCGAATTTCTGCTGCCGCCCTTTTATATCGAGCATGGCATCGTCTCGACCCTGGACGTCATCATCAAACGAAAGCAAGGCCAACCCTGGGGCGTGCTGGAAATCGACAATCCGAATGAGCATGTCTATGACGAGAACGATATCAATTTCGTAACGGGTTTCGCCAATGTTTTGGCGGAGGCGGTCGATACATCGAAACGCAATAATATCGTCGCCGCCGCACTCGATCGGATGAAGGATATGGTTGCCGAACGGGATCGCTTGCTGGCGGCGCAAGCCCGCCTCCTGGCCGAACAGAGAATCCTGGCGGAGGAGATGCATCATCGCGTGCGCAACAATCTCCAGGTCGTCTACGGCATGCTGAACAAACAGATCCAGTGCGGCGACCCGGCAACGGGACCGGCGGCGATCACCGCCATCGCGCGCCGCGTCATGACGCTGGCCACCGTCTATGATCATTTGCTCGGCACCGGTTTGACCCGGACGGTCAATTTCGGCGGCTATCTGTCGTCACTTTGCGACAGTTTTCGGGAAATGGAGGCATCGGCCAATCGCGACATTACACTGACCGCTCATTGGCACCCCCTGATGCTCGATCTGGACACCGCGACGGCACTCGGTCTCGTCCTCGCGGAGTTGATCGCCAACAGCTACCATCATGCCTTCCCGGAGGGATCGGGCGTGATGCATGTGTCGCTGGAACTCAACGGCCCGGGCGACAAGGCCACGATCCATTTCACCGATGACGGCGCGGGTTTCACGGAACCCGAGGACAGTAAGCGGCACGGCATGGGTTTGGTCCGGCGGCTGATGGAGCAGATCGACGGCACGGCCATGCTTCGGTCGGATCACGGCACCGACTGGACGCTGGTCTTTCCCGTGCCGACGCAGCAGGCGGAATTGGCCACGCTCCAATAGGCGATCCAGACGGAGGTCTCAAAACAATGTCGGTTGCCGTCGCGTTGTCTCGGGCTTGGGTTTTTTCTCGGATTTCGGCCGGGCTTCACCCGGCCCGGGTTCGGCGCGCACGGCGACGATGCCGTCATGGAAACGCAGGGTCAGCGCAGCACCCGGCACGATCCCGGCTGCGGTGACCGGGTGGCCGGCTTCGTCTTCGACGACGGCATAGCCGCGCTCCAGCACCTTGAAGGGCGACAGGCTGTCGAGCAGTTGGGTCAGGCGATGCAGCGTGTGCGACGGCGCATCGGCCAGACGCGTTGCCGCGAGATCGAGCCGCCGGCCGCGTTCCGCCAGATCGAGCCGACGGCGCTCCAATGCCTCGGGCAACGGCACCGATCCGAGCCTTTCTGCGGTGATCCGCAGCCGATCCGCGGCGCGTTCCAGCGCACGGTCGAGCGCCGGGCCGAGCCGGATCGCGGTGCCGTCGAAATGTCGCCGGGCATCGCTCAATTGTTCGCGCGGATGCTTCAGCCGTGCCGTTGCCTGAACCAGCCGTGCCTGCCGGTCGCGGAACTGCCCGGCGATGGCCAGTTCAAGCCGCTCGGCCCGGTCATCTAGACGTTGGGCGGCATTTTCGATCAGCCCGACCGGATCGGGCAGACCGCGCGCCTGTCCTTCCAAGCGCAGTCGGCGTTCGGCTAAAAGACGCTGGGCGCTACC
>JBAVTK010000257.1:0-11489 GCA_049696095.1 Aliidongia sp. | reverse complement strand
GCTCGATATCATGGTCGCCAATGCCGGCATTGGCGGCGGCGGACTGATCGCCGACATGACGTTGGAGGCCTGGCGCCGGATCACCGCGGTCAATCTCGATGGTGTGTTCCTGTCAGTGAAATACGCCATTCCGGCGCTGACCCGCGCCGGCGGCGGCTCGATCATCATCACCTCATCGGTGGCCGGACTGCGCGGCTCGCCCTTTCTGTCGTGCTATTGCGCGACCAAGGGCGGCGCGCGGCTGTTCGCCAAGGCGGCGGCGATGGAATGCGCCGCGCTGGGCAATGGCATCCGGGTCAATTCGATCCATCCCGGTATCATCGACACGCCGATCTGGGCCAAGACGAGCGGCGGCGCCATTCCCGGCCGCAACGCACCGATCGATCCGGTCGAACTCGGTAAGTTCGCAGCACCGCTCGGTCGGGCCGGCCAGCCGGAAAACATCGCCGATGGCGTACTCTACCTCGCCTCCGACCTTTCGGCCTATGTCACCGGGACCGAATTGGTGATCGATGGCGGCATGACCGCCGGCGCCGCGATCCGCCAGCCCTGACCGGTTTCGCGTTTCATGCGTGACGTGATCATCATCGGCGGCGGCCATAACGGCTTGGTCTGTGCGACTTATCTGGCCTGCGCCGGGCTCAAGGTGACGGTACTGGAGCGGTTGGGCGTGGTCGGCGGCGCCGCCATGACCGAGGAATTCCATCCGGGCTTCCGCAATTCGGTCGCGGCCTACACCGTCTCACTACTCAACCCCAAGATCATCGCCGATCTCGAACTGGCCGCCCATGGGCTGCGCATCGTCGAGCGGCCGCTGGCGAATTTCCTGCCGCTGGAGGATGGCCGATATCTCAAGATCGGCGCCGGGCGGACCCATGACGAGGTTGCGAAATTCTCGGTCAAGGATGCCGGCCGCCTGGCGGATTACGCCAAGCGCCTCGATATCGTGGCCGATCTGTTGCGCGATCTAGTGCTGAAGACGCCGCCCAATCTGATCGCGGGCGGCTGGATGGCGGCATTGGGCGAATTGACCAAGGCCGGCGAGCTGGCCAATCGCCTGCGTCATCTCGACATCGAAATGAAACGCGAGCTGCTCGATCTATTCGCGCAATCGGCCGGCCATTACCTCGATGGCTGGTTCGAGAGTGCACCGATCAAGGCGGCCTATGGCTTCGACAGCATCGTCGGCAATTACGCCAGCCCCTATACGCCCGGCTCGGCCTATGTGCTGCTGCATCATGTGTTCGGCGAGGTCAATGGCCAGAAGGGCGCCTGGGGCCATGCGATCGGCGGCATGGGCGCCATCACCCAGGCGATGGCGCGCTCGGCCGAGGCCGCTGGGGTCGAGATCCGCACCGGCTGTGCCGTGCGCGAGGTGATCGTCGAGGGCGGCCGTGCCACCGGGATCGTGACCGAGGCGGGCGAGCGTATCCGCGCCGCAGCGATCACCTCCAACCTCAATCCCAAACTGCTATTTTTGAAACTGATCGACGAGGCCGCCCTGCCGCCCGACTTCCGGCGGCGGATCGGCAATTGGCGCTGCGGCTCCGGCACCTTTCGGATGAATGTGGCACTATCCGAATTGCCGGATTTCACCTGCCTGCCCGGAAGGCAAGCGGCCGAGCATCACGGCGCCGGCATCATCCTGGCACCGAGCCTCGATTACATGGATCGGGCCTATACCGACGCGCGGCAATTCGGCTGGTCGTGCCGGCCGATCGTCGAGGTCTTGATCCCTTCGACGCTCGACGACAGCCTGGCGCCGCCCGGCCAACACGTCGCGAGCCTGTTCTGTCAGCATGTCGCCCCGGAACTGCCGAACGGCGCCTCATGGGACGATCATCGCGACGAAGTGGCCGATCGGATGATCGATACGGTCACGACCTATGCCCCGAACTTCCGGGCCGCAGTACTCGGCCGCCAGATCCACAGCCCACTCGACCTGGAACGCCGCTTCGGCCTGATCGGCGGCGACATCTTCCACGGCGCGCTCGACCTCAACCAAATCTATTCGGCCCGCCCGATGCTGGGCCACGCCGATTACCGCACGCCGCTGCCGGGACTCTATATGTGCGGCTCCGGGACGCATCCGGGCGGCGGCGTGACCGGGGCGCCGGGGCATAATGCGGCAAGGGAGATCATCAAGGATTTCCGGCGGCGGCGGGTCGGGCAAAGCGATTGATCCAGACGATATCGGTGCCGGAGACGGACGCTTCGCCATCGTCCCGGGTCGTAGCCCCCATTGTCTAGAACGCATAGAGAACACTTGAATTTAGGACCGAACCACCCTATCTTATGGCTAACTTCGGTGCGGACAGCGCCCCGGCGATTTGTTACTTCCGGCACGACGGGCACCGTCGATGCCGTCGAGGGGCATCACGCCAGCCCGAGGAATAATGATATCCCCAAGCTATAACGCGAAAAAGGCCGCTCAGGAAATTGCCTATCTGGCGATGAAGACGGGGGCGGCGTGCTTGCCTGTATTGAAGGCCGTGAAGCTCGTCTATCTTGCCGATCGCGAAAGCCTTAAGCGTTTTGGGTTTCCAATCCTTGAGGAACCCCACGTCTCAATGCCCCATGGTCCGGTGAATTCGACAACCTATTCCCACGTCAACGGGGAAGAGGATTTGGATGCTTGCGGGTGGTCCGACGTATTGCAGGCGCGGGAAAATAACCAGATTGCGCCGATCCAGGGCCTTTCGGTGGACGACCTTGATGAACTGAGCGACGCGGATATCAGTTGCCTGGACGCCGTCTGGGAACGATTCGGCGATATGACCAAGTGGCAGATCCGGGACTGGACGCACGTTCGGGAAAATATACCGGAGTGGGAAGATCCGAACGGAAGCTCTCGCCGAATACCGATTGAGCGGATACTGAGTTATCTGGGCGTCCAGAACGCCGATGCCCAAGCCGAACTGATTGAAGATCACCGCCGACTTGATCACCTTTTCGCAACATTTCGCCGGTGATTCATGGCTTTTCGGGCTCTGAAGAAGGGAACTCTTCTGCTTCCCTCCGGCACCGGTTATGCGCCCGACAAGCGGCATCTGTTCGTTATCTGTGCGTCGGCTATCGGTTTCTGATTGCCTGGAACATATAGAGAACCTCGATATTTCGGTACTGCCCTATCAGTAGCTTTTGAGATACAAATCTGCCTGTGATAGATCTGCTTCGATATCAGCGCGAGGACGGCCACGAACCGTTCACTGACTGACTGACCGGCATACGCGACAAGGTGGCCGCGGCGCGCATCCGGGTCCGTTTGCGCCAAGTCGAAGCGGGAAATTTCGGCGATTGCGACGCCGTCGGCGAAGGCGTCGTCGAATTGCGTATTCATGTCGGCGCCGGGTACCGGGTCTATTGCGGCCCGCACGGGAAGACCGTCGTGATCCTGCTCTGTGGCGGCGACAAGAGCACTCAGCCGCGCGACATCAAGCGGGCCAAGGAATTGTGGGCGGAATGGAAGCGGAGGCAATGATGGGCAAGCTGACGGGCGTCGTCTCGCACCACGAGCGGGAAGTGGCCGAACTGGGCGCCGATCGCGCGCTCGCGGTCGAATACCTCAAGGCGGCGATGGAGTCGCTCGACAACCCGCATGACCGCGCGGCCGGTTTGCTGGCACTTCGTACCGTCGCGGAAGCCTATGGCGGCCTTGCCGTGGTGGCGGCCCAAGCGGGGATCAGCCGTGAATCCCTCTACCGTGCCCTTTCACCCAAGGGGAATCCGACACTGAAGACCCTGCTGGCCGTCCTCAAGACTGTCGGCTTGCGACTCTCGGTCGAGCCCGAGCATCACGCCGCCGCCTGACTGCGAGGGTGGTTGACGGCGCGGCGGATCGGCGGGGGCCGATTGCGATCTCGGTTCGAGTTGGTTGCGGATTGCCATTGGGGGGGCGTGTAACTAATGGTCGATCGATTAATTTTGCATCACCGGAATTCACCGGCGCAAGCATGATTGAGCCGGAGCGGCTCCCGCCCCCGCCCTTTTGGCGAACGCGATATTTCGCCTTGTGGTGCCCCGGGGGGTTTGACATCATGTCACCGAAATCAGAACTCTCGGAACTGCCTGAGGTGACAAAATGAGAATATATTTTGATCACAATTTGCTTGTTAATTTGCGGTGCAATAAATTTGATGGCCTCATCGAAAAAGTAAATAGTGATAAGAAAAACGGGCACGTTTTTGTTTTTAGTCCAGCCCATCTTGAAGAAATTGCCGTTTCCAACAGGCGAAGCAGCGCAAGCTTGGATATAATTCAAAGAGACATTGGTTTTTTAACAGGCCTTTGTGGAAATAACTCTATTAGACCAATAAAGGGGCGTATATTTTTCGATACCGAATATCCTCAGGAGTGTTATGATAGAGTCATAGAAAACTATCAGGACAACGATGAAGCAGAGAACATAGATAGAGATATTATTTATGCTGCTCACGACAATCCTGGCGGTGATCCTAAAATCGTTAATAATCATGATCCAATCAATATATTTTATTCAAATATAGTTTATCAAGAAATACTTCTAAAAAAACTACTTGATGAAAAGATAATAACCAAATCCGAGGCCATCGATTGCCTTTCGCAGTGGCCACATAAAATTCTTAGGGATAGATTTTCCGCACTTGCGGCCACTGTCAATCTTATAGGCAATTGGTTGGAAAAAATTGGCTACTACAGAGAGAACAGGGAAAAATCTAGATCTAGGCTTCATGATGTGTCGCATATCATATATGGTAGATATTCTGATTTCTTTGTATCTGAGGATCAGAAATTGATAAAAAAATCCCAAGCAATATACAAAATTCTAGAAATTCCAACAAAAGTTATATCAATATGCGAATTCATCGAGATGGAAATCGGGTAATTTTCCACCACGTCCAGCATCGACCCGGTCCGGCAGCCAATTTTGTAACTTGATTTCAAGGAGTTTCGATGTGGGGTTGACAGTCGCCCGATCGGCTCCCGCTATCCCGCCCTCCCGTCATGGGCGAGAGCGGTTGCAGCGGCCATTTCCCCATCATGCGCACCACCGGCAGAAGCGGAATTCAGCATGGCGGATATAGCACAACAGTGCTACAAATTGACCTTGGTTGGAGGGTTGGCCATGGCCGGGACGACGACGATCCGGATCGATGACGCATTGAAAACGCGCGTTGCCGCAGCGGCGCAACGGACGGGAAAGACGACTCACGGCTTCATCCTCGACGCCATCGCTGAGACGGTCGAACAGGTCGAGCAGGACGACTCCTTTCATCGTCTGGCCGACGAACGTTGGGCCGAAACGCTGGCGACCGGTGAGACCGTACCATTGGATGCCGCCAAAACGTGGCTTGAGGCGAGATCACGCGGAGAGCAGCCGCCGCGGCCGGTCGCGCGCAAGAGCGATCGCTGAACGCCCGCATGGCCCGTGTCGAACTCGCCGGTGGGGTCTTTGACGATTTCGAGCGGTTCTTGGACCATATGGCCCAATTTGAGATCGAGGATGCGCCGGCGCGGATCAACGAGATCGTCGAAGCGCTGCAAATCCTGGCTCATTCTCCCTATATTGGCCGGCGGGTACGGGGCGGGAAGCGTGAGTTGGTGATCGGCCGCGGCACGCGGGGTTATGTGGCGCTCTATCGCTACGCCGCCGCCAGCGACGTCATTACCGTCCTGGCGATACGCAGCCAACGCGAAGCAGGCCACAAACACTGAGCGCCAGTGCTTCCACCCTGGCAATGGCGTCTTCCCGGCTTACGCCATAGGTCATTGTGCCGGGCAACAGGGCAATTTCGGCGATCCAACGGCCGTCCGTCTCACGCTCGGTTTCTACCGTCAACATGGCATCAACCCCTTCTGCCAAAATCGGCCGTTCGTCCGTCACCGGCCGATTTATCGTAGCATAGCATATCGGCGCCGGGGCTGTGCCCTTCCCGCTCCGCGCAGATCACTCCCCCGTCGGCTGCGGCACGCGTTTGGTGCCGGCCAGTTCGGCGTCCATATAGGGCACCTCGCGCGGTGCGGCGCGGTCGATCGCGTCCCAATCGGGGTGGCGAGCCTTCAGTTTCGGCACCACGGCCTTGGTCAGATCGGCGCCGCTGAGGCCGGCCTTGCGTTCTTCCGCGGTGATCGTCGTCAAATCCGTGAGGTAGGCGGAAAAATCCGCGACATCGGCCAGCTTGGCGACATCGCCATGGCCGGGCACGAACACCATCTCGCTCGCCCGCGGCAGGGCCTGGAAGCCGTTCACCGTGGCGATCCATTTGGACACGGTGCCGTCGATGATGTTCGGTGGGATTTTCCGCCACAGCATGTCGCCGCAGAACAGCACATGGGCGTCGGGCACCGAAATCACCAGATCGCTGCCAGTGTGCCCCTCGACCGCGCGCACATCGATGCGCCGCGTGCCGAGCCAGATCGTCAGATCCTTGTCGGTCACGAGATCGGGCTGAACCAGCGCTTCGATCTGGGTCTTCTGCTCCGGCTTCAGCCGATCGCCGAACAGATGGAGGTTTTCGGTACGCTCCCAGCCGCGCACATTGCGATGGGCGATGATGATCGCGCCGGCCTCGCGCAGCACGCCGTCCCCGCCGACATGGTCGATATGATAGTGGGTGTTGACCACGTAGCGGATCGGCCTGGGTGTCAGCTTGCGGATCTCGGCGACCAGCGCCTTGGTCGATTCCGGATCGAAGAAGCTGTCGACCACGGCCACGCCGTCATCGCCGATGATCACCCCGGCATTCGAGCCCGACTTGCCCTCGGGACCGTCAATCGCGGCATAAACGCCGGGACCGATCGGTTTGAGCACGAACGGATCGGCGCCGGAAGCGGCCGGGCTTTGCGCCGAGGCCGCGCCGGGAGCGGCCAGGGCGACACCAAGGGCAATCAACCAGGGCGCCGCCCGCCCGACCAGAGATCCGCGCGCCATCGACATTCTCCGTCACTCCGTGTTCATCGGTTTTTTACAGATCCTGGAACCGCTTGCCCTCGCCCGCGAGCTTTTCCAGCAGCTTCGATGGCTTGAAATCGTCGCCGTGTTTGGCCTGCAAGCTCACCAGCTTGGCCAGCACCTGAGCCAGCCCGATCGTATCGCCATAGAACATCGGGCCGCCGCGATAAACCGGCCAGCCATAGCCATTGATCCAGACGATATCGATGTCGGAGGCACGGATCGCCTTGCCTTCCTCCAGGATCTTGGCGCCCTCGTTGATCATCGGATAGATGCAGCGTTCCAGGATCTCGTCATCGCCGATGGTCCGGCGGGTGATGCCTTTGGATGCCGCGAAATCGAGGATGATCTTTTCGACCACGGCAGACGGGCTGGCTTTGCGGTTCTCGTCGTAATCATAGAATCCCGCGCCGTTCTTCTGGCCGCGCCGATCCATCTCGCACAGGATTTCGCGGATGGTCGCGCTTTTCGTTGTCTCCTTTGACCAGCCGATATCGAGCCCGGCCAGATCCGACATGGCGAATGGCCCCATCGGGAAGCCGAACTCATAGAGCACACGATCGACATCCCAGGGCATCGCCCCCTCAAGGATCAGCTTTTGCGCCTCGCGCTGGCGCTGGGCCAGCATGCGGTTGCCGACAAAGCCGGGGCAGACCCCGACCAGGGCCGCGATCTTGCCGGTCTTGCGCGCGATCTTCATCGCCGTGGCGATCACCGGCTTCGCAGTCTTTTCGCCGCGCACCACTTCGAGGAGCCGCATGACATTGGCCGGCGAGAAATAATGCATGCCGATGACATGATCGGGCCGGCTGGTCATGGCGGCGATCTCGTCGATATTCAGATACGAGGTATTGGAGGCGAGGATCGCGCCCGGCTTGGCGATGGCGTCGAGCTTGCCGAACACCTCCTTCTTGATGTCCATATTCTCGAACACCGCCTCGATGATCAGATCGGCCGTGCCCAGATCGGCCATCGAGAGCGAGCCGGTCAACAGCGCCATGCGCTGTTCGACCTGCTCCATCGTCAGCCGGCCCTTCTTGGCCGTGTTCTCGTAATTCCGCCGGATCGTGGCGATGCCGCGATCGAGCGCATCCTGCTTGGTCTCGACGATGGTGACCGGGATGCCGGCGCTGAGGAAATTCATCGAAATCCCACCGCCCATGGTGCCGGCACCGATCACGCCCACTTGAGCGACCGGAATCTCCGGCGTGTCGTCGGGCACATCGGGCAGTTTCCACACCTGGCGCTCGGCGAAGAAGACATAGCGCTGGGCGGCCGATTGCACGCCGGTCAGCAATTCCAGAAACAGCGCGCGCTCGGTCTTCAGCCCCTCGGCGAAGGGCTGGTTCACCGCCGCCTCGATGCAGCGGATATTATATTCCGGCGCCAGGAATCCGCGGAATTTGCGGGCGTTTTCCGTGCGGAACGCGGCGAAGATTTCCGGGCGCCCGCGCGCCGGTAGGAGCTTGTCGTCGAGATCGCGGATCTTCCTGAGCGGCCGGCCTTCGGCCAGCACCTTGCGGGCAAAGGCGACGGCGCCCTCGCGCAAGCCGGCCTCATCGACCAACTCGTCGATCAGCCCGATCGCCGCGGCGGCGCGGGCGCCGACATGCTGGCCCGAGGTCACCATCTCCAGCGCCTTTTCCGGCCCGACGATGCGCGGCAGGCGCTGCGTCCCACCGGCACCGGGCAACAGCCCGAGATTGACCTCGGGCAAGCCGCATTTTGCCGAGGGCACCGCCACACGATAATGGCAGACCAACGCCACTTCGAGCCCGCCGCCCAGCGCCGTGCCATGAATCGCCGCGATCACCGGCTTCGGCGCATTCTCGATCGCGTCCTGCACTTCGGCGAGGCTCGGGCTCTGGGCCGGCTTGCCGAACTCACTGATATCGGCCCCGGCGATGAAAGTCTTGCCGGCGCAGATCAGCACGATGGCCTTGACCGAGGCATCGGCGATGGCCGCCTCGATCCCGGCTTTGAGCCCGGCCCGCACCGCGGCCGACAGCGCATTCACCGGCGGCGAATTCAAGGTGAGCACGGCGATCGCGCCGTCGAGGGTCAGATCGGTGACCGGATTGATGGCTGGCATGCGGCAATTCCTCCCAGAGTCGGCCATGACGGCGCGTCGGATGGCGCGACGCATCCGTTGAGAATGATTCGACCATGACGGGCGGGTGGTGAGGTAGAGCTAATTCTCATGGGCTACCAGCGATTTTGCGGGAGACGCATTTGCCCGCGGTCAATCCTTGACAAAAACCGACGAACATCAAACTTTGACATCAGGCAGCTTCACGATGGAGGCAGCCGTGAGCGGCCGAAACTTCAGTGCGGGCCAGTCGTGCGGTCCGGGTCGCGATCGAGCGATTTCGGGCGAGATGGGAGGATACCGCGCCATGACCGAGTCGACGCCGCCGCCGGTCGCCGGCGATTTCGGCCTGCGCATCGGGCGCGACGGCACTTGGTACTACCACGACTCGCCGATCCGCCGGCTGCCCTTGGCCAAGCTGTTCGCCAGCGTGCTGCGGCGCGAGGCCGATGGCGGATATTGGCTGGTGACACCGGCCGAGCGGGGTCGGATTCTGGTCGAGGATGTGCCGTTCCTCGCCGTCGAAATGACCGTCACCGGCGTCGGGCGGCGGCAGACCCTGTCGTTCCGCACCAATCTCGACGACATGGCAACGGCCGATGCCGATCATCCGCTGCGCGTCGCGACCGATCCAGACTCGGGTGAACCCAGCCCTTATGTTATGATCCGCGACGGGCTTGAGGCGCGGTTGGCGCGTCCGGTATTCTACCAATTGGTTGATCTCGGCCGCGATGAGACGATCGACGGCATTTCGGCCTTTGGCGTATGGAGCGGCGGCAAATTCTTTCCTCTGGGCGATCCGGTTTCCGCCATTTGACGGGTGAGTTCGTCAGGCAGCGTCTGGCCCGCTTCGATCACAACTCGACGACGCGCGGCGATCACGATCTTGACCCGAATCCACGCGGGCACGACACTGGAGGTTTGCGCCGCGCCTCGGTGCTGGTGCCGCTGATCGACCGGGCGGACGGGCTGACCGTGCTGCTGACCGAGCGGACCCAGCATCTGACAGATCATGCCGGCCAGATCGCCTTTCCCGGCGGCCGGCAAGAGCCGGAGGATGTCGATGAAATCGACGCGGCATTGCGCGAAACCGAGGAGGAAATCGGTCTGCCACGCGGCTTCGTCCGGGTGATCGGCCGGCTCGATACCTATGTCACCAGCACGCGCTATTCGATCACGCCGGTCGTCGGGTTGATTCGCCCGCCCTTCCCGCTCCGCCCCGACCCGCGCGAGGTGGCCGATGTGTTCGAGGTGCCACTGAGCTTCATCGCCGACCCGGTCAATCACGAGCGCCGCAGCCGGGAGTTTCACGGGCGGACCCGGTATTTCTATGTGCTGCCATTCGAGCAGCGTTACATCTGGGGCGCGACCGCGGGCATGCTGGTCAATCTGGCCCGGCGGCTGGCGCCCGATCCGGCATGAAGCCCGCCCGGCAGCTTGCCCCACCGCCCTGGCTCGACCGGCCGCAAATCCGCGCGGTCTATGATGCGATCGGCGACGGCCGGTTCGTCGGCGGTGCCGTCCGCGACCTGTTGCTGCGACGCCAGATCGGCGATCTCGATCTGGCGACGCCGTTGCCGCCCGACGCGGTCATCGCGCGGCTCGGGCGGGCCGGCATTCGCCATGTCCCGACCGGCCTCGCCCATGGCACGGTGACGGCGCTGGCCGGGCACGAACCGATCGAAATCACCACTTTGCGCCGTGATGTCGAGACCGACGGCCGGCACGCGATCGTCGCCTATACCGACAATTGGGCCGAGGACGCGGCACGGCGCGATTTTACTATGAACGCGCTCTACCTCGACGGGGCTGGCGCGCTGTGGGATCCGGTCGGCGGGATCGACGATTGCCTGGCCGGACGGGTGCGGTTCGTCGGCGATGCCGGACAGCGGATCGACGAGGATGTGCTGCGCCTGCTGCGCTTTTATCGCTTCCTCGCGCATTACGGCCGCGAACCGGCGGAGGATCAGGCGCGTGCCGCCTGCCGGGCGCGCGCTTTGAAGCTGCATGCCTTGGCCGGCGAACGGATCTGGGCCGAGCTGAAAAAGCTGCTCGCGGCACCCGATCCGGTCCCGGTGATCCACATGATGATCGAGGATGGCGTGTTGGGCCAGATCCTGCACGAACCGGCCGATCCGGTGCTGCTCGCCCGGCTGATCTCGCAAGAGCCGGTGCCCGACCCGCTCCGCCGGCTCGCCGCCTTGCTGCCCAAGGGCGACCCGAGCGCGCTTACCCAACGCTTGCGTTTCTCGGTGAAGGAACGCGAGCGGCTGTTCGATCTGACCGGCCGGCTCGCTCCCCCGGCGCTCGACGGCGATGAACAAACTCAGCGCCGCGCGCTCTATCGGCTCGGTCCTGAACGTTATCGCGATCTCGTGCTCTTGACAGCGGCGGCACAAGGCAGATCACCGCAAGCCCTGCTGACGCTGATCAAGAATTGGGGCGATCCGGTGCTGCCGGTGACCGGCG
>JBAVTK010000256.1:0-12256 GCA_049696095.1 Aliidongia sp. | reverse complement strand
GCGCCGGCTCGTCGGCGCCGGCCAGGCGCCAGAGCGTCGGGATGTCGGCCGGGTCGTTCTGGCCGTCGCCATCAAGCGTGGCGATCCAGCGCCCACGCGCCGCCTTGACGCCGCTGCGCACCGCCGTGCTCTGGCCGCAGCTTGCCGCGTGGCGCACCAGACGCAGCGCCGGGTCCGTCGCCTGGAGCACTCGGATGCGTGCCACGGTATCGTCGGCGCTGCCGTCATCGACATAGACGATCTCGAAGTCGGTCAGTGGGTCGAGGGCCGCATGGATTTCGGCCACCAGCGGTGCGATATTCTCGGCTTCGTTCTTGACCGGGATGACGACGGATAGCTCCAACGGATCCAACTGATGCTAAAGGCCGCTGCTGCGCGACGGGAGCGGGGCCATTAGCATATTCGAGCGGCCCCGACCACGCTGCCGCACGATATGCGGCATGCGTTACTTGGCGCCGGTCCAGCCGACCCGCCAAACCCGCTGCCCGACATCGTCGGCGATCAGCAGACTGCCATCCTGGGCGGTGGCGAGACCGACCGGCCGACCCCAGACCTTCGCCGGATTGGTCCCGTCGATCCAGAAACCGGTCAGAAAGTTCTCATAGCCGCCGACCGGCTTGCCGTCCTTGAAATGCACCCGCACGACCTTGTAGCCGGTCGGCACGCTCGAATTCCACGAGCCATGCAGCGAGACGAAGGCATCGCCCCGATAGTCCGCCGGAAACTGCGCACCCTCGTAGAATTCGAGACCGAGCGGCGCCGAATGGGACTGGAACAGCAGGTCGGGGACGATCGCCTTGGCAACCAGCTCCGCGTGCTTGTCGCCAAGCGGCCCCGGCTGCTTGTGCTGCCCGATATAGGAATAGGGCCAGCCATAAAAACCGCCATCGGCGACGCTGGTCAGATAATCCGGTACGAGTCCATCGCCCAACCCGTCACGCTCATTGACCACGGCGAACAATCGATCGGTCCCAGGGTAAAAGCGGATACCGACCGGATTGCGCAAGCCGGTCGCGAAGATCCGGCCGGGGCCGCCTGCAGTGTCGAATTCCTTGATCGTGGCGAAGGGCTGCGGATCTTCCTCGATATTGCTCTCCGACCCGATCGACACATAGAAATGCCGGCCATCGGGCGCGAAAGCGAGGTTGCGCGTGACATGGCCGCCGGTGTAGCGGCCGAGCGCGTCGTCGGACGTCACCTTCTCGATCGGACCGGCCGTGCCGTCTTGCGGGTTCCAGCGATAGCGCCAAACTGCCTTGGTATCGGCGACATAGACAAAGCCGTCGTGAAACTCGATGCCGTGCGGGCGGGCGAGCCGGTCGGCGAAGACGAAACGCTTGGTCGCGTGGCCGGTGTGACCCTCGTCGCGCAAAACCGTGATCTTGCCGGCCTTGAGTTCCGCAACCAGCACATCGCCATTGGGCATGACTGCGAGATAGCGCGCATGGGTCAAACCATCGGCAAAGACGGAAACGGCAAAACCCGGCGGTACACGCGGCAGCGCCCCTTCCGGCCGCGGTGCCGTTTCCGATTCATTGCCGACAGCGGTATCCTCGGCCGGCGCCGGCAGTGCGGCCGGTGAAATCGCGAAATGCTCGCCGACCCGCTGCTCCGGAATTTCGGCATGCGCCACGCCCACTGCCAGAACAGCGGCGGCAACGCTGCGGCCAAATCGAAACCTCGCCATGAATTCCTCCCAGTCTTGCCGATTATATGCCGGGCGAACCGGCGCCAGTCATTTCAATCCGTAAGTCGGCGAAGTCAAGGCTGGACATCTTGTCGCAGGATCGATGCGGCGGCCATTCCCAAGCAAATATCCGGCCAGATCGGTGCGGATATCGGCAAACGGGACTCGTAAAGCGCCGCCGACTGATCCTGTCATCTGGGAATAATCCTACCGCGGGCCGGGTCTTACCCCTGTCGGACCGATTGCACGTTCCTTATAATTTCCAATCCCAGGATGCAATTCCGGGCACCATGACGCACGACCATGGGCTCACCGCCGACGAGACATTTCAGAGGCCCCACGGGGTCACAATGGGAGGACATAGCGTCATGAACAAGGTGATGGTCGCGGCCGGCCTTGCGGTCGGCCTCGTTTTTTGCGCCCCGGTCAGCGCTCAGACGAAGCCGACAATTCCGGTCATCGTGAAAGAAGCGCCGGCACCTTATTGGCATGCGGTGCTGGCCGGCGCGCGCAAGGCTGGACAGGATCTGGGCGCGAACATCGTCGAACTCGTTGCGCCGGCCGATCTGGATGCCGGCGGTCAAGCCAGCCTGTTCGACAAGGCGATGGTGGCCAATCCGACGGCGATCGTCATCGCTTCCGGCCAATTCACGGCACTCGCCAAACCGCTCGATGATGCCGCCAAGAAGGTCAAGATCGTCGCCGTCGGCAGTACGGGCGACACCAAATCGATCGTTTCGGCCGTCGCCACCGACAATGTCAAGGCCGGCCAGATCGCGGCCGATGCGCTGGCACTGGCCATCAAGAAATCCTACGCCGAATCCGAGGGCGATGTCGCCGTCATTACCGCGATGCCGGGCGTGGCCGCGCTCGATCAGCGCGCCCAAGGGTTCAAGGCCACGATCGCCGAGAAATATCGGGCGCTCGACATCAGCGCCGACAAGGTGGCCGACGGCAAGCCGGCAACCGCCGCCGAGATCATGAAGGATCTGATCGCCCATTCCGTCGATCTGCGTGGCGTATTCGTGTCCGATCCGGCCGCGGCCGAGGCGGTCGGTCAGGCGGTCTCGGAGAAAAAGTCCGGCGACAAGATCAATATCATCGGCGTCGGTGCGGATGACGCACTGGTCGATCTCCTGAAGCGCGATGTGATCGCCGGGCTGGTGCTCGAAGATCCATTCCGCATCGGTTACGAGGGCGTCAAGACGGCGCTCGCAGCCGCCAAAGGCGAGCAGGTGGCGGCCAATATCGATACCGGCACCACGCTCGTCACCAAGGCCAATATCGCCTCGTCCCGCTCGCAGGAACTACTCAACCCCAAGGTCAATTGAACGAACCCATCGAGGGCACTCAACAAACGTCACATCCTGATCGGCGGGTAAAACCGCCGATCAGGTTCGGGAACGCAGGAATGATCCCGGACGTTATAAAAAATCAAATCGGAGGATTTCCATGCGACTTCTAGCGGCGATCGGTCTCATCGCGATCATCCTCGCCATTACGGCGGCGGGATATTTCTTCGGCGGTTTCTACAGCGTCGCCGCCACTGACGAGGAAGCGGGCGCCGTAAAGTGGGCGTTGGTCCAGGTGCGTTCTGCCTCGATCGATCACCATGCGGTCGATGTTCCGCCGGCCAAGCTCGACGATGCCGCCAGAATTCAGGCCGGGGCGAAGGTCTTCGCCACGCTCGGCTGTGTCAATTGCCACGGCGCACCGGGTGTCAAATGGGCCAAATTCTCCGAAGGGCTACAGCCGGATCCGCCGGAATTGAAGGACGTGGTCGATCATCGCAGCCCGGCCCATCTGTTCTGGGTGATCAAGAACGGCATCAAGATGACCGGCATGCCGGCTTTTGCCCGCGCCGCCAAAGATGACGATCTTTGGTCGATCGTGGCGTTCTTGAAGAGGCTGCCGACCGTCTCGGATAGCGATTACCATGGCTGGACGGCGCCGGCCGCGCAGCCCGACGAGAATTCGCCCAAGTAAACCGGGATCGCCTGGCGCCGGACGGCTTGCGGCTGGCCACGCGCGTCCTTATGTCATGGGCTCTCGGCCGGTATGCCGGTCCTGTCCCCATGAGGCGTCATGCGTTCTGCTGCGAGGCGACGGTTGCTGACCAAAGGCATCTTGCTGTCGCCGCTGGCGGCTATCTTCCTGTTCGAAGACCTGCTGGTCCGGTCGTTCGGCCAGGCGATGGGCGCATTCGCCCGGCTGCGGGTGGTTGCCCGGTTCGAGTGCTGGGCACGCCGCCTGTCGCCTTGGCAGGCCTTGCTGCTGTTCGTTCTGCCCGCCGTTATTTTCCTGCCGGTTCATCTACTAGCGCTCTGGGCCTTCGCCTCGCGGCGTGTCCTGCTGGGCATCGGCGTCTACATCGCCGGAAAATTGGCGGCGACCGCCGTGGTCGGGCGCATTCTCATCGTTTGTCGTCCAGCGCTCATGCAATATCGCTGGTTTACTCGCGCGGATCGCTGGGTGACGCGCACGCGCGAGCGAATTCATGCGGCCATCGAAGCGACCGCGCTCTGGCGGAGCTATCTTGGCATGCGCCGGTTGTTGCGGGACCACGGCACCCGATGGAGCGCACTATTGCGCGGCGGTGGCTGGTGGGCCACTGCCCGCCGGCTGGCGGGCCGGTGAGGCATTGCCAAAACTGGCGCTTGCCCCCGCCCGACCGGCCATGCTCTAATCGCGCTCGTGGCAATTGAGCCGGCCGGCTTGCGACCACGTAAAAAATATCGCTAAAAGGTCGGATGTTCCGCAAAACGTGCGGCTCCGTCTTTCGGCCGGCGATGTCGAAAGGGCTGCACGGTGGAATTTCTCCTCGACTCTGAATCCGAGCTTTCGCCCGACACCATACTGGTGCGCGGCGGCCTCGACCGGTCGGCGTTCGGCGAAACGGCCGAGGCGATCTATCTGACCTCGGGTTTCGTCTATGATAGCGCCGAAGCGGCCGAGGCACGCTTCAAGGGCGAGGAACCCGGGTTCATCTATTCGCGCTACGGCAACCCGACGGTGCGCATGTTCGAGCGGCGGTTGGCTCGGCTCGAAGGGGCCGAGGCCTGCTACGCCATGGCCAGCGGCATGGCGGCGGTCTGGACCGGCTTGCTGGCCCACCTCAAGGCCGGCGATCATCTTGTCTCAAGCCGCGTGCTGTTCGGTTCCTGCCTCTATATCGTGCAGACCTTGCTGCCGCGCTTCGGTATCGAGACGAGTTTGGTCGATGGTGCCGATCTGACCGCCTGGGAAAACGCGATCCGGCCGAACACCAAGGCATTTTTTCTGGAAACTCCGGCCAATCCGACGCTGGCGCTGATCGATCTGCGAGCGGTTGCCGATCTCGCCCATGCCCATGGCATCCGCTTGGTCGTCGATAATGCGCTCGCCAGTCCGATCGTCCAGAAGCCGATGCAATTGGGCGCCGATGTCGTCATCTATTCCGCCACCAAGCATATCGATGGGCAGGGCCGTTGCCTGGGCGGTGCGATTTTGGCGCAGGAAGAATGGCTGAACAAAGAAGTCCAGCCATTCGTGCGCCATACCGGGCCGGCCTTGAGTCCGTTCAATGCCTGGGTGCTGCTCAAAGGCTTGGAGACGCTGGCGCTGCGGGTCGATCGAGCCAGCGCCAGCGCATTGACGCTCGCGCGGGAAATCGAGGCGCATGGTGCGGTTACTCGCACTTTTCATCCGTTCCTCGACAGTTTTCCGCAGCGTGATCTGGCGCAGCGGCAGATGGCGAATGGCGGCACGCTGGTCGCCTTCGATCTCGGTTCCAAGGCAGCGGCTTTCGCCTTTCTCAATGCACTCCAGATCATCGATATTTCGAATAATCTGGGCGACGCCAAATCGCTGGCGACGCATCCGGCAACGACGACGCACCGGACCCTGCCCGAAGAGGATCGCGCGCGCGCCGGCATCACGCCGGGGCTGGTGCGGCTGTCGGTCGGGCTGGAAGGGGTCGAGGATCTGTCTTGTGATATCGAACGGGCGCTCGACCGCGCCCGAGCCGCGGCTTGAAGGAGGACGAAATGGCAGAAGGCTATGCTGGCGATGTCACACCGCAGGACGCTTGGGCAGCGCTCAAGGCCGAACCGGATGCGGTACTGATCGATGTGCGGACCAAACCGGAATGGTCCTATGTCGGCGTGCCCGATCTGGCCGCGCTCGGCAAGAAGCTGGTTGCGATCGAATGGCAAAGCTGGCCGGACGGAAGGCGCAATCCCGATTTTGCCCAAGCGGTCGCGGCGGCCGGGGTGAAGCCGGCCGACAAGATCCTGCTGCTGTGCCGCTCGGGCGTACGCAGCAAGGCGGCGGCCCAGTTGCTGACCGAGGGGGGCTGGTCGCGCTGCTACAATATCAGCGACGGGTTCGAAGGTCCGCATGACGCCACCCGACATCGCGGCGCCGTCGCGGGCTGGCAGCATGACGGGCTGCCTTGGACGCAGGGGTAAGCATCATGAAGGCGCGCGCCCAATGGGTCGATGGCCGGATGTTCGTCGGCGAATCCGGTAGCGGTCATAGTGTGGTGATGGATGGGGCGCCCGAATCGGGCGGTCGCAATGCCGGCATCCGGCCGATGGAAATGCTGTTGATCGGCCTGGCCGGCTGTTCGGCCTTCGATGTTGTGCATATTTTGGAAAAGGGGCGCGAGACGCTGACGTTCTGCACCGTTGAGGTCGATGCGGAACGGGCCGAGACCGACCCGAAGGTTTTCACCCGGATTCATCTGCGCTTCCGCGTTGCCGGCCGCGGGCTGGCTCGTGCCAAGGTCGAACGCGCGGTCCAGCTTTCGGCGGAAAAATATTGCTCCGCCTCGGTCATGCTGGAGAAGACCGCCGTACTGACCCATGAGATCGTCTTCGTCGAAGCTGATTGATCGCGCCAGGGCTGCAACGTCGGGCAGGCGGTAAATATCCTACGATCAATAACCAAGTTCCGGATCGACCCGGTCCGGAAATGTATCGCCGGCCGCCAGCCGCCGTAGATTGACCGCCATCGCTTCGGCCGCGGTGATCGGGTTGGTACGGGCTGCGACATGTGGTGTCACGACGATCCGAGGATGCTGCCAGAACGGATGATCGTGCGGCAGAGGTTCGGTTTCGAACACATCCAGCACCGCATCCGAAATCCGGCCGCTCGCCAATGCCGCCAGCAGGTCGGCTTCGACCAGATGGCCGCCGCGCCCGGCATTGATCAGACCGGCACCGTGCGGCAGCCGATCGAAGGTGGTGCGGCCGAGAATGCCGCGCGTCTCGTGGGTCAGCGGCATCAGGCAGACCAGAATCTCGGTACGCGCCAAGAACGCGTCCAGCGCCACGGCACCGCTGAAGCTCACGATGCCAGGCAAATTCTTGGGCGAGCGGCTCCAGCCGGCGACATCGAAGCCGAGGCCGACCAGCGCCGCCGCCGCCGCGGTGCCGAGTTCGCCCAATCCCATGATCCCGACCCGGCGCTCACGCGCCAGGGGCGGCCCCCATTCGCGCCACTCGGACCGCAATTGCTGCCGACGGAATTCCGGCTCGCGCAGATGCAGCCGCAATACCTGAAAAGTCACATACTCGACCATCGCGCGGGTCATGCCGGGATCGATCAGCCGCATGATCGGCACGTGGCGAGGCCGCAATGGATCGTTCAGAATATGATCGACCCCAGCCCCCTGCGACAGAATCAGCTTCAGATTCGGCAGGCCGGCGAGCCAGCCGGGCGGCGGACGCCAGACGATCGCCACGTCGATTTCCGCCGGATCGCCGATCTCGGATGCCGGCCACACTTCAAGTTCGGGCATGGCGCGTCTGAGCGCCGGTTGCCAGACCGGAAAACTGTCATAGGATGAGATGAAGGCGGCGATCATGTCAGGCAAGTCGCGCGATCATTTGCCGATGCAGCCGCGCATCGCCGCAGGCGAGAATCCGCCCGTCGGTGACCAGACCGGGGCGGCGGCCCTGCCAATCGGTGACGATCCCGCCCGCGCCCTCGACGATCGGGACCAGCGCACAGAAATCATAGGGCTTCAACTGCGCCTCGATCACCGCATCGACGAAGCCCAACGCGCAGAGCCCATAGGCGTAGCAATCGGCACCGTAGCGCACGAGTTTCGCCGCGTCGCGAATCCCGGTGAACGCCGCGGCATCGGTGCCCTTGAACATGTCGGGTGTCGTGGTGAAGACCGTCGCCGCCGCCAGTTCGGCGCACTCGCGGCTCTGGATTTCGCTGCCATTCAGCCGCGTACGCAGCCCGTCCACACCGAGCCAGCGTTCGCCCGAAATCGGCTGATCGAGCACGCCCAGCACCGGCCGCCCGTGATGCAGCAGGGCGATCAGCGTGCCGAACAACGGCACACCCGAGATAAAGGATTTCGTCCCGTCGATCGGATCCAGTACCCAGACGAATTCGGCATCGGCCCGCTCGATGCCGTGCTCCTCGCCGACGACGCCGTGGTCGGGAAACCGGGCGGCGATGAGGCGGCGCATCGCCGCCTCGGCATCGCGATCGGCGATCGTCACCGGCGATGCATCCGCCTTGTCGATCACCGCCACCTTCTGACGGAAATGCCGGCGGATGACCGCACCTGCCGCATCGGCCAGCGACAGCGCCAGATCGATCGCGGGATCAAGCGGCGCCATCGTGCTTACTGCGTCGCCGAGAGATCGACCGGCTTGTCGCTCTTGGAATTGAGGAAGGCCAGGACATCGGCCCGGTCTTCTGGCTTCGGTAGGCCGGCGAAGGTCATCTTGGTTCCGGGCAGGAAGGCTTTGGGATCGGTGATGAACGCGGCGATCTCCTGGGGCGCCCAGGCGCCGCCGAGCTTCTTCATCGCATCCGAATAGGCAAATCCGGCGGCGCTGCCGCGTGGACGGTCAATCACGCCATAGAGATTGGGACCGATCCGATTCGGCTCGCCCTTGTCGAATGTGTGGCAGGTCGCGCATTTCTTGGCGATCGCCTCGCCTGCCGCGGCATTGGCTTTGGCCAGCATTTCGGTCGTCAGCGGCGCCGGCTTACCCCCGGCCGCGGGAGCCGCGGCGCCCTTGCCCGGTTGTTCCTTCTCGACACCGGCGATCGGGAAGGCGTCTTTGTCCAGCTTCGTCTGCGGAACGAGTTCTTCCGCGACCAAGTTCGCGACCATGCCGACGATCAGCGCGACGAGACCGGCCGCTAGGATCTTGGTGCCCTCGAGAGATGACATTATGTAGCCCTTGTGGAGTGACGAGTTTGCTGGACGCTGTCGGCAAGATCGGACAGGCTGACCGACGGTCGACATCCTCACGGGTCGGGGAACGAGCTTTCCCCGACACGCGAACGCAGGTTTCATCATGCCGAACGGAAAATGTCGATAGCCGGCGCGCGCAAGAGAGCGTTTACGCGCGCGCGGATCAAGATGCACGGTAGCGAAGTCCCCGTTCGGACGAACGGTACGAAGGAACGACTCTAATGAATCCCTTGGTGGTGATCCCCTCGCGGCTGGCGGCAACGCGGCTGCCGAACAAACCGATGGCCGATATTCACGGTGAACCGATGATAGTGCATGTCTGGCGCCGCGCGATCGAAGCGGATATCGGCCCGGTCGTCGTCGCCTGTGGTGACCAGCCGATCGTCGAGGCGATTGAGGCCGCGGGCGGGCAGGCGGTCTTGACCGACCCCGATCACCCATCCGGCTCCGACCGGATCTGGGAAGTGGTGAACCGAATCGACCCCGAGGAGAAGCATGACGTCATCGTCAATGTTCAAGGCGATCTGCCGACCCTGCGCGGCGATTTCATCCGGCGCGTTCTCGACCCGTTGCGGCTTGAACCCGATTGCGACATTGCGACTTTGGTCTGCCCGATCGACAATCCGGTTCGCGATTCGGGACCGAGCGTGGTCAAGGCTGTCGTGTCATGGTCCCTGCAAGACGGCATCGGCCGCTGCCTTTATTTCAGCCGGGTGAATGTTCCGGGCGGGACGGGGCCCCTGTTGCACCATATCGGCCTCTATGCCTATCGCCGTCGCGCGCTCGCCCGTTTCATCGCCTTGTCGCCCAGCCAATTGGAGGTGCGCGAAAAACTGGAACAATTGCGGGCGCTCGAAGCTGGGATGCGCATCGATGCCGCCGAAATCGCCACCGAACCGCTGGGCGTAGATACGCCGCTCGATCTCGACCGCGCACGCCGCATGCTGACGCCGGTTCGGCCATGACCGAATCCGATACGTCCCTGCCGATCGCCTTCCAGGGTGCGCTCGGTGCCTATTCCGATCTGGCGTGCCGGACGCTGTTTCCCGATCGCCCGCTTCTGCCGTGCCGGGCTTTTGAGGATGCACTCGGTGCGCTCAAACGGGGCGAGGTCGGATTCGCGGTCATTCCGATCGAAAACTCGGTCGCCGGACGGGTTGCCGATGTCCATCACCTATTGCCGCGTTCCGGGCTTCACATTGTCGGCGAATATTTCGCCGCGGTGAATCACCAGCTGCTCGCCCTGCCAGGCGTTGCGTTGCAGGACATCCGCACCGTGCGCAGCCATGTCCACGCCCTTCAACAGTGCCGCCGGCTGATTCGCGACCTGGGCTTCGTGGCCGAGGTGGCCGCCGACACCGCGGGGGCCGCGGCCGAACTGTCGGCCAGCGGTGACCGCACGACCGCGGTGATCGCCTCGGAACTAGCCGGGCAGATCTATGGGTTGCAATCTCTGCGTTCGAATATTGAGGATGCGGCGCACAACACGACAAGATTCGTCGTGCTGGCGCGGGATCCGGACATTCCACCGGTCGGCCAGTGTCTCGTCGTCACGACATTCACCTTCCGTGTGCGCAACGTGCCGGCGGCCTTGTACAAAGCCCTCGGCGGCTTTGCCACGAATGGCGTCAACATGACCAAGCTGGAAAGCTACATGGTCGACGGAAAATTCACCGCGACCGAGTTCTTCGCTGATGTCGAAGCCCATCCCGAGGAACGTCGAATGCAACTTGCTATGGAGGAGTTGCGCTTTTTCACGGAAGACGTGACAATACTAGGAACCTATCCCGCCCATTCGCTTCGTGACAACATGCTGAGAGCCGGCGTGGGGAATCTGGGCGGCATGATAAGTGGATTTTCTGCCTGAGCGCGGCGAGGATCGCCGTGGATCAGAAGAGAAACCACTTATCAAACGCCGGAACCTCTCCAGACAACCCGGCCGGCTCTCTGAAAGGAACGCTCGGACCATGATGACATACGCCTTGCTTGAGCTGATCACCTGCCTTGCCCTCTTTGTCTATTGTTGGAATTTTGCCAAGGTCGGCCGGGCGCGTGGCCAATATGCCATCAAGGCACCGGCCGTGACCGGTAATCCGGATTTCGAGCGCGTCTTCCGAGTGCAGCAGAATATGCTCGAACAGTTGGTGGTTTTTCTGCCGGCGCTCTGGCTCTTTTGCCTGACGCTATCGCCGCTCTGGGGTGCCGTTGTGGGCGCGATCTGGATCGTCGGCCGGATAATCTATTCCGCCGCCTATTACGGCAATGCCGAAAAGCGCGGGCCAGGATTCATGATCGCCATCACCTGTAGCGCGATACTGCTGATCGGCGCTTTCATTGGTTCGGTCGAACAACTGACCCACCTATAAGTTTCCAAAATATTTATGACGATTCACTGGACAATATTTGGTTTGACGTTAATTTAAAAGGCGGCGGTCGTATCGGCGTGCCGCGATTGTCGCGATGCCGATGCGCCAAGACCGCTCTGGCTGCCGTCTCACCCTTGACAGCCGGATCGCAGGCGCGTTGCCCGCCGCGCCTGCGGCTCGGACCCGAGCGAAGATTCGCTCGGGTCCGCCTCCGCGGCAGCTTTAAAAAATGTCAATCAGCCCGTTCGATTTCGACCTGTCCAACTCTCGGTTCCCTCAGAACCGAACAAGATTTGCATCGCACCACGGGGGGCTGACCTAACCTTGGCGTAGCCAGTCCTCCAAAAGATGGCGGGCGATTGAATCCGTGCGCGGCCGGCGGAAATCCGGCCCGTCCGCATGATCCAGCAGCCACTGCCGGCTGAACCAGCGCGCGTCCTGCAATTCAGCGGTGTCAAGCCTGATGTCTCTTGTATCGGCCGTGGCGAAAAACCCCAGCATGATCGAAGCGGGAAAGGGCCAAGGCTGCGAGGAATGGTAGGTCACGTTGCCGACCTTGATCCCGGCCTCTTCGAACACCTCGCGCGCCACCGCCTCTTCCAGGCTCTCACCCGGCTCGACGAAGCCGGCAAGCGTGGAATACATGCCGGCCGGCCAGGCCGCCTGGCGGCCGAGCAGGCAATGCTCGCCATCCTCCACCAGCATGATCACTGCCGGATCGGTGCGCGGAAAATGGCTGGTGGCACAGCCGGGATTGACGCAGCGCCGGACATGCCCGGCCTCGATGGCGTCCGTGGTGCTCCCGCAGACACCGCAAAAGCGGTGCCGCGCGTGCCAATGGATCATGCCCTTGGCATAGGCGAGCAAGGCCCCGTCCCGTCGGCCGAGCAGCGGGCCGACGGCACGCAAATCGCGGAATTCGTGCCGTGCGCCGTCGAGCGCCACACGCTCGACCGGCGCGTCGTCCGCCGACAGATCGAGGGCAAACACTGCCCG
>JBAVTK010000255.1:0-4258 GCA_049696095.1 Aliidongia sp. | reverse complement strand
GCGCTGATCGTGGCGCTGGCCGATATCGGCGGGATCTGGCCGCTCGACCGGGTCACGGCAGCGTTAAGCGCGCTCGCCGACGGAACATTGTCGGTGGCACTGCGCCATCTGCTGTCGCAGGCGGCAGCCGCAGGCCAGATCGTTCTGCACTGCCCCGAAGCACCGGAGACCGAATGCGGCGTCATCGTACTCGGCATGGGCAAGCTTGGCGCGCATGAACTGAATTATTCAAGCGATATCGATCTCATCATTCTGTTCGATCCAGAAAAGATCCGCTATGTCGGCCGCGACAGCGTTCAAACGCTGATGGCGCGACTGGCACGCGATCTGGTCCGGGTGATGGAAGAGCGCACGGCCGACGGTTACGTGTTCCGCACCGATCTCCGGCTGCGCCCCGATCCGGCCTCGACCCCGCCCGCCGTCTCGGTCGCCGCGGCCGAGAGCTATTACGGCAGCGTCGGGCAGAATTGGGAACGTGCGGCGCTGATCAAGGCGCGACCGGTAGCAGGCGATCTGGCCGCCGGCCGCACGTTTCTCGCAGCCCTCACACCGTTCCTCTGGCGCAAGCACCTGGATTTCGCCGCGATCCGCGATATTCATTCGATCAAGCGCCAGATCGATGCCCGGCACGGCGGCTCGGCCGCCAGCATCGCCGGCCATAATATCAAGCTCGGCCATGGCGGTATCCGCGAGATCGAATTCTTCGCGCAAACCCAGCAGTTGATCTGGGGCGGCCGGTCGCCGGCCTTGCGCAGTGCCGCGACCGTCGAGACCCTGCGCGCGCTGCTTGCCGCCGGTCGCATCGAGGCCGAAGTCGCCGAGGATCTGATCCGGGCCTATGGCATGCTGCGCCGGATCGAACACCACTTGCAGATGATCGAAGACAATCAGACCCATTCGATCCCGACCGAGCCCGGCGCGCTGCGCCGGCTCGCCGTCTTCCTGGGCTATGCGGACACCGCGCTATTCGCACAGGCGCTCGGAGCCGAGTTGACGATCGTGCAGCGACATTTCGGCGAGTTGTTCCGCGACTCACCCTCCCTCACCGCCGAAGGCAATCTGGTCTTCACCGGCAAGGACAGCGATCCTGAGACCCTGGCCACGCTCGGTCGGATGGGCTTCAAGGATCCCGCGCGAATCGATGATGCCATTCGGGGCTGGCATCATGGCCGGATCCGCGCCACGCGTTCAGCGCGCGCGCGTGAATTGCTGACCGAGCTGGTTCCGGGCCTGCTGCGCGTGCTGGGCGCCACGGGCGATCCGGATTTTGCGTTCCTCCGCTTCGACGAGTTTCTCAGTCGGCTGCCGGCCGGGGTGCAGCTTTTCTCGCTGTTCCAGCATCATCCGGAGCTGTTCGGCCTGGTCGCCGAGATTATGGGCGAGGCGCCACATCTGGCGGTTCAACTCGCCCGCCGCCCATTGCTGCTCGATGCGGTCCTGTCCGATGATTTCTACGGCCCATTGACCGAGGATACGGTGGCCGCCATCGCGGAACTGACGCGCGATCTCGGGCTCGCCGTCGGCCGTGCCCGGGATTTTCAGGATGTGCTCGACTTGACGCGCCGATGGGCCAACGATCGGAAATTCCAGATTGGCGTCCAATTGCTGCAACGGCGGATCGACGGGCTGCGCGCGGGGCGCGATTTCACGCTGATCGCCGAGATCGTCATCGCCTCGCTCTTGCCGGTGGTCGAGGCGGAATTGGCGCGTGCCCATGGCCGGGTGCCGGGCGGCGAATTCGTCATTCTCGGCTTGGGCAAGCTCGGCAGCCGCGAAATGAATGTGCTATCGGATCTCGACCTCATCTTCGTCTATCGCGCGCCCGATTCGGCCGAGGCATCGGATGGCGCACGGCCGCTGCCGGTCACTCTGTATTTCGCGCGCCTTGGCCAGCGGGTGATCAACGCATTGTCCGCCCAGACCGGCGACGGCAATCTCTACGAGGTCGATATGCGGCTGCGCCCCTCGGGCAACGCCGGACCGATCGCCTCCAGTCTGGACGGGTTCCGCCACTATCACGATGCGCAAGCCTGGACGTGGGAGCGCATGGCGTTGACCCGGGCGCGCGTGATCGCCGGCAATCCGGCGCTATCCAGCGACCTCGACGCGATGATTCGCCATGAGCTGACCCGGCGGCGCGATCCGGCAGTGCTGCTGAGCGATGTCGCGGCGATGCGCCGACGCATCGCCGCCGCGCACCCCGCGCCGCTCGCCTGGGATTGCAAGCATCGGCGCGGCGCCCTGGTCGATCTCGAATTCATCGCCCAATATTTCGTGCTGAAAACCGCGCCCGACGATCCCGCATTGCCAGCGCCCGGCACGGTGGAGATCTGTCGTCGCCTGACTGAACGCGGCATTCTCGACGCCGAGCCGGGGGCGGATTTGGCCGCGGCCCTTGCCTTTTGGCAGCATGTTCAGCAGGTGCTGCGCGTGACGCTGGGCAAGATCGAGAGCGAGCAGGTCGCGGCCGATCAACTCGACCGGGCACTCGCCCGCGCGCTCGGGCCGGGCGACGCCACGGCACACGCCCGGCGCCTTGATGAAACCGCCGAAAGCGTCTGCCGTCTCTATGATCGCTTGATCGAAGCCCCGGCGGCGATGCTCAAGACCTGACGGGAAGGAATTGATTTGGAGTGCTTGTCCGCCTATCACGCGAGCGCCCAAGATCGTTGCGGTCACGCGGTCAATTCATTGAGCGGCGCGGCGCATAAGCCCCGTTGCCGAAATCCCCGAAATGTTCGCCCAGATCCGGATGCGGCAGCGGCGTCGCTGCCTCGTCGGGCAGCAGATTCTGTTCGGAGACATAGGCGGTGTAATAGTTTTTGTCGGCGCTTTCGGCCAGCAGATGATACCAGGGCTGATCTTTGCTCGGGCGGTTGACCGCGATGCGTTCATACCATTCGTCGCCGTTGCTATAGGTCGGATCGATGTCGAACACCACGCCGCGAAACGGGTGGACCCGATGGCGGACGATCTGTCCCAAGGCAAATTTCGCAATCACTGTCGTCATCATCCCGGATAACCAAACCCACTTTGTCAGTCTCCCGGCATAGGAGCAGTCGACCCGCCCGTCAAGCGTCCGGAAGCCGGGCGAGGCCAAACAACGCCGGATCGGGGTGGGTGATCACGTAAACCGGAATGGCCGCCAGATAGGGTTGCAAACGCCCCTTCGCTTCAAAGCGGCGGCGAAACTCGGATCGGGCGAAGCGCGGGCCGAGCTTGGGGACAATGCCGCCAGCAATATAGATGCCGCCCTCGGCCCCCAGCGTCAGCGCCAGATTGCCGGCGACCGTTCCCAGCATCGCACAGAAATGCCGGACCGCGGCATGGCACAATGGATCGTCGCTCACCTCGTCGGAAATTTCGGCCGGTGTTAGTTTTGGCGCCGGATGGCCTTCGAGCGCACACAGCGCCTCGAAAAGATGGACCAGCCCGCCGCCCGATAGCACGCGCTCGGCCGAGACATGGCCGACCCGCCGTGCGATCTCGGCCAGGATCGCGGCTTCGGCCGTATCGGTCGCCGGCATGGTGGCGTGGCCGCCTTCACCCGTGACGGCGACCCACCGGCGGTCGACCCCACGCACGAGGCCGGCGACGCCGAGGCCAGTGCCGGGGCCGAGGACGCCTTTGGGCGCCCCCTCGACCGGCGTGCCACCGCCGACCCGTTCGATCTGACTCCCATCGAACTCGGTCAGCGCGAGCGCGATCGGCGCGAAATCATTGAACACGAGCAACCGGCTGAGCCCGAATTGCCGTTCGAGCGCCGCCCGCGAGAATTGCCAACCGGCATTGGTCATCCGGATGACATCGCCCTGGACCGGGGCGGCGACGGCGATCGCCGCTTCGGTCGGGCGCAGATCCAGCGGCAACGTCTTCAGGAACACGGCCATCACCGAATCGAGACCGGCAAAATGCTCGGTCGGATAGGTGGTTTCCCGTTGATATTCCCCACCGACGGCAATGGCGAGCCGCGCGTTGGTGCCGCCGATATCGCCGATCAGCCTAATTTTGCGTACCGCCATGGCGAATCCTCACGGTTGGAGGGCCTCAATCAACGCTGATACCCCAGCACGACGCTGTCGCCCTCGGCATAGAGAACACAAGGCCCGCCCTTGGGTTCGCATGACGCGAGCGCATTCTCGCGCGCCGTTGCGATATCCCTGCCCGTGCCAATCGCATAGGTTTCCGTCGCAGGCCCGAGCGCCAGTGCCTTCGGGCCGCTTTGCGTGCGATATGTGGCAAGGCCGGCCCGCTGGTC
>JBAVTK010000254.1:0-3916 GCA_049696095.1 Aliidongia sp. | reverse complement strand
GCCACGGGCTGACGCCGCGGGCGCGGATCGTCGCGACGGCAGTGGCCGGCGTGGCGCCGCGCATCATGGGCTTCGGGCCGGCGCCGGCGACCCAAAAGCTGCTCGATCGAGCAGGGCTCCGGCTTGGCCAGATCGATTTGATCGAGTTGAACGAGGCATTCGCCGCCCAAGCGTTGGCGGTGACACGGGCGCTGGGACTGCCCGACGATGCCGCGCATGTCAATCCGAATGGCGGTGCCATCGCGCTCGGCCATCCGCTCGGAATGAGCGGCGCGCGGCTGGTCACAACCGCGTTGTTCGAACTCGAATCCAGAGGCCTGAAGCGGTCAGTCTGCACCATGTGCATCGGCGTCGGCCAGGGTATCGCGATGCTGATCGAACGCGTGTGACGACCGCCCGGTACCGCCAGGGGCGGTCGTATAAAGGGGAGAGGCATGCATCGGCTTGAGCGGGCGGCGGCGGGGCTGATCGCGTTTGCCACGATCGCGATTGTTCTGGTCAGCGTGGCTTTGGTGGTCTGGACGCAAACCAGGCTGCGTGACGAGTTAGATCTGATCCGCCATACCCGCGAGGTCACCGATGCGCTGGGCGGGGTGCGCGAGGCGTTGGACGATGTCGAAAATCCGGCGCGCGACTATGTCTTGAGCGCAGACGATCGGTACTTCCAGCTTTATCAGTCCCGCCTGCCGGAAATTGGCAGACGCCTTGATGTGCTCCGCGCCTTGGTTGCGAACGCGCCGTCGCAGCTCGATCGGTTCCGGCGACTCGAAGGGTTGATCGGCCAGGAGATGGACGTGCTGGCTCGCCTGGCCGGGTTCGTCCAATCCGGTGAACGCGAACGGGCCGTAACGCAAATTACCGTGGATGCGGGCCCGCCCGTCGCGAGCGGGATCGACACAACGCTGAACGGTATGCGCGGCGTCGAGCAGGCGGAGCTACAGGCGCGTCGGCGCATCGCCGAGAATAATTCGACGCGGCTGATCGAGGGATCAATTGCCGTCGGGCTTGCAACACTGGCGGTCTTGATCTTGGGGCTTCAGCTGATGCGGTCGCAACAGCGCCAACGCCGTGCTGCCGAGGCCGATCTCCGCCAGAGCGAACGGCTGCTCAATTCGATCTTCACCAACGCCCAAGTTGGAATTGCCCTCGCCGATGCCGATGGCGTGCTCCAGCGAGCCAATGCCACCTTTTCGACCCTGATCGGCCGTCCAGGGGAGGAATTGGGCGGTTTACCGGTCAAGCAATTGTCGCTGGAAGGCGAAACTGGGATCGAGTTCTTTCTGGCGGCAGCCCCGACACCGTCCGAGCCCGGCGAGGTCGTCGTCGAGCAACTGGACGGCAGCAAACGCACCTTGATCGCGGTTGGCACCGAACTTGGCATCGCGACCGGAATCGTTCGTCTGGCGACCTTTACCGACATTACCCGGCTGAAACAGGTCCAGGCCGATCTCGAAGCGAGTCGCCATCGCAGCGATGAGCAGCGGGTGCTCCTTGATGCCGTGTTGAACAGTTCGATCGACGGCATCCTGGCCTTTGCCGCCGAGCGGGATGCCGAGGGACGGCTATTGCAATTCCGCTGTATTCTGGGCAATCGCGCGGCGGCGCGGCTGAGGCGGCGACCGCTTGCCAGCCTGGCCGGTACGCCGCTTGGCAAGTTGCTGGTCGACACCGAGCACTTTCGCCTGAATGATGAATTCGAGCGGGTGATCCGTACTGGAGAATTCTTCGAAGCCGAGCGTGAAGTGCAGGAACCCGTGATCGGCCCGCGCTGGTATCGAATGGTCGCCGTACCGCTGGGCGAGGGCGTGATGGTGACACTCGGTGACATTACCGACCGCAAGCGGCTGGAAAGCGAATTAGGTGCCGCCGCCACCCGTCTGGTCGAGCGCGAAGGGCGCTTGACCGCAATCTATGACAGTGTGCTCGACGGCATCATCACTATCAACCCGTCTGGCCAGATCGAGAGCTTCAATCGGGCGGCCGCGCGGATTTTCAACTACGCGCCCGATCAGGTCATGCGCCGAAACATCCACATGCTTATGCCCGAACCCTATGCGTCGGCCCATGACAGCTATTTGGAACGTTACGTTGCGACTGGACAATCCCGCATCCTTGGCACGGTTCGCGAAATCGAAGGCAAGCGGGCTGACGGTTCGATTTTTCCAATGGAAATCGCGCTGACCGAAACGTTGCTCGGATCCGGCCGGCTGTTCGTGGCCGCGGTGCGCGACGTCACGGAACGGCGGGCACTGGAGCGCGTCAAAAGCGAATTCGTCTCGACGGTCAGCCATGAATTGCGCACGCCGCTGACCTCGATTTCCGGCGCTCTCAGTCTGATTGCCAGCGGAACGGCCGGCCCTCTGCCGGAAAAAGCGCAATCGCTCGTGACCATCGCGCGTTCGAATTGCGAGCGGCTGACGCGGCTGATCGCCGACATTCTCGATCTGGAGCGGATTGATGCCGGCAGAATGGTGTTCGAATTCGCGCCTGTCGCGTTAGAGGATCTTCTGTCGCAAGTGCATGCCGACAACATCGAATATGCGCGCAAATATGGCGTCAGCCTGGAGCTGTCGGCCACCCCGCCGCGAGCAATGCTCTGGGCCGATTTGCATCGCCTGATCCAGGTATTGACCAATCTGATTTCAAATGCGGTCAAGTTCTCACCGTCCGGCGGTCGGGTCGCGATGTCGGCGATCATCGCCGACACCATGGTGCGGATTGCCGTAAAGGATAGCGGTCGCGGCATTCCCGAATCCTTCCGGGATCGGGTCTTCGAGAAATTCGCGCAGGCCGACACAGCCGATAACCGCCAAAAGGGTGGAACCGGCCTCGGGCTTAGTATCGTCAAGAGCATCGTCGAACGCCACGGCGGCAGTGTTTCGTTTGAATCACCCGATGGCGGCGGCACGACTTTTTTCGTCGATCTGCCGCGGCGTCGGCCGCCGCTTGCGGAGGTAGCCGACCTGACCGTGCCGATGCCCCGCGTGCTGATTTGCGAAGACGATCCCGACGTCGCCACCGTCCTCGCCGCTCAGCTGCAAGAGGCCGGCTATCGCGCCGACCGCGCCGCCACGGCCGACACGGCGTTCCGGCTGCTGGCGGAACGGCGGTACGATGCCATGACGCTCGATCTCGCTTTGCCGGATACTGACGGCCTGTCGCTGTTGCGCCGGGTGCGTGAGAATCCACGACACAGCGATATGCCGGTGATCATCATCTCGGCCTGGATCGACAGCCCGGCCGGCAAGGCCGCGAGCCTGGAGGGTGAGGTGTTGGGCATTGTCGACTGGCTGGGCAAGCCGATCGACCAGACCCGCTTGCTGCACACGCTGAACGGCATTCCGAAACGGGCCAGCCGACCGCATGTGCTGCATGTCGAAGATGATCCCGACGTCGCGCGGTTGGTCAATCTTGCTTTGCGGGATTTGGCCGATATCACCTCGGTGCCGTCGGTTGCCGAGGCCCGCGCTACACTGCAAGCAGGCGGGGTCGATCTGATGATTCTGGATATCGGGCTAACCGACGGTTCTGGGCTGGCGTTGCTCGACGGCGACGATCCCAAGCCGCCGACCGTGCTTTTTACCGGTCAGGAGGCACCACCGGAGCGGCATGACGAGTTGGTCGCGGTGCTGGTCAAATCCCAGACGACGCTGGATCAACTTGCAAGCCTGATTCGCGAACAGCTCGCAGTCCCGATATAGCCGGAGCGCGTCTGTAAAATGCGACAAATCCCGAAGCTCGACGCGGTTCTGCCTTGCACCTCACAGCATCGGCTTGACCGCGGCATACGCCCGCCATCATCGTTGCGGCACAAATTCACGGAAAGAGGACCGATTATGCGCCGATCACCTGGCATTGCGCTGTCGTTTCTTGCCGCCGTACTGGCCCTGGCCTCGATTCGGGCAAAGGCCGAGGG
>JBAVTK010000253.1:0-1953 GCA_049696095.1 Aliidongia sp. | reverse complement strand
CCCGCTGGTTAGTGCCGCTTGGAAGTCGAGTCCTCTATTAATTGTTCGGTTTTGCGCGCCCATTTTCATCACCCCCGTCGTATACTTCTTTTGGTACTAAAGTGTACTTTAACAAGAGCTTCGATATGGTCTGGAGCAGCCGGTTATTGGCTACTACCGTATCGACCAAAGCTTGTAAGAGTAAGTCTCGCTCGTCATCAGTCATATGGAACCTACCAAGTTTCCGACTTTCAAGCACCCCAGTATAGCAAGCAAGCTTATCAAGATGATGCATATGGTACGTTCTAGTTTATTCATCGGCTGTGGCTGCATTAGTTTTCCTCATCGGCATTGTATCCGCCGCACTTATAGCAAAGGGCCGCGTCCTCACAGATACCCAGTACACGGCGGTATGGGGTACCGTGATCACCACAAAAGTCCGTACCACACGGGTCGCATGATGCGACCGCCGGTTCGTGGCAACCAGGATACTGGCACGGTCTATGCAGCCCGCGTGCCTTGAGCGGGATTCTACCACCGATATGTATCATCGTCACCTTGTTATTCCCCCAACCTACGGTCGTATAACCGTTCGCTCTTGACAGTCTACCATGTATGGTAAACCCAGTAAGTTAGATAGCAGAAAATCTTCGCGGAGCTGTATACCAAGCCGTTCTTCCAGTTTTACCTGTAAGGTACGGAATGGCATAGTCTGTCCCTTTTGTAACACCATTGGTATGGTGTGCGCGATTATTCGACGCGTTGATCTATTCTTTTGTCGCATACGTTCCTAGGCTTCCTATGGCCAATCTACCTCCACTTGAAATTTAATGCTTAGCTCCACTAGGCACAAGCATCCCTCCACTAAAGCCAAGCAATTAAACTTGTTGGTCCCAGGGATAGGTAATGGTTCACCAACTAAGGTAACCCCTGGTTCAACAGTGACTCTGTCTAAACTTGGCAACTGTATTGTTCCGGCTATCATGCCACCTCCACTAACTCATCGACATTTTGATACGAAGTCGGTAGATGCCCGGCCGCTATTACGCGATCCGCTAGTTCTCTAAGGAAGGCTGGGTTTGACTCATAGTTTTCATCCTCCACTTGCGTGGTAATATGTCGCTTGTATTCTACAAGGTCATCGTAGAATTCGTCTATGGTACCGACTCCCATAGTATACTCTACTGTGACAACATTCTGCTGACCCGGACGGTGCAGTCGTTTCGCAAACTGCAATTCGTCGGCCCCATTCCATTGGCGCTCAAAGACATAGGCCCTACAACAAGAGGCTTGCAATCCATCGATTCCCTCTCCAGCCGCTTTAATGGACAGCAGGCACAATGCAGGGGCATCGCACATAATGAACTCTTGCTTAACCTGTTCCTTCTTAATGTCATCCATTCCTCCTCGGATTGAGAATACGCGGAACTCTTTAAAGGCTTGTGCCAGTGAGTCCGCTACGAAATGGTGGTGTAGGCCAATGAGTACTTTAGCAGGGGCGCCGTCTGGGCCGCCCTCGCGCAGGTAGTCCTTAATAGGTTCGAGGATCGCTGGTTCGCGACTTTTGGCAATGCCCGTTATATGGCGAAGTCTTTGTAGATACCCCAGTAAGGACATGGTGTCCAACCGCTCGCCGTTGCGGGTAAGGTTCGTCATGACATCTAGCTGACGGTTATAGGCTTTAGCTAGTGCTTCGTCCGTGATCTGGGTGTATAGCTTAGTGTTCCGTATAGCAGGAAGCATTGTCAAAACTTCCGCCGTGGTGCGCCGTAGGTAGTATGGTGCGAAATCGGCGTGAAATTGCGCTGGATTATACAGGGCTTTTCCAGTGTAGTCCAAGTACTTATCCCGAAACTCTTTGTAGTTTCGAAACTTAAAAGGGTCTAGCATGTTGGCTATTGGGAATATTTCCCCTGCATAGTTGCGAACTGGCGTGCCGCTCATCAGTATACGACAATCCTCAAAATGCGTTTT
>JBAVTK010000252.1:0-12171 GCA_049696095.1 Aliidongia sp. | reverse complement strand
CGCGGATTGCTGCCGGCCCGGCCGGCATTGGTGCGGCTCGCCGGCAGCGCTCGTGCATCGGGCAGGGCGGCCGGGGTGACGCCGAGATCGATCTGCTCCAACCGGCGGATTTCGTCGCGCAGCCGAGCCGCCTCCTCGAATTCCAGATCGGCCGCCGCCTCGCGCATGCGTTTTTCGTAATCGGCGATCACCGCCTTGAGATTGGCGCCGGCATAGTGACCCTCGACCCCACCGACCGCGACGGTCAGGCTGTCGCGCTCATAGACCGAATTCAGAATGTCTGAGATGCGCGTGCGGATGCTCTCGGGCGTAATGCCGTTGGCGGCGTTATAGGCTTGCTGCTTCTCGCGGCGCCGGTTGCACTCATCGAGGGCGGCCTTCATCGAATCGGTGATGCGGTCGGCATAGAGGATCGCGCGGCCTTCGAGATTGCGCGCGGCGCGGCCGATCGTCTGGATCAGCGAGGTGCGCGAGCGCAGATAGCCTTCCTTGTCGGCATCGAGAATCGCGACCAGCGCGCATTCCGGGATATCGAGTCCTTCGCGCAGCAGATTGATGCCGATCAGCACATCGAACGCGCCCAGGCGCAGATCGCGGATGATCTCGATCCGCTCCAATGTTTCGACATCGGAATGAATATAGCGCACACGGATACCGCCCTCATGCATATACTCGGTCAGCGCCTCAGCCATCTTCTTGGTCAGCGTCGTGACCAGCACGCGCTGACCCTTGAGTGCGCAGTCGCGGCACTCGGCCAGCAGATCATCGACCTGGGTCTCGGTCGGCCGGATGATGCAGACCGGATCGATCAGGCCCGTCGGCCGCACCACCTGCTCGGTGAAGACACCGCCGGTGCGGCCCAACTCCCACGGGCCGGGCGTGGCCGAGACGAAGATCGACTGGCCGCGCATCCGGTCCCACTCCTCGAATTTGAGCGGCCGGTTATCCATGCAGGAAGGCAGGCGGAAGCCATATTCCGCGAGCGTCGATTTGCGCATAAAATCGCCGCGATACATGCCGCCGATCTGCGGCACGGTCACGTGGCTTTCATCGACGATGACCAGCGCATCGTCCGGCAGATATTCGAACAGGGTCGGTGGCGGCTCGCCCGGCTTGCGGCCCGAGAGATAGCGCGAATAATTCTCGATGCCGGCGCAACTGCCGGTCGCCTGGATCATTTCGATATCGAAAGTGGTACGCTGTTCCAAACGTTGCGCCTCCAGCAGCTTGCCGGCCTCGTTCATTTCGGCCAGGCGGTCCTTGAGTTCGATTTTGATCTGCTCGACCGCCTGCTGCAACGTCGGGCCGGGCGTCACGTAATGGCTGTTGGCGTAGAGCCGGACCTCGTTCAGCGCCGTGATCTTCTCGCCGGTCAGCGGATCGACCTCATAAATCGCTTCGAGTTCGCTGCCGAACAAGGACAGCCGCCAGGCGCGGTCCTCGTAATGCGCCGGAAAAATCTCGACCGTGTCGCCGCGCACCCGGAAGGTGCCGCGCTGAAAGGCGATGTCGTTGCGCTTGAATTGCAGTTCGACCAACTGGCGCAGCAGGAAATCGCGCTCGATCCGCTGTCCGGCCTTGAGATCGACGATCATGCGCGAATAGGTCTCGACCGAGCCGATGCCGTAGATGCACGACACGCTGGCGACGATGATGACATCGCGCCGTTCGAGCAGCGCGCGCGTCGCCGAATGGCGCATCCGGTCGATCTGCTCGTTGATCGAGCTTTCTTTTTCGATATAGGTGTCGCTGCGCGGCACATAGGCTTCCGGTTGGTAATAGTCGTAGTAGGAGACGAAATATTCGACCGCGTTATCGGGGAAGAAGGATTTCATCTCGCCATAAAGCTGGGCCGCCAACGTCTTGTTCGGCGCCAGCACGATCGCCGGGCGCTGGAGCCGGGCGATGGTGTGGGCGATGGTAAAGGTCTTGCCCGAACCGGTGACGCCGAGCAGCACCTGCTCGCGCTCGCCCTCGTTCAGGCCATGGACGAGTTCGATGATCGCCTGCGGCTGATCGCCGGCCGGCTGGAACTCCGAACTCAGCCGAAACGCGGCGGCTACATCGGCGAGTGGCTTGGTGATGGTTTCAACGGCAGGCATAGCAGAGAAGATAGGCGAGTGCGGGGCGGGATACCAGTGTTATTGCTACGTGTTGCTGATACGTTCTTGGTTGCCACGCGTCTCCCTGGATTTCGGATCTAAATAAATGAAATTCTCTGTTATCTTTGATAAATCAAGGAATTAAGCCGTATATTGGTAATTCGGGCAAAACCCTGAGCACGCAGGTGCAGCATGGCGCGCTCGGCCCCCGACGACTTCTTGTCCATCCCGGACGGCATGGAGGGCTTTATATCAGGCTTGCCCTTCAGCCCCGCCATCTCCTGCCCGGCCCATGAGGGCGCTACGCTTTATCCTTATCATCCACGTCAGCGCTGCCGGCCAAACCCGGGCGATGCTGCCGCAAGCGCGCCAGACCATTCTGGCACTCGCTCGCCTGGCGCTCCTCAGAGTCGCAATCCGCGCATAAATCGCCCAAAGACTCAATTGCATGGAAATTTACTTTTTCGGGCATTACAATGCGCTTTCGGCGGCAACCGTAAACCCGCAAAGTGGCCCCGCTGACCTTGGCATACCGTCGCCACCAGCGTTAATCTGGAATCCTGGCGGTGGTGGTTTATTGACTTCATCGGCAACCGCATGAAACCATACGGGCCGCATCGTTGCCGTCGGTAACGTACTGGTCCGCCGAATGTCCATCCGGAAAGGTCGATGAACCTCCTCTATTCCTGTACCGGCCTTGGTGTCGGCCTGCTGGTCGGGATGACCGGGGTCGGCGGTGGGTCACTGATGACGCCGCTTCTTGTGCTGTTGTTCGGATTCCATCCGGCCACGGCTGTGGGAACCGATCTGCTGTTCGCCTCCATCACCAAAAGCGTCGGCGCCGGCGTCCATGGTGTGGCCGGTACGGTGAATTGGCGAATCACCGGCTGGCTTGCCGCGGGCAGCGTGCCGGCGGCGCTGCTCACCTTGGTGATCATGAGTCAGATCGGCGCACAGACGCCGCGGATGGCCGCGATCATTTCGCTCGTGCTGGGCGTGTCATTGGTCGTGACGGCAATCGCCGTGATGATGCGTCCGCGGATTCAGGAATACGCCACCCGGCGTCTGGGTGAATTACCGGCGCGCAAGGCCGCGATCCTGACCGTCGTGACCGGCTGCATCCTGGGAGTTGTGGTGTCGATCTCCTCGGTCGGCGCTGGCGCGCTCGGCCTGACCGCCCTTGTCTTCCTCTATCCCCGTCAGCCGATCGCGCGATTGGTCGGGTCGGACATCGCCCATGCGGTGCCGCTGACCTTGATCGCCGGCATCGGCCATTGGCTGCTCCACTCGACCGATTGGGCGCTGCTCGGCTCGCTCCTGGCCGGTTCCGTGCCCGGCATTATCATCGGCAGTCTGGTGGCGACCCGCGTGCCCGACGCCGCCCTTCGCCCGATCCTTGCGGCCACGCTGTTACTGGTCGGCGGCCGGATGCTGTTGCAATGAGAGCAACCGCCTCACCCGCAGCCGCAAAGCCGGCAACGTTTCCGTCTCGAACCAGGGATTACGCTTCAGCCACCCGGTATTGCGCCAACTCGGATGCGGCAACGGGAAATATCGCGGCAGATACCGTTTCCAGTCCGCGACCATCGCCGTCATGCCGGCACCACGCCCGAGATAGTGGGTCAAGGCGTAGGAGCCGACCAGCAAAGTAAGGCCGATCGCCGGCAGATGCGGCAGCACCTCGTTATGCCACAGCGGCGCGCATTCCGGTCGCGGCGGCAAATCGCCGCCCTTGGCATCGACGCCCGGATAGCAGAAGCCCATCCCCATGATCGCAACCCGGCTCGTATCGTAAAAGCTTTCGCGATCAAGGCCAAGCCAGTCGCGCAGCCGGTCGCCGCTTCGATCGTTGAAGCTGAGCCCGGTTTCATGCACGCGCGTCCCCGGCGCCTGGCTGATGATCAGTAGCCGCGCCGCCGCCGCCGCCCGCACCACTGGGCGCGGTTCGAACGGCAAGTGGGCCGCGCAATGGCGGCACGCGCGGATCTCAGCGAGAAGCTGGTCAAGGGCAGCCGACCCGGACTCGTCGCGGTGTTGATCGATTTGGCGCACGTTTCAAATGGCCTTGTGGAAAGGCATGCAAGCGGAGTTGCCAGCACCGCTTGCGCGCCGCGCGACCGCTAGATCAAGATGATTCTGGGTGAAGTCGCCCAAAATCTGAGTCTTGTCCTGCTTCAATAAGGTAGAGGGCGATGGTTTCGTCCCGAAACCATCGCCCTCTAGGCCTCGTCGGCGACCATGCGAGAGGCCGGTAGCGTCAGGAACTCCTCAACCGCGTCGTTTTCGACCAGATCGAGGAAAAGCTTGGCCGCGTCGTCATACCGGGAACGGGCCCATGCCGGGGTATCGAGCCCGCTGCGGATTTTCCCAAGCTCATCATCAAGCACGGCGCGGATCAGGGCGGAATCGACCGGACGGCCATCCTCCAGATGGGCACCGTGCTTGCGCCACTGCCAGATTTGCGCGCGGCTGATTTCCGCGGTCGCGGCATCCTCCATCAGATTGAACAACGGCACGCAGCCGATGCCGCGCAGCCACGCCTCGATATAGCCGATGCCAACCGCGATGTTCTGGCGCAGACCCGCCTCGGTCTTGGTCCCCGCCGGGATCTGAATGAGATCGGCGGCCGAGACCACGACATCCTCGCGCTTGCGGTCGATCTGATTCGGGCCGGGCATGATGCGGTCGAACACGTCCTTGGCGACCGGAACCAGGCCGGGGTGGGCAACCCAGGTACCGTCGTGACCGTCGCCGGCCTCGCGTTCCTTGTCGGCGCGCACCTTAGCCATCGCGGCGTCGTTGGCCGCCGGATCGCTCTTGATCGGGATCTGCGCCGCCATGCCGCCCATCGCGTGAACATTGCGGCGGTGACAAGTCTGAATGACCAGCTGGCTGTAGGCGCGCAGGAAATGCGTGGTCATGGTGACCTGTCCGCGGTCCGGCAACACGGCCCAGGCCTGATTGCGGAACTTCTTGATGAAGCTGAAAATATAGTCCCAGCGTCCGCAATTCAGCCCGGCCGAATGCTGACGCAGCTCCCACAGGATCTCGTCCAGCTCGAAGGTAGCGAGGATCGTCTCGATCAGGACAGTGGCCTTGATCGTGCCGGCCGGCAGGCCAAGTTCCGTCTGGGCATGCAGAAAAACCTCGTTCCACAACCGCGCCTCGGCCGCCGATTCCATCTTGGGCAGATAGAAATAAGGCCCGGACCCCTTGGCCAGCAGTGCTTTGGCGTTATGAAAGAAATAGAGCCCGAAATCGAACAGCGAACCGCTCATCACGGCACCGTCGACGATGACATGCGCCTCGGGCAGGTGCCAGCCGCGCGCGCGCACGAACAACACCGCGGTCTTCGGATTGAGCCGATAGCTCTTGTGGGTATTTGGATCGGTGTAGTCGATCGTGCCGGCAATCGCGTCACGCAGATTGATCTGGCCGTCGATCACATTCTTCCACGATGGCGTGGTCGAATCCTCGAAATCGGCCATGAACACCGAGGCACCGGAGTTCAGGGCGTTGATGATCATCTTGCGATCGACTGGCCCGGTGATCTCGGTGCGCCGATCGAGGATATCGGCAGGCAGCGGCGCCACGACCCAGTCGCCTTGGCGAATCGCCGCGGTGTCGGACGGGAAACTCGGCCGCTCACCGGCGTCGAGCCGAGCCTGAATTTCCGTGCGACGCTCAAGCAAGCGCAGCCTTTCGGCATTGAATTTGCGTTGCAGCCCTACCACGAAACCGAGCGCTTGAGGCGTCAGGATCTTCTCATATCCGGGCAGAACAGCGCCCCGCAACTCGACGCCGGGCAAATTCAGGATTTCGGTCACGGCAACTCTCTCCTTGTTCAAAATTCGGCCGATTCAATTATCATTGGCTCATGTTCGGCCGCCTCCTGCCACTCCTTGTAGGATTGAATCGCCCATACCGCGTCGGCATAGCTCTGACACAACGCGTCGAGTTCGATGTGATAGGTTCGGAATCGGCTGACGACCGGGGCGAACATCACGTCGGCCAACGTGAAATGTCCGAATAGGAACGGCCCGTCCTCCGGTGCTACCCGGCGGCGGCGCTCGCGCCAGACCGATGTGATCCGGTTGATTTCAGCCTGAACCTCGGGTGTGACACCGCGATTGGGAAATGACGAGCGGAGATTCATCGGCAGATGGGCGCGCAGCGCGGCAAACCCGCTATGCATCTCGCCCGCGATCGAGCGCGCCGCGGCACGATCCGCACGATCCGCCGGCCACAGCCGCTTATCCGGGCACAGTTCGGCAACATATTCGCCGATCGCGAGGCTGTCCCACAGCACGAGCTCGCCATGGCGCAATGCCGGCACTAGGCCTGAGGGCGAAACCCGCAGCGTTTCGGCGTGCGAGTTTGGTTCATATAGCCGGATCAGCACTTCATCGAACGCCAGTCCGCCTTCCTTCAGCGCCAGCCAACCGCGCAGCGACCAACTGGAGTAGTGTTTATTACCGATATAGAGTGTGATGTCGGCCATATCCGCGCTCCTTGTCAGAGTGGTGACTGTAATCGTCTCGACCGAGGATCGCAACCGACGACACTTTAATAGCCCCGGCGGCCCGCCGCCCGGGAAGGAGAGATGGACCCATGCCAGCAGCGCTGACGGATGATCATTCCGGGGCAATCCCGCTTCTTGCCATCGCCGCGCGCGATTTTGCCGATTGGAAAGGCCAGCAGCCGCCGGCCATCGCCGCCTGGCTCGAGTCGATCGGCTTCACCGGTGAGGCCGGGCGGACGGCGTTGCTGCCCGGAGCGGACGGTCGGCTGGCACGCGTCCTCCAGACGGTGAATGTCGACGAGGCGATCTGGGCGCTGGGTGGGCTGCCCGACAGCCTGCCCGAGGGGTGCTACTGCCTGGATTTCGATGCCGAGTCGCTCTTTGGCGTCGGCGGGACCACTCAAGTGGCGCTGGGCTGGGCCCTCGGTTCCTATGGCTTTACGCGCTACAAGGCGGCCAAGCGCGCGCCGGCCCAGCTGGTCTGGCCACAAGCGGCCGATCGCACCGAAGTTGCCACATTGGCCGACGCCGTGGCGCTCACCCGCGACATGGTCAACACGCCGGCCGAGGATATGGGACCGGCCGAGCTGGCCGCGGCGGTTGAAGCGGTCGGGGCGGCCCACGGCGCCTCGGTTCGGCAGATCATCGGCGACGATCTGCTCGTCCGGAATTACCCGATGATCCATGCCGTCGGCCGCGGCAGCGCGAGAGCGCCCCGCCTGATCGATCTCGTCTGGGGCGATCCGGATCATCCCAAGGTGACGTTGGTCGGCAAAGGCGTCTGCTTCGACACGGGCGGTTACGATCTGAAGCCGCCGGCCGGCATGAAAATGATGAAAAAGGATATGGGCGGTGCCGCTACGGTGCTGGGGCTGGCCCAGGCCATCATGGCTTCGGCCATGAAGGTCAGGCTGCGCGTCCTGATCCCGGCCGTCGAGAATTTCGTATCCTCGACCGCTTTCCGCCCGATGGACATCTTCCCCACACGCAAGGGCCTGACTGTCGAAATCGGCAATACCGATGCCGAAGGTCGGCTGGTGCTCTGCGACGCGCTGGCCGAGGCGGTCACGGATCGGCCGGACCTGCTGGTCGATATCGCCACCTTGACCGGCGCGGCACGCGTCGCATTGGGGCCCGAGTTGCCGGCGCTGTTTTCCAACGATGATGCGACGGCCGCGGGCTTGCTCGCCGTAGGCACGCGAACCCACGATCCGCTCTGGCGGATGCCGCTGTGGAAGCCGTATCGCAAGCTGTTGGACAGCAAGATCGCCGACCTCAACAATGCGCCGGAAGGCGGCTTCGCCGGTGCGGTCACTGCCGCACTCTATCTTCAGGAATTCGTCACGCCGAACCAGCCTTGGGTGCATATCGATACCTACGCCTGGAATGCTTCGACCCGGCCGGGCCGGCCTGAGGGCGGCGAGGCTCTGACGCTCCGCGCGTTCCACGCCTATCTGCGAGAACGCTTTAGTTGAGAACGGACAGGGGTCAGGCGCGTTAAAATTTACCCTTGAGCAACTACTGCGCGCGAAAATCCGATTCGAAAGCGAAATGAACGGTGCGGCAGGATGGAATGGCGATCGAATTCACGGGCGCGGATGGATTGGACCTTTGGCGCCGGGCGCTGTGCGAAAGCGTGCGCCGGGACCGCCCGGACCTCTCGGCCCGCCAAATGGCCTTGTTGCTGACGGTCTATCTGACACCCCAGCCGCATACGGTGCGCGGCTTGGCCGAAATCCTGAACGTGTCCAAGCCGGCCATCACCCGCGCCCTTGATCGGCTGGGCCTGCTCGGCCTGGCGCGGCGCAAACGCGACGAAGCGGATCGCCGCAGCGTGCTCGTGCAACGCACTGTGAAAGGATCGGTCTTTCTCTCGGAATTCTCCGACATCATGGTGAGCGCCGGGCAGGAGCAGGGCCAGAAATAGCGCGCCGCTGCCCGCAAGTCATACCAAGCGCCGGAAGTCGGGACTTCCGGCGCTTGGTATCAGTTCAGGCGCTTCTGGGTCGCCGTGTCGCGATACCAGTCGAACGGACGTTCCTCGGTCGGCAGCATGATGCTCTTGACCTGAAAATGGTCATTGAAACTTTCCGTCCCGCATTCCCGGCCGATCCCGCTATCGCCCACCCCGCCCCAGGGTGAGGCGGGGTCGAGCCGGTGGTGATCATTGATCCAGACGATCCCGGCCTTGACCTTGGCGGCGACCCGGTGTGCGCGCGCCACATCGCGCGTGCGTACCGCCGCCGCCAGGCCAAAGGGTGAATCATTGGCGAGCCGAAGCGCGTCCTCCTCGTCGCGGAAAGGTGTCACGGTGGTGAAGGGGCCGAACACCTCTTCCTGGAAAATCCGCGTGCTGGGCTGGACATCGGCAAAGACCGTCGGCTCGACGAAAAAGCCGCCCTCGCATCCCACCACCCGTGCCGCCGCACCACCCGTCATCAAGCGTGCCCCCTCCGCGCGGCCATATCCGGCATAGGCCAGCACGCGCTCGCGCTGCCGCGCCGAGATGACCGGGCCGAGTTGGGTTGCCGGATCGAACGGGTCGCCGAGGCGGATGCTCGCCACCTTCCGGGCCAATTTCTCGACGAATTCGTCATAGATCGAGGCCTGCACCAGATGGCGCGCGGCGCAGACACAGGTTTGTCCGGCCCCGATCAAAGCGCCGAACGCGGCATAATTCACCGCCTGATCAAGATCGAAATCGTCGAACACCAGCACCGGCGTCTTGCCGCCCAATTCCATGGTCTGATGCGCGAAGACACGGGCCGCGGCGGCCCCGGCAATGCGCCCCGCCTCGGTGCCGCCGGTCAGGACCAGCTTGTTGATATCGCCATGTTCGGCGAGCGCGCGGCCGGTCGTCGCCCCCTGGCCCAGCACGACATTGAAGACACCTTTGGGCAGCCCGGCTTCGGTAAAGATCCGCGCGAGCCGCAACGTGGTCAGCGGGGTATATTCCGATGGCTTCACCACCGTCACGCAGCCTGAGGCCAGCGTCGGCGCCAATGATTTGCACAGGATCATCAGCGGATGGTTGAATGGCGTGCAATTCGCCACCACACCCAGCGGCGTGCGCAGTGTATAATTGAGATAGGCGCCTTCGACCGGAATCACATCATCGCGCCGCGCCAGCGCCAGACCGGCGAAATAACGGAAGAAATCCGGCAGCCGGCTGATCTGCGCCCGCGTCTCGTTGATCGGGCGGCCATTATTCAGCGTTTCGAGCTGATAGAGACTGTCGAGATTGGCCTCGAACGCATCGGCGAGCCGGTTGACCAACCGCGCCCGCGCCCGGACCGACAAGCCGCCCCATTCGGGCCCTTCGAACGCCGCGCGCGCGCTTTTCATCGCCCGATCGACATCGGCCGCGGTCGAATCCGGAATTCGGGCGATCACCGCGCCAGTCGCCGGATTGCGCACCTCGATCCAGCGTCCATCGCCGGCCTCGACCTCGGCGCAATCGATGAAATTCCCATGCGCCGCTATCGGCTGGTCAAGGCTGTTCATGGCTTAGGCTCCCTCCAGCCCGGTTTATGGCTCGATATGTCACTAGCAAACTATCGACCGATCCATAAGGCTTTTGACGGTTGCTCGTATGCGTAGCATGACTTGAATGCGGCCGGCGCGCGGATCGCGACCGCCAATGGCTTTGCGGAAACCCGCGTTACCGACTAAGCATGCCGCATATCGGATCGGGCGAAAGGGTATGCGATGAGGATCGAACTGGCCGGCGGAACGATCGACGCCGACATCGTCGGTGATGGCCCGCCGCTCGTCCTGTTTCATTCGCTGCTGGCCGATCGCGGCAGCTTCGAGCGGGTCGTGGCGCCGCTCGCCCGGCGCTTTCGGGTGATCGTGCCGGATCTGCCGGGCTTCGGCGGGTCGTCGGCGGTCGATGGCGGGCTGGCCGGCATTGCCGACCGGATGGCCGAGGCGGTGCGTCATATCGTCGGTGCCGAGCGACCGATCGTGCTCGGCAACGGTTTCGGCGGGTTCGTCGCGCTGCAGATGGCGATCCGTCACCCCGATCTCGCCCGCCGTCTGGTCCTGGCCGATTGCGGCGTTGCTTTTACGGAGCCGGGGCGCCAGGCCTTTCGCAACATGGCGGCCGGCGCGGCTCAGGGCTTGGCGGCCATCGCCGAGATCGCCATGCGGCGTCTGTTCGCCCTCGAATTCCAGGCGGCCAACCCAGACCTCATGGCCGAACGCCGCGCGGCCTTTCTGCGCACCGATCCAGCGGTCGTTCAGGCGGCCTGCGCGGCACTGGCGGCACTCGATTTGCGCGCCGAGGCGAGCCGTGTCGCCATCCCGGTTCTCGTGCTGGTGGGCGAGCAGGATGAGGCGACGCCGCCGCCCATGTCGGTCGAATTGGCCGGGCTGCTGCCCGATGCACGCCTCACCATTCTGGCGGGGTGCGCGCATGTCCCGCAATTGCAGATGCCGGACGCCTTTCTGGCCGCGATCGGCGATTTTCTCGCCGCGGCTTAACCTTCAATTCGCGACGAGGGCGGCGTAGTATTGCTGCCCGTCACCGCCCGAGGATCGCCCGTCATGGATGACCGGACCCGCACCGACCTGGAAGCCGCCGCCTTTCGCCGCCTGGTGCAGCATCTGCGCGAAAAGACCGAAGTGCAGAATATCGACCTGATGAATCTGGCCGGCTTCTGCCGGAACTGCCTGTCGCGTTGGTACCGTGAGGCGGCCGAGTCTCAGGGCGTGCCCTTGACCGATGCCGCCGCGCGCGAGGCCATCTATGGCATGCCATACGATCAATGGAAGGCGACCTATCAGAAGGACGCGACGGCGGCGCAACAAGCCGGCTTCGACGCGGCCCATCCCAAGAGCTGAACAAACGCCCGCGCGGCCCGCGGTGATGGACAGCGCCGCCCGCGCCGCCCTATAACCCGGACACCATGCCAAGAATCGATTTTCGCAAAATGCACGGGTTGGGCAACGATTTCGTTGTGGCCGACGCGCGTGATCGAATCGTCCCGATCACGCCGAAACTGACGGCCGCCCTCGGCGACCGCCGCACCGGCATCGGCTTCGATCAATTGATCCTGCTGGAGCGGACGCGCGATCCCGAAGCACTCGTCTTCATGCGGATCTTCAATGCCGATGGCAGCGAAGCCGGCGCCTGCGGCAACGCTACGCGCTGTGTCGCGATGCTGATCATGGACGAAACCGGTGCTGCCCGCGTCGGGATCGAAACGGTCAGCGGCGTGCTCGTCGCCACCACGGCCGTTGGCGGGCTCATCACCGTCGATATGGGACCGGTCCGGCTGCGCTGGCGCGACATTCCGTTGGCACGGGCGTGCGACACACTCAGCGTACCGGTCGGCATCGCGGAGTTGGGCGACGCAACCTGCACCAGCATGGGCAATCCGCATGCCACATTTTTCGTGCCTGACGCCGATGCGGTCGATCTGGCGCGGCTCGGCCCGATCCTGGAAACCCACCCGATTTTTCCCGAGCGCGCCAATATCGGCATCGCCAGCCTGCTCGCGCCCGGCCGGTTGCGGCTGCGCGTGTGGGAGCGCGGGGCCGGCC
>JBAVTK010000251.1:0-6999 GCA_049696095.1 Aliidongia sp. | reverse complement strand
ACATCCGGGCGGCGCTCGATCAGGCTGGACGGCAGGCCGATATCGACCGGCGGCGGCGGATTGCCGTCGAGCGGCCGGGGCGGCAGGCTGAACTGCTCGGGCGGCTCGCCGACGAGGATGGCGATGGCATGCTCCATCTGCGCCCGGCGCAGCAGATTCTCGGCTGCCTGGGTCCGCGCGGTCTCCAACTGCCCTTCGGCCTGCGCCACGTCGGCGGCCGGCTGGACCCCGCCCTCATGGCGCCGCCCGGTCAGGTCGAGGGCGGCGCCGAATGCGATGACCGTTTCGTCGAGAATCCGCTGCTGAGTATCGAATCCGCGCAATGCGAAATAATCATTGGCCAGATCGGCGCGTAAGCCGAGATCGGTTGCCGCCAGATCGCCAGCGCTGGCCTGCGCCTTGTCCTTGGCGGATTCGACGCTGTTGCGGACCCGGCCCCAGACATCAATCTCGTAATAGACGTCGGCACTCAGCGCATAATCGGAAAAATTGGCCGGCTGATTGGGGAAGGCCAGGGTTTGAGACACGCGCTTGCGGGCACCGGCGGCGCTCGCCGAGACCTGCGGCAGCGTATCGGCATTGGCGATCCGGACCACGGTGCGCGCCTGCTGAAACCGGGCAAAGGCCGCCTTCAGATCCTGATTGGCGCTGCCGACCTTGTCCTCCAGATCGTTCAGCACGGAATCGCCGAAACGCCGCCACCATTCGCCCTTGGGCGCCTCGTCGGCCGGTTCGGCGGTCTTCCACTCGCCCATTTCCTTGAAGGCCGGCGGTTCCGGCGTCTCTGGCCGATGATAGTCGGGCGCCAGTGAACAAGCGGCAAGCGACAGCGTCGCCGCGGCCAGGGCGGCGCAATGGACCAAACGGCGCGGCGTCATTTTTGGGCGCTCGCCTCCGCGACTTGCGGTGCCGCCGGCGTGACCACCTTCACCAGCTGGCCATCCTTCAGCGAATCGGGCGGGTTGAGAATGACGGCCTCGCCGGGCGCGACGCCGTCGACCACCTCGACCTCGGTGCCATAATCGCGGCCCAAGGCGATCGGCGCGAGAGCGACGCGATTATTGCCATCGACCTTGGCGACGCGCAGCCCCTCGGCCCGGAACAACAGCGTGTTGATCGGCAGCCGCGCCGTGCCGCTGTCGGCCTGGACCGCCAGATGGACCTCGGTATAGCCGCCAGGCACCAGTTCGTGCTTGGCATTATCGACCTGCAATTCGACCAGCAGCGTGCGTGCCGCCGCATCCATCGCCTCGGCCGAGCGGACGACATTCGCCGGGAAATCGCGGCGGGGGAATTCGATGAAATGCAGATTGGCCGTCATGCCGACCTTGACCAGCGGGACATAAGCCTGCGGCACCTGGACATAGACCCGCAGCCGGCCGGTATCGGCGACATGAAACAATTCCGGCCCGATGCCGCTACCGGCATTGATCAATGCACCGACATCGGTCTTGCGCGCGGTAACGACGCCGTCGAACGGTGCCAGAACGCGTTTGAAGGATTCGAGCTGCTGCAACCGGGCGACATTGGCCTTGGCAGCGTTGACCACCGCGCCTTTGGCCGCGGCATCGGCCGCCTTCTCGTCATTTTCCTGGCGCGAGACCGAGTCCGTTGCGGCCAGTGCCTGCCAGCGCTTCGCCGTGCTGCCGGCCAGCTTGCCATTGGCCTCGGCCGTCGCCAGATCGGCCTCGGCCTGGCGCAACTGGTCGTCGATCTCGGGCGTGTCGATCTCGGCCAGCAATTGGCCCTTGGTCACCTGCGCACCGATATCGGTGTACCAGGCCTTCACATAACCGCTGGTCCGGGCATAGATCGGCGTATCGAGATAGGCCTGAACCGTGCCGGGCAACACGACATCTTCGGCCCTGGGACCGGTGGATGCCTTGATCAAAATCACGCTGGTGACGGCGCGTTGCCCGCTCTCGCTCTCCAGCGCCGCCTGGGCGCCGGAGCGCGCCGCGATGCCCCAGCCGCCCGCCGCGATCATGGTCAGGACAACGACAAGCCCGGCCAGGCGCAGCGCGCCGGGCTTTGGACGGTGCGGTCGGGGAATATTACGGGAGGACATGCGCAGTCTCCGGACGTCTGGCGCGATGGCGTACTGCATGGCGACCATGAACCATGCAGAAAACCGTGGGGACAAAGAACAGGGTGGCGATGGTCGCGAAGAGCAATCCGCCGATGACGGCGCGGCCGAGCGGCGCATTCTGCTCACCGCCCTCGCCCAGGCCAAGGGCCATCGGCACCATGCCGATGATCATGGCGAGAGCGGTCATCAGCACCGGGCGGAACCGCCCGAAGCCGGCTTCAAGCGCCGCGGTCAGGGCATCGCGGCCGTGATCCAGACGCTCGCGGGCAAAGCTCACCACCAGGATACTGTTGGCGGTGGCAACGCCCATGCACATGATCGCGCCGGTCAGCGCCGGAACGCTCAGCGTGGTGTGGGTCAGAAACAGCATCCAGACGATGCCGGCCAGTGCTGCCGGCAAGGCGGTAATGATGATGAACGGATCGAGCCAGGATTGGAAATTGACCACGATCAGCAGATAGACCAGCACGATCGCGAAGGCGAGGCCGGCATAGAGGCCGAAGAACGAGGTCTCCATGGTCTGGGTCTGGCCGCGCAGAACGATGCTGGTACCTTTGGGCACCTGCGACGCCATCTCGTCGAGAATGTGCCGGACATCGGTGCTGACCGCCCCCAGATCGCGATCCTGCACCGAGGCGAAGAGATCGATCACCGGCTGGACATTGTAATGCGAGGCGACGACCGGCCCGACGCCGCGGCTGACCGTGGCGAGGGCGCCCAGGATCTGCGGCTGCTGCCCATTGCTACCGGTCACCGGCAGATTTTTCAGCGCTTCCAGTGAATCGAGCTGATATTGCGGGGTCTGGGTGACGATCGAGTAGGAGATGCCGTTTTTCGGATTGAGCCAGAAGGTCGGCGCCGTCTGAAAGCTGCCGCTCAATGAGATCAGCATGTTGTTGGCGACATCGCGCTGGGTCAGGCCCAGCTCCTCGGCGCGGCTGCGATCGACATCGAGATCGAGTTCGGGCGTATCGACCGCCTGCTGGATCCTGAGATCGGCCAGCCCCGGCACGGTTCGAAGCTTCTCGTAGAGATCGTTGGCATATTGCCGGTTAGCCGTGGAATTGTTGCCGATCACCTGGATATCGATCGGCGCCGGCAGACCGAAATTCAGGATCTGGCCGACGATATCGGCCGGTAGGAAGGCAAAGCTGACACCGGGGAACGCCTCCGGCAATTGCCGGCGCAGGATGCGGACATAGTCGGCCGTCGGCCGGTGGTCCGGCTTCAGCGACACCAGGATATCGGCGTCGGCCGTGCCGGTCGGCGCCGAATTGCTGTAGGACAGATTTATGCCGCTATAGGGCAGGCCGATATTGTCGACGATCTTTTCCAGATCGACCGTCGGTATCGTGCCGCGGATCAGCGTTTCGACCTCGTCGCTGATCCGGGAGGTTTCCTCGATGCGCGTTCCGGTATGGGCGCGGATATGCAGTTTGATCTGCCCGCCATCGACCGTCGGAAAGAAATCCTCGCCCAAGTTCGGTGCCAGAGCCAGCGAGGCCAGCACCAGCAGCATGAAACCGCCGGCGAAAACCCGGCGATTCATCAGCGCCAACCCCAAGAGCGCGCGGTAGCGCCGCCTGAGCGCGACAAAGCCGCGCTCGAACCCGGCCTGAAACCGCCCGAGCCAAGTGCGCGGCTCGTGCTCTTCATGCGGAACATGCTGGCGCAGCAGGTATTTCGCCAGCGTCGGCACCAGCGTCCGCGACAGAATGTATGAGGCGAGCATGGCGAAGACCACGGCTTCGGCCAGCGGTACGAATAGAAACTTCGCGACCCCCGACAAAAAGAACATCGGTACGAAGACGATGCAGATGCACAGGGTTGAGACCAGCGCCGGCACGGCGATCTGCTGGGCACCGTCGAGAATCGCCGGCTCGACCGGCTTGCCCCGTTCCAGATGCCAATTGATGTTCTCGATCGCGACCGTGGCGTCATCGACCAGAATGCCGACCGCCAGCGCCAAGCCGCCCAGCGTCATGATGTTGATGGTCTGGCCGAGTGCCGAGAGCACAATGATCGAGGCCAGCACGGAAAGCGGAATCGAAACGGTGATGATGAGGGTGCTGCGCCAGCTGCCGAGAAACAGCAGGATCATGAGCCCGGTCAACGCCGCCGCGATGATGCCTTCGCGGACCACGCCTTCGACGGCCGCACCGACGAAGACCGATTGATCGCCAACTGCATCGATATTCATTTCCGACGGCAGCCCGTCGCGCAACAGCGGCAGCCGATCCTTGATCCGCGAGATGATGTCGAGCGTCGAGGCGTTGCCGGTCTTCTGCACGCTCATCAGCACGGCACGCTCGCCATCGACGCGCACGACATTGGTCTGCGGCGCATACCCATCGCGGACATGCGCGACATCGCGGACATAGAGCGTGCTGCCATTGACCGTCTTGACCGGCAAATCGTTCAGTTCGGCGATCGATTGCGGGCTGGCATTGAGCTTTACGTTATATTCGTAGAGGCCGATCTTTTCGGTGCCGGCCGGCAGGATCAGATTCTGCGCGCCGATCGCGTTGCTGACATCCTGTGCCGATACGCCCTTGGCCTGCATCGCGCGCTGATCGAGATCGACCTGAACCTGCCGCTGCTTGCCGCCATAGGGAAAGGGGATTGAGGCGCCCTGGACCGTCGCCAATTGGGTACGGATAAAGCTGTTGCCGAGATCGAACAGCTCCTGCTCGGACAATTTGCCGGACGACAGCGCCAACTGGATCACCGGCACGCTGGAGGCATTGTAGCTGACCACCAGCGGCGGCGTGGTGCCGGGCGGCATCTGGCGCAGCAAGGTCTGCGCGATCGCCGTGACCTGGCTCAGCGCCACATCGATATTGACGCTCGGCTGAAAGAAGATTTTGACGACGCCGACGCCTTCGAGCGATTGAGATTCGATATGCTCGATATCATTGACCGTCGTGGTCACCGCACGCTCGAAATTCGCGTCGATCCGATCGCCCATTTCCTGCGGCGGCAAGCCGGTGTAATTCCAGACCACACTGACGACCGGAATCCCGATATTGGGGAAAATATCGGTCGGCGTGCGCAGAATGGTCAACGGCCCGAAGATCAGCAGCAGCAGGGCCAGCACGATGAAGGTGTAAGGCCGATCGAGGGCGACTCTGACGATCCACATACGCCTCTCCGGCGGGCTGATAGAAGAACGGTCGAGATCGCGGCAGCGGCATCCGGCCCCGCAAACTCACATGACGGGGAAATTATCGATAATCGGGCGGTTGTAAAGCGCGTCTGGGCACGGGTGAGGCATGCGTTCGAAGCGGAGAGCCTCACGGTACTACAATCATACCGCGCACAGGGTCGAGCGGTGCCGCAGCGATTTCCTTGCGTCCGTAAGGAGGTTGCGCAACGATACGCTAAATCAGATATTTCTGGAACCATGGCAATGTTCGACGGCTTCACGCAGCGCGAGATCGCGATCGGCGACACGGTATTGCACGTCACCTCGGGCGGCGACGGCCCCCCCTTGCTGCTGTTGCATGGCTATCCGCAAACGCGCGCCGCTTGGCACGCGATCGCGGCCCCCCTCGCCGCCCGTTTCACCCTTATCATTCCCGATCTGCCGGGCTATGGCGCAAGCCGCGGCCCGGCGCCGGAGACGGCGAATTACACCAAGCGCCGCACGGCCGAGACACTGCGCGATCTCGTTCGGCTGCTGGGGCACGACCGGATTTTCCTCGCGGGCCATGATCGCGGCGGCCGGGTCGGGTTTCGTTTGGCACTCGACCATCCCGAACTGGTACGGGCCTTTGCGCCGCTCGATATCGTGCCGACGCTCGATGCCTGGGAGGCCATGGATTGGCGGGGTGCCATGAAGAGCTATCACTGGCTGTTCCTGGCCCAGCCGGCCCCGCTGGCCGAGCGGCTGATCGGACTCGATCCGGATTTCTATCTCGAACATCTGCTGACCCGATGGGCCGGCGATCGCGGCGCGCTCGCGCCGGCCGCCGTCGCTGAATATCTCCGCTGCTTCCGCGACCCCGGGGTGATCGCCGCGACCTGCGCCGATTACCGGGCCGCGGCGAGCCTCGATCTGGAACAGGATGGCGCAGACCGGGCGAGCGGCAAACGCATTCGATGTCCGGTCCGGGTGATCTGGGGTCGCCGCTATTTTCCGGCCGGATCGCCCTTGCCGGCGTGGCGCCGCTGGGCGGCCGATGCTGACGAGGTGGCTTTCGATTGCGGCCATTTCATCGCCGAGGAGGCACCGGCCGCCTGCGCCGAGGCGCTCATCGGCTTCTTCGGCGGGTAGAGGGAAACCGGAAACCATGTATATACCGCCGCATTTCAGCGAAACCGACCCGGCGATCGTCACGCAGCTGATCCAGGAACATGGTTTTGCGGTGTTGGTGTCGGGCATCGGCGATGCGCTGACGGCGACGCACTTGCCGCTGTCCTATCATCCGGAAATCGGATCGCACGGCGTGCTGCGCGGGCATGTCGCCCGTGCCAACGAGCATTGGCGCCATTTTGCATCGGGCGGCCCGGCGCTGGCGATTTTCAGCGGGCCGCATGCCTATGTCTCGCCGCGCTGGTATCAGCCGGGCGCCAGCGTGCCGACCTGGAACTACGAAGCGGTCCATGTCTATGGCACCGCGCGCACGCTCGACGGCGAAGCGGCACTTCGGCCGATCCTCGAAGAGCTGACGGCGCAATATGATTCGCTCTGGACCCTGGCGGCGCTGCCAGCCGACTATGTCGCCCGCATGAGCCGCGCCATCGTCGGCATCGAAATCGCGATCGATCGGATCGAAGCCAAGCGCAAGCTGAATCAGAACCGCTCCGCCGCGGACATTGCGGGCGTCGTCGCCGCCCTCGAAGCGAGCGGCCGCGAGGGCGACCGGGCGCTTGCCGCCTCAATGCGGCAGGCCACGGCGCGACGCGAC
>JBAVTK010000250.1:0-3134 GCA_049696095.1 Aliidongia sp. | reverse complement strand
GTTTGGGGCCGGTTGGGCCGCCTCGAACCGGGTGATCGCCACCAGTCGCGACAGCGATCCACAGATCATCGTGATCGACGAGGTGGTCGGCCAGTTTCTGACCCTGGTGGTGACGCCGCCCGACCCGCTTTTCTATGCGCTGGGCTTCCTGTTGTTTCGCGCGGCCGATATCCTGAAACCCTGGCCGGCCAGTTGGGCCGACCGCTCGGTCAAGGGCGGCTTGGGCGTCATGCTCGACGATGTGCTGGCGGCGGTTTATGCCGCGGCGGTATTGTGGGGCGTGTTGCATCTCTGGCGAGGTGGATGATGCGTGATGAGGCAATCGAAACCGCGGCTTCGGCGCTTTTGGCGCTGTGCCGTGGCCGCGGCTGGAAGCTCGCTACGGCCGAATCCTGCACTGGCGGGCTGATCGCTGGCGCGCTCACCGATCGGGCCGGCTCGTCCGATGTCGTCGAGGGTGGCTTCGTCACCTATTCCGACGCGGCCAAGACCGCGTTGCTCGGCGTGCCGGCCGGATTGTTCGAGCGTGTCGGCGCGGTCAGTCCCGAGGTCGCCCGCGCCATGGCCGAGGGGGCACTCGCGCGCTTGCCGGCAACCCATCTCGCCATCTCGGCCACCGGCATCGCCGGGCCGGGCGGTGCCACACCGGGTAAGCCGGTCGGCCTCGTCCATTTCGGCGTCGCGTTTCGCGGCCGGAAGGTCGAAAGCTATGCCGAAATCTTTCCAGGCGACCGCGACGCGGTGCGCCGCGCCGCGGTGCTGCGCGCGCTGGAGCTGTTGCGAGCGGCGGCGGGATAATCAAGTTGATCACGCGCCGATGTGAAAGGGAAATGTACTATCCAACCACCTGTCTTCCCATGGACCGGGCGGCTTCGGCTTAGCCAGTGCCTTCAAAGCAATAATCTCGCGTAGCACGGCTCGCTCATCATCGGCTACAGCAGAGCTGCGCGGCGGGCGGCGGTACCGTTGCGGCGATCCGCGTCTGTTGGATCTGGCTTTGGCCAATCTGGCCGATGTTCAGGCCGAGCGGCCGATCCTGATCACGAACTCCGTGTCCTGGCTGCTGCGCAACCTGATCGCGCAGCATCGGGACGCGGTGGTGCGCTATCTTGAGGCCAATCGGGCGGTGCTGCCGGCCATCTCCGTGCGCGAGGTCTCGACCAAGCTCAGCACCAGGCGGAAGTCCGGGCCGATGCCGCGGCGTGACCGGGCCGGCGCCGGCTCGAACGCGCCCGATTGACCGCTTCCCCCGCCCCATGACTATATCCGGCCCGAACCCCCGGAACTGAGGCAGCATGGCTTCGACGACAAATGCGGGCGAGATCCGCGATACCGAGCTTTATGACGCGCTGTCCGAGCGCTATCTGTCCTATGCGCTCTCGACCATCATGGCGCGCTCGCTGCCCGATGTGCGCGACGGGCTGAAGCCGGTGCATCGCCGGCTGCTCTGGGCGATGCGCGAACTCCGGCTCGATCCCACTTCCGCCTATCGCAAATGCGCCAAGGTCGTGGGCGATGTCATGGGCAATTACCATCCCCATGGCGATCAGGCGATCTATGAGGCTTTGGTCCGGCTCGCTCAGGATTTCTCGCAGCGCTATCCTCTGATCGACGGCCAGGGCAATTTCGGCAATATTGACGGCGATAACGCCGCCGCCATGCGCTACACCGAAAGCCGCCTGACCGCGGTGGCCCAGGCGTTGATGGACGGCATCGCCAACGACACGGTCGATTTCCGCCCGAGCTATGACGGCACCGGCGAGGAGCCGGTCGTGCTGCCGTCGCGCTTGCCCAATCTCTTGGCCAATGGTGCCACCGGCATCGCGGTCGGCATGGCGACCAGCATTCCGCCGCATAATCTGGGCGAACTGTGCGCCGGCTTGCGGCTGATCGTGAAGCAGCCGGATTGCAGTGCCGAGGATCTGCTGGCCCATGTAAAGGGGCCGGATTTCCCGACCGGCGGTGTGCTGGTCGAAACGCCGGAAAATATCCGCCAAGCCTATGCCACCGGGCGGGGTAGCTTTCGGCTGCGCGCGCGCTGGGTCAAGGAGGTGCTGCCGCTCGGCGCCTATCAGATCGTCGTCACCGAAATTCCCTATATGGTGCCGAAATCGCGCCTGATCGAGCGCATCGCCCAGTTGCTCGAAGAAAAGAAGCTGCCGCTGCTAGGCGATATGCGCGAGGAATCGGCCGAGACGATCCGCCTCGTCTTCGAGCCCAAGACGCGCAATGTCGAGCCCGAGATGCTGATGGAATCGCTGTTCCGGGCGAGCGACCTGGAAACCCGCATTCCGCTCAACATGAATGTGCTCGACGCCACCGGGGCGCCGCGCGTGATGAGCCTCAAGGAGGCGATGCGTGCCTTCCTCGACCATCGGTTGGAGGTGCTGGAACGGCGGACCCGCTCACGGCTGGGCGAGATCGAGCGGCGGCTGCATGTACTGGCCGGTTTTCTCATCGCGTACCTCAATATCGATGAGGTGATCCGCATCATCCGTTTCGAGGATCACCCGAAGCCCGCGCTGATGGCGCGCTGGGCGCTGTCCGAGGAACAGGCTGAGGCGATCCTGAACCTCCGGCTGCGCTCGCTGCACAAGCTGGAACAACTGGCGATCGAGCAGGAAACCGCCGCCCTCACCGCCGAAAAGACCCAGCTTGAAGCGCTGCTGGCCGACCCGGCCAAGCGCTGGAAGGCGATCGACAAGGAGTTGGTCCAGCTCGAAAAGGAGTTCGGCGGCAACAGCAAGGTCGGCGGAAGGCGTACCGAGATTGGTTCGCCGCCGGGCGAGATCAGCGTGCCGGTCCACGCGCTGGTCGAGCGCGAGCCAGTCACGGTACTGTGTTCGGCCAAAGGCTGGATACGCACGGTCAAGGGCCACAACATCCAGGCCGGCGAGCAGCGCCACAAGGAGGGCGACGGCCCGCGCTTCGCGGTCGAGGCCTATACTACCGACCGCATCCTGGTCTTCGCCACGACCGGCCGGTTCTATACCCTCAACGCCGACAAGCTGCCGGGCGGGCGCGGTATGGGCGAGCCGCTGCGCCTGATGATCGATCTGCCGAACGATGCCGATATCGTGACGCTGCTGCCTTATCGCGAGGGGCAGAAACTGGCGCTGATCTCGTCCGACGGC
>JBAVTK010000249.1:0-7871 GCA_049696095.1 Aliidongia sp. | reverse complement strand
GGCGGAGCCAAGCCGCGCGGGCGCGATGCGCATCGTCGCGGGTAAGCATCGCGGCCGCAAGCTGCTGGTGCCGGAAGATGCCACGATCCGCCCGACCAGCGACCGGGCGCGCGAGGCCTTGTTCAATATTCTGGAGCATGGCCCGTTTGCGGCGGGTGGCTCGCCGCTGCTGGGACGGCGCGTGCTCGACGCCTTTGCCGGCACCGGGGCGCTCGGTCTCGAAGCGCTGTCGCGCGGGGCCGCGGAGGTGAGCTTTCTCGAACTGGCCCCGGCGGCCCGCAAGCTGCTCGGCGCCAATATCGCCATGTTGGGCGAGACAGCCAACAGCCGTATCCTGGCCGGCGATGCGACACGCCCGCCGCGCGCGCCGGCGGCGGTTGGCCTCGCCTTTCTCGACCCACCCTATGGCAAGGAGCTAGGCAGTGCCGCATTGGCGGCGCTCGAAGCCGCCGGCTGGTTCGTGTCCGCGGCGCTCATCACGCTCGAAATCGGCGCGCGGGAACCGCTCGATCTGCCGGCCGGTTTCTGGCTGCTTGATGAGCGGCGCTATGGCGCGGCGCGGCTGCTGTTTATCGAGGCGCCGACGGCGTCATCCCTGAATCGATGAGTGGTCAGACGAGGGTGGACGTCCGACGGCTTCCCATCCGATCGGTAAATGCATTAGGGTGGCACCCGCCCGACGCTATATTGTGGAGCCGCATGCCGATGCCGCCGTGCCGTTCGATTCTGCCGCTGCTGATCCTCGCTGGCGTGGTCGCCGGCTGCAAGCCGCAGGCACCGCCGCCCGACCTTGCCGGCCTTGCGGTGCATCAGACCGTGATCCTGGCCCATGCCGGACAGGCGGGCGAGCGTCGAATCGAAGTGCTGGAGGATGAGCGGATCAGTTCGGCATTGCGCTACTGGCTCTGGGGCGGCAGCAAGGATCCGGCGGAGTTTCTGCATCACCCCGGCGTAGCCGGCGACAAGGCGCTGGCCGCCGCCCTTGAGCAGGGACCGTTGCGGCGCGGCTTGGTTCGGCTGGTCGATCATGACGGCAAGTTGCTGGATTACCGGCGGCTGGATTGCGAGCTGGGCACGATCTCGATTGAGCCGCGCCAGCAGCCCGATGGCATGGTCTGGACGCTGGGCGACGATTGCAGCACGGGCGACGGCGATTATGCCGGTCTCATCACGCATTTCTTTCGCCTGGGCAGCGACGACAAGATCGCCTGGCAGCATTTCCGCGGCCCGGCTGGCGAGCATGATGAATTGACGGTGGTCCAGGCCCGGCGGATCGCCTGGCGGCCGGGCGATCTGCCGCGCCTTGACGATATCACCGAGGTGTCAAGTCATCCAGATTTTGAGGATCCGCGCTTCAAGGCACTGAAATCCGGCGAACCGATGCCACCGGACCTGCCGCTGGTGACGGAATATATTCATTATCGCTATGCCGGTGGCGGCGAATGGACAAAGCTCGCCCGCACGGAAAAATCGGGCTGGTTCGGCGGGGATGGTTTTCCGGGGCCGGATCGGTTTCCCGACTCGTCGGGCTGACGATTTCGATCGCGACTATTTGCGCCGCGACCGTGGCCGCGCCACGATCTCGACCGAATCGGGATCGGCGAGGTCCAACACCGGACGGCCTTGCCAGTGAACCCAGCCGCGCAGCCGCAGGTGACGGCCGGTCAGGCTCGACGGATCGAGCCCGGCCGCCATGAAGAAGCGACGGGCCGGTCGGTCGAGCCGGGCTGCGGCGTTGTTGCCCAGATCGAGCCAGATTACGCCGCTGCGTTCCTCGACCGACCGGACATCGGCCTCGACCAGGATGAAGCGGCCACTGTCGCGGTCAAGCCCGGCCGGATTCTCCACCTCGTAAAGCGGCGATTGCCATAAGCCAATATGCCGGCGCCGGGCCAGCGATTCGTGGCGCAGCATGAAACGCGCAAGACCATTCGTCGGCGGTTCGACCCGAACTGCGCCCGCGGCAAGCAACGCCCCTTCGATCCACAAACCGTCGTCGCGGATCAATTGAGCGGTGATCCGGCCATAGCGATCCGGCGGGGTGGCCGGGCCGCGCAAGCTGATACCATGACCGACAACCAGCGATTCGAGCAGCATCCGGGCGGCGTCCTCCCAACGGCTGTTGCCGCCAGGTGTCTCCAATATCGGTTCGATGCCGCTCAGCCGCACACCGGTCCCGTCGTCGAGTACCAGCGTGGCGCCGTCTGTGACGGTTGCGACATTTCCCTTGCGTAATTCAGGCAAGGCGTACAGCGCCAACGTCTCGGCACTCAACCGTGCGGCCGGCGCTTGCACCGACAGCGCGCACAGCAGGACCAGCGCCAGGGCCGCTCGGGCAAAGCGTGGGCCGCGTCGGCGCTTAAGCTTCGAAACTCTCGACCACATCGCCGTCGAGGTCGAAGCAGGCACAGATCAACGGCCCGCCGGTGCCGCACCCGCGATCCATCGAAACCGAATGCTGCGTGATTTGCAGCCCACCATGATGGCGGTCGAAGCCACGAACGACCTTGCGGAAGCCGGCATAGGGTTCGACGAGATCGAGAAACCCGCCGCCGCCCCACCAGAAACTGTCATGCTGCGCCGTCAGCGGCCGCGACGGATCAATGCCGGCATGGTCGAACAACAACTCATTGCCGCCGGTAAAGGCGGCCCGGCGCAGCGCGGTCAGGAGATTGGCATGGCCAGGCGCGGCATTCACCGCCTGGCGTAGCGCGTTGGTCCAGCGCGTGAGCGCCATCGGCCCGTCGCGCGCGGCCGCCAGCCCCTGGCCCGAATGGGCGCCATAGGCCGATAGCGTGGCGCCGACACCGTGATCGAGCATCCAGGCCAAGACCTCGACCGGGTTGGGGGCGAATTGCAGTTCCAGCAGCTTTTGCCACATCTCTTCCTGGCTGCCGCGCAGATAAACGAGATCGGATGCGAAGGCGGCTGGGCGGGCGATGAAGGCGCGGCGAAAGGCCAGAAGCTCGGCCACCGTATCGAAGACGGCAGTGCCCGAACCGATCATATTGCCGAGATAGACCAGCCCATCGCGCGGCTGGAGCCGTTTTTCGATGGCATCGTGAATGGCTTCGAGTCGCCGCACCTCGGCATGGATCGCCGATATCGTCCAGATGCGCTGTCGGCCGACCAGAGTAGCGAAACGCTGCACCGGACTGGTGCGCGGTGCCGTCACGACCGGTGAGGTCCGGTCATAGCGGGGCGTGCCGAACGACGCGGGATACGGGCTTCAATCGATTTGCGCCCGGCTGCCATTGAGCGGTCAGGCGGCGCTGAGCATCTGCTCAAGGCGCTGCGTCGCGGTCAATTCATCAATCGCCTCGACCGCGGCGAATTCCCGCACCAGACGATCAAGCGCCGCCTGATAGATCTGGCGTTCGCTGTAGGACTGATCCGGTTGACCGGAATTCCGGTACAGATCGCGGACGACTTCGGCGATCGAGGCCGGGTCGCCGGAGTTGATTTTCGCTTCATATTCCTGGGCGCGGCGACTCCACATCGTGCGCTTTGCCTTGGAACGCCCCTTGAGTTTGGCGAGCGCCAACTGCATTTCCTTTTGCGTCGACAAGCGACGCAAGCCCGATCCCTGTGCCTTGGTGACCGGCACGCGCAACGTCATCCGATCCTTATCGAAATGGACCACGAACACGCTGAGCTGATAACCGGAAATTTCCTGAGACTCGATGCCCAGGATCTTACCGACACCATGGCTTGGATATACGACATAATCGCCTTCGGCGAACCCAATCTTGTCCGACATCCGATTCTCTCAAATAGGCGGGGACCGGGCCGCATGACCCGAATATTCCCCGGCGCACAAGCCTGCGCCGACGCGGCACTTCGAGCATGATTCAACGAAACAAATCTGAGACAAGCGGCGTACAACCGCCGACAGCGCTCCGTCCAATCAAGAACATAACACAAAATCGGTGCCAAATGCCAGCGCCGCGATATTCGGGAAGGTCATGGCTTCCATGACATTTGGAACCGTTCTATGTCGCGGCACTTGAGCGCGGCGGGCGTATGCTGCGCTGCAATATCGCGGCCGGCAATCCTGGACAGGATGCCGGCCCGTGTTGTGGCGCTTAACGTTTTCCGGGATTGGCCGAGAAAAACTTGTCGAATTTACCGTCAACGTCTTTGAACGCATCGGCATCGGCTGGCGCCACACCTTTGCGAGTGATGTTCGGCCAGCTCACGGCATAGTCGCGGTTCAGACCGACCCACCGCTCCGCTTGCGCATCGCTGTCCGGAATGATCGCTTCGGCCGGGCATTCGGGCTCGCAGACGCCGCAATCGATGCATTCGTCGGGATGGATGACCAGCATCGTCTCTCCCTCATAGAAGCAATCGACCGGACATACTTCCACGCAGTCCATGTATTTGCACTTGATGCAGGCTTCAGTGACGACATAGGTCATGTGCGATCATTCCCGTGTTCCGGCGCGGCTGTCCGGTGCATTGAAAGAACGCTTCGGCCGTCACTGCAACAGAAAATTCCGCATAGGGCAACTGCGCACCGTGTAATCGTCGAATCGGCCGCGACGACCCTGCCTTGGAGTCGAATCGATCATGGTCATGCCCGCGCCGGACGATCCCCGCCGCTACGCTCCCGCCACCGAACGCAACCGGGCGCCGATTCTGGCCGTGCTGGCCCGCATCCTGCCGCCGGCCGGCACGATCCTGGAGATCGCCAGCGGTACTGGCGAGCATATCGTCCATTTCGCCAAGGCCTTGCCGGCCTTGCGCTGGCAGCCTTCCGATCCCGACGAATCGGCCCGTGCGAGCATCGCTGCCTGGCACCGCGCCACCGGGCTCGGCAATATCGCCGAACCGGTAGCACTTGACGCTGCCGCACCGCGCTGGCCGCTCGATGAAGCGGCCGCCGTGCTGGCGATCAACATGATCCACATCGCCCCCTGGGCCGCAGCCCGCGGCCTGGTCGCCGGGGCGGCACGGCTGCTGCCGCCGGGTGCGCCGCTCTATCTCTATGGCCCGTTCCGGCGCGACGGGGTGGTTTTCGCCGAATCGAATCTGGCATTCGACCACAGCCTGCGTCAGCGGAATCCGGCCTGGGGCGTGCGCCGCCTGGAAGCGGTCACCGAGATTGCGGCGGAAGCCGGTTTCGCGCTCAGCGAGATTGTCGAGATGCCGGCGCAAAATCTCAGCGTGATCTTTCGGCGGGGTTAGTCGCCGGTCTTGCGCCGGATCGCCTCGAACGGCGCCATATGCTCGGCGGCCAATTGCGTCGCCTGCCGCTCGAAATCGCGATAGCGCCGGATCAGTTCGGCGCCGAACGGCGTGATCTCGGCCCCACCGCCGCCGCTGCCGCCCAGTTTGGTCGTGACCAGCGGTTCGGTGAACATGTCGTTCAGCCCGTCGATCAGCCGCCAAGCGCGCCGGTAGGACATATTGTCCACCCGGCGCGCCGCCTGAGAAATCGATCCGGTCTCGCCAACCAGCTCAAGCAGCCGAATCTTGCCTGGGCCTAATCTCGTCTCCGGATCGAAATCGATGCGCAGGAACAATTGGGTCATGGCTGCATCATACAGAGGCGATCGTATCTTGCCCTCGAAAATTTGGCTGCGTCGGGCCGGTCACTCCTCGTCCGGCACCAAGAGCGCCGTCCAGGCCGGATCGGTGTCGGACAGGCGGATCGGCGCGTCGGTCTCGCGATAGAGCAGGCGCGCTTCCGCGGCCGGCCCCCGGCGTTCGGCCAGATCCAGGATTTCGAGCCGCCGCTGCCAGCCGCCATGGCGGATCGTCAAGCGGTCGCCGATCCGCACCGGCTGGGCCGGCTTGATCACGACGGTATCGGCCAGTTCGACCGCCCCGGCGGCGCACAGCCGCCCGGCCAAAGACCGGGTCTTGCACAGCCGCGCGTGCCACAGCCATTTGTCGAGGCGAATCGAGGCCGGCTGGGTCATCGATCGAATTCCAGCTCTTTCAGCCGGGCGAAGGGATGGCCGGCCGCGACCGGGCGCGGCGGTGATTTATGCCCGGTCTTGCGGCGGGCGCGGCGCGGCAGGGCGACGAAGTGCTGCACGCCGTCGCCGACGATACCGCGATAACCCAGCGCGGCCAGAATCGCCGGTAAATCCTCGGCGGGCACCCCGATCGATGCGGCCAATTCCGGGTCGGCGGTAAATCCGCCGGCACGCCGCGCGCGCTTGCGCAAGGCAGCCGCCAACGGCTCCAGACGATCGACCCGAATGGCGTAAGGTCCGGTGATCCTATAGCCGATCGCCTGGGCATAGGCATCCGGGCCGAAACCTGCCGCCGGCATCGAGATCCGGCCCGGCGGTGGCACGGCAGGCGGCTGGCCGATTCCGGCGTGAACCGACCAGAGCAGCGCCCTCATGGCGATGCAGGCCGGCTTGAGCGCGCCCGCGACATAGATCGTCTCGGTGCCAAAGCGCACCCCTGCGCGGGTGAGGCGCCGTCGATCCTCGGGATCGAGCTCGACGACCAGTTGTGCACCCTGGCCCGCATCGAGCGTGCCGAGCGTCTCGCCCAGGCGGAACAACAGCCCGCGTCCGGCCGCGGCGACCGGCACAGCGAGCGCCGTGAGGAGCGGCTTGAGCGCTCGACCGATCGCCGCGCGCACCAGTTCTTCGAGACGCCGCCGGACCTGATCGCGCAAGGCGCCATCGAGAAAATCCGCGGTCAGCACCTCGACCCGCGGCCCCAGCATCGTCTCGCCCGGTGCGAGCCGCGCGACAATGTCGCCGTGCCACGCAATGGCGCCGGCCGCATCAAGCGCGAAGGCGGTGTCCGGTTCGGCGGCAAGGCGGCGCGCGCGGGCCGCGACCTCGGTGCGCAGGATGCGATTGGCCGCGGCGAGCAGCGCTCTCGCCGATTCGCCGGCCGCCGTCACATCGGGGATGAAGCGGAAGCCGCGCATCAGCCCAAGGAAATGCCCCTCGACCCGGACCTCGCCCTCGCCCGACACTGCGGCGAACAAATCGCGCGTCTCGGCCAGATGGCGGACCAGCGAGGCGGCCCGGCGATCGACAAAGCGCTGGGTCAGCCGGTCATGCAGCGCATCGGACAATTTGTCCTCGATGCCGAGCGCCCGATCCTGCCAATGGGCACTTTCCGCCAGCCAGCCGGGCCGATGGGTGATGTAGGTCCAGGTGCGGATATGGGCGATGCGCTGGACCAGCGCGTCGATCTCGCCTTCGGTGCGGTCGAGCCGGCCGATCTGGGCCGCAACCCACTCGTTGGGCAGCCGCCCGGCCGGCTGCATTAGATAGTGATAGATCTGGCCCAGCAGCCTGGCATGCTGTTCGCTCATCACCTTGCGGAAATCCGGGATCTGGCAGACCTCCCAGAGCAGCCGGACGGCGGCCTTATGGCTGGCGAGGCGGGCGATTTCGGGCTGGCGGACCAATGCTGCCAGCGCCTGCTGATCATCGGCGTTGCGCACGCGCAGCATGATTGGCAGCGGCGGCGGCGCGTCCAGGCTGCGCAGCAGCAAGGCGGCCGAGCGGAAATCGAGCGCGGCATTGCGCCACCACAGGGCGGCCAGCGGATCGAAGCGATGATTTTCGATCGCCTCGACCATCTCCGGATCGAGCGGCCCGACCTCGGCCGTGGTGCCGAAGCTGCCGTCATTCATATGGCGGCCGGCGCGGCCGGCGATCTGGGCGATCTCGGGCACGCTGAGCCGGCGCGGCGCATTGCCGTCGAATTTGCTGAGCCGGGCCAGTGCCACATGGTCCAAATCCATGTTGAGACCCATGCCGATCGCGTCGGTCGCGACCATGTAATCGACCTCGCCGGCCTGATACATCGCGACCTGGGCATTGCGCGCGCGCGGGCTGAGCGCGCCCAGCACGCCGGCGGTGCCGCCGCGCTGGCGCCGCACC
>JBAVTK010000248.1:0-8621 GCA_049696095.1 Aliidongia sp. | reverse complement strand
CCGAAGCGCGCGGCGACGCCGCCGGTCACGGCCGCCGCCAGAATCGAGCCGAGTTGATAGAGCGCCAGCGCCCAATTGAATAGGGTAACCCCGCCAATCTCGGCCACCGCCGCCGGCATGACCGTCGCCGTCAGCAGCGAATCGGCGGCGTGGAGCCAGACGCCGAGGCAGAGCACGGCGAATTTCCCAAGCTGCCCGGTCGCGGCCAGCTCGCGCCAGCCCGGCACCGTCTGGGCCTGATCCATGCCGTCTCCGTCCAAAACAAGCGCTCATTTGCTCTTGATCGCACATCTTGGCCACGACTGCACGGTGGGACGGTGGCACCACAGCCGCGCCGGCTGCCGGCTCTGCTAATTCAGTCGTCCGCGCACGTCGAATTCGCCGCTACCGAGATAGGTCGTGCGTGCCCGCGCCATCAGCCGGCGCAATTCGGCTTCCTTGACCGCATCGCACTGCATGACCGCCTTGATGATCGGATCCTGCATCAATTCATTGAGACTGAGTTCCTGGCAACCGCACTGCATGATCTTCCCCTCTCGCGTCAAACCGGTCCGCTGACCGACCTCGATCTTGTGAGCCTCGTGGCGCCGAGCGGCACCGATGGGGCAGGACCTGGGCAATTCCGAGACGAAATCGGGCGATATTGGGGCAACCGGCAATCGGGGAGGGGCATACGGAGTCGGAGACGGCAACGAAGCGGCCACGCCCCGCCGTTCGGTGTCGGGCAACGGCACCGCGCTGATTTCGCGTCCTTTTTCGCCCCGCATGAACGGAGCGGGTACGATCGCTTGCCTTCGCCAGCCGGCCGCCTCTATTGTCGGCGCCATGGTAGACCTATTCGACAATTCCGCCCGCAAGACCGACGCCTATTCGGCCGAGGATATCGAGGTTCTCGAAGGGCTGGAGCCGGTGCGCCGACGGCCCGGCATGTATATCGGCGGCACCGATGCGCGGGCACTGCATCATCTGGCCGCCGAGGTGCTCGACAATGCCATGGACGAAGCGGTCGCCGGCCATGCCAGCCGGATCGAGATCGAACTGGCCGCCGATTACAGCCTGACGATCCGCGACAATGGCCGCGGCATCCCGGTCGATGCCCATAAGCGCTTCCCCGACAAATCGGCACTCGAAGTGATCCTGACCGTGCTGCATTCCGGCGGCAAGTTCAGCGGCAATGCCTATAAGACCTCGGGCGGGCTGCATGGCGTCGGCGCCTCGGTGGTGAATGCGCTGTCCGACCGGCTGGTGGTCGAGATCGCCAAGGACAAGCAGCTTTATCGCCAGGAATATTCGCGCGGCGTGCCGCTGACCAAGCTCGAAGCGGTCGGCGCCGTCGCCAACCGGCGCGGCACGAGCATGAGCTTTCATCCCGATCCGCAGATCTTCGGTGCTGATCTGCATTTCAGCCCGGCGACGCTCTATCGCATGGCGCGCTCGAAAGCCTATCTCTTCAAGGGTGTCGAGCTGCGCTGGAGTTGCGACGAGACCATCAAGCTGCCGGACGATGTGCCGACCAAGGATACGCTGCATTTCCCGGGCGGCCTCGCCGATTACCTGGCCTCCGTGCTGGCCGAGCGCGCCTCGATCACGGCCACGCCCTTCATCGGTGAGGTCGAACTGGCCGATTCCGCGCGGGTCGAATGGGCGATTTCCTGGCCGGAAGATGGCGACGGTTTCGCCAGCTATTACTGCAACACGATCCCGACGCCCGATGCCGGCACGCATGAGGCGGGCTTGCGCACCGCCCTCACCCGCTCGCTTCGGGCCTATGGCGAGCTGGTCGGCAACCGCCGGGCCGCCATCGTCGCGGCCGAAGATATCATGGGCGGGGCGGCGATCATGCTGTCGCTGTTCATGCGCGAGCCGCAATTCCAGGGCCAGACCAAGGACCGGCTGGTCTCACCCGAGGCGCAGCGGCTGGTCGAAACCGCGGTCAAGGACCGCTTCGACCATTGGCTGAGTGATGATCCGGTCTCGGCCAAGGCGCTTTTGGACAATCTGGTCGAGAAGGCCGAGGACCGGCAGCGTCGGCGTCAGCAAAAGGAAATGCAGCGCAAGACCGCGACCCGCAAGCTGCGCCTGCCCGGCAAGCTGGCCGATTGCTCGCGCGACAATGCGATCGGTACCGAGATCTTCCTGGTCGAGGGCGATTCGGCCGGCGGCTCGGCCAAGCAGGCGCGCAACCGCGAGACCCAGGCGATCCTGCCGTTGCGCGGCAAGATCCTGAACGTCGCCAGTGCCACCAGCGACAAGCTGCGCGCCAACCAGGAACTCTCCGATCTGGTGCTGGGCTTGGGCTGCGGCAGCGGCAAGCAATATGACGGCGCCAAGCTGCGCTATGAGCGCGTCATCATCATGACCGACGCCGATGTCGATGGCGCGCACATCGCCTCGCTGCTGATGACGTTCTTCTATCGCGAGATGCTGCCGCTGGTCGAGCACGGCCATCTCTATCTGGCCCAGCCGCCGCTCTATCGTCTGAGTTCCGGTGAGTTGCGCCTCTATGCCCGCGACGACGCACACCGCGAGGAACTGACCCGCACGCGCTTCAAGGGCAAGAAAATCGAGGTCAGCCGGTTCAAGGGCCTGGGCGAAATGCCGCCGGGCGATCTGAAACTGACCACGATGGACCCGGCGACGCGCACGCTGCTGCGCGTGACCAAGGCGGATCTCCGAACCGCCGATCTGGTTGAGAGCCTGATGGGGCGAAAGCCGGAGTTGCGGTATAATTATATTACGGAGAATGCCAAGTTCGTGCGGGATTTGGATATTTGAGAAGACGACCGAACGGACGGATAGGGCAACCCCAGCAAGCGCCGATCCCGGCGCCCGTTATCGTCACGGCTGGGAACCAATGGGCGGGGCGTGCACGCCGCGGGCCACAATAGATAGGGACCGCTCGGCCCATACCGTTGTCGCGATACGGTAGTTTGAGGCACCCTTGATCCCCACTTATCAGCCGGAGGTCTCGGTCTTGACGAACCCTCGAGAAGACATTTTGCGGCAACACATCGACGAATGCGCAGAACACGCGCAGACCCAGTATCTTGAGAAATGGGCCAACGACTTCGACAAGATTCAAAACGGCGACAAGCGCGAGGCGGAGCTTTTGCTTGCCGGATACCTGCTTACGATCGACGATGGCTATAACCGCGTCGATTTCCGCGCGACATGGGATGCGCACCCAGATCCCACCTGGGGTACAGTCATGGGCCGCTCGGTCCAACTCGACGGCCACGAGGCGAATTTCTTTTTCAGAGTTTGCGACCGAGAAGATCGCCGTCTCTTGGCTGTCACGGTCGATGCGGAAGACACCGGCCAACGAACGGCCGAGGCCATCGCCAAAGATCGCGGATTGATGGATGCCGGATGCAAGGTGCTGAATTTCACCGACCGCGAGATACTGGCGAGCCCGCTGGATACTGCGGAGAAAATCTCAAGCGCGCTGGACGATCTGGTCGATGAAATGTTGGCAGCGGCAGGACATATCAACGGGCCGCGTCCTACGAACGTAAGCCCAATCCGTCGACGCTGACTTCGAATTTCCTATCCGCGCCTGGGGCCGACGTCACAGAGAGATTCTTCGAGCGGCTGTTCGAGAAGCACGGAATCGGTGGCGGCGACAAACCAGGAAAACGCCGCTTCTTCATGAAAGCTATAATCGTGGTCACGAAATGCGATGTCTATGAAAGTTTTTAGAAACTTTAATTGAGACCTATCTTATGAACTCCTATTAAAGGTTATCAAGGAACGAGGGACATTTTTTGCGGCGCGATGATCTTTCCCATGACGTGCGACAACGGCTGACCCGGTACGGTTCACCCTTCGACGCCCATTATGGCGTCGTCCCTGCCCCGCCGCCCGAGCATGTCGTATCGACGATGGAGATCCGAGCGTGCTGCGAGGCCGCCGAACGGGCGCTGGCGGTGATCGAGACGCTCGCCTCGAATTTGCCGGACCCGTGGCTCGTGAGCCGTATCCTGCTGCGGCGCGAGGCGGTCAGCAGTTCCGCGATGGAGAACACCAACGCCACGTTGGACGAGCTTTTGTCCGTCGAGGAAGGCGGCGCGCCGGACGCGTCCAGCACCGCACTCCAGGTCCGCGACTATGCGCTTGCCCTTGATGAATTGATCCCGGAGGCACGACGATGCGGACCTGCGATGTTCACCGTGGATTTGGTGGCGCGCCTTCATGCGGCGGCGATGCGCGGGGACGGGAATTACCTGGATTCCCCGGGCAATTTGCGCACCAGCGTGGTCTGGATCGGTGGCAAGGGCGACATCGCCTACTCGACGTTCAACCCACAGCCGCCCGGCGATGTCCGGCCCTGTCTCGAACAGACCATGGCCTATCTGCGGTGCGAGGGGATGCAGACGATGCATCAGTCGCTGCTCACGCGCATGGCCATCGCGCATGCTCATTTCGAGGCGGTCCATCCGTTCCGGGACGGCAACGGCCGCGTCGGTCGGCTGTTGCTGCCCCTGATGATGGCGGCCGAAGGGACCGTGCCGTTGTTCCTGTCGCCCTATATCGAGGCCAATCGGGATGCCTATTACGCCGCCCTCAAGGCGGCGCAGCAGCGGCTGGAATGGCCGGCCATCATCGGCTTCATGGCCGATGCCGTGGTCGGGACCGTGGCGGAGTTGCTGGCAACGCGCAGCGCCCTCGATCAACTCGGGCGGATCTGGCGCACCAGGCGGAAATTCCGGAACGGCTCCGCTGCCCTGCGTGCGCTTGATCATCTCTCGCATTATCCCGTTGTAACGGTGACGCGATTGACCAAGATCCTCGACATTACCTTCCCGGCCGCGGCGGCGGCGGTGAATCAACTGACGGAAACCGGCATCCTGACCGAGAGAACCGGATACCGGGCGCACCGGATCTCCGTCGCCCGCGAGGCCCTCTCCATCATCAACCGCCCCTTCGGAGAGGAGCCGATCCTGCCGTAGCGCCCTGCCTGCACTCGACAGGTTCTAATCAACTTCGCGGCAGCCACGACGACGAACCCGGCCGGCTCTCTCAGCATCGGTGGCGTGTCGGGGGCGGCGGAATCTTGAACGAAAAGCGGAACTGGTCGCCTACTGGATCGGTCGAATAAGGCTGTCCCGGCGAGACTGCATGTTCTCACGTAAAATTTGGCTTCCTCATTCCTCCTGTTCGATGCCCGGCTGGTATTCAAACCGATCGCCGGCCTCCTGTCCGGCGGAATAGGCGTCGCTCAGGACCCGTTTGCCCTTCTGGCTATTCCTGGTCCGGAAGGTCATGCCAAGCTTGGCCAATTCATCCTCGACCACGGACGCCTTGAGCGGCACCAGGTCACCGCCCGTCGAGCCTCGCATGGCCGCCTCGCGCTCGGCGCGAAGTGAACGCAATTTGAGGCTGATCCCGTGGGCAAGGCCGGTCTGGAACGAGTTGGTGGCACTACGGCGCTCGCTCGAATGATGTTCGGCATAGAGCGCGCTGGCCTTGAACCGCTGGGTTTCCGTCTCGAACGCCCGCTCGATCAGGTCGTAAAGGTAACGCGCGCCGGCAACGTCAGCCGGTAGGCCGAAGAAGACGTAGCGGATTTCCCCGTCCGGCAATTTTTCGCTCCAGACCCGGCAGTCGCAAAAGTTGCCAACTACTGGGATGCATGAATCGATCGGACCGTAGCGCTTGCGGCCGGTTTCGATGCCCGCCCCCTCGCAAGTCTGGTTCTTCAACTCGACTTCGCTCAAACTGAGGCCATAGCGGTCCAGCAGTTCGGCGATTTTTTCGGCGGCGGCGAGTGCTTCTTGCTCGGTACACCCCTGATCGACGGTCTTCTCCCGCAATGCCTTGATACGGCTCAAGACCTTATCGAGATCGGCATTGTCTTCCTTCCGGCCTGGAGCGGCCACGCGCACCCGGCGGCGGAGACTCATGAACAGGTCGCGAGCCAGAGATGGCGCCCGACCGTCGGTGATCATTCGGCCGATTGAAGCTTCAACGCTGTCCAGCGAGTTGCGCAGTCCGGCGGCGGCGCGGCGCTCGGCCGTCTCCATCTGGATCAGAGCCACGGACTCATACGCCACGGCCAGAGACTCCCGACCGAGGGTGCGAGCGGCGGCAAAGCCGATGATCGCATCGACGATCTCGGCGGCGCCGCTCAGCACGCGGACCTCGCCCACCTCTTCCGCCGTCGGTTCGCCGCCCGATGCCGCCAAGCTGAAAGCGAGCAGGTGCAGCGGCCCGTCCATCGGGGTAAACGGGAAGGCGGTGGGGGCGTGCGGCGCCGTCGCGTTCAGACCGGCCACCCGCGGGGCACCGAAACGCACGACATGGCGATAGAGCGTCTCGGCGCAACGCTGCGCCGCAAGACCGCGACCACCTGGTCGGATCGATTGCCGCGCCAGATCCAGCATGGCGTCATCGAGCGGTGTTATGGGACCGACCGTGACGACGACTTCGTCTTTGATGGGGCAGACCCTGACCGCGATCGACCGACCGACACAGGTCGGCATAATCTCGTGGTCGGCCAAATGCAGCCGGTCACCGGTCGCCAGATCGACGGTTTGAAAAACGCCGGGCGAGGAGGCTGCTTCAATGCGTAAAAGGCGGAATCGGGATTGCCGCAAGGCTTCGATCGCCGCCAGTTCCTCCGGGTCGGTTGTCTTTTTGTGGCGGGCGAAACGGTCGATCGCGGTCTGACCGCTGAGGCTGGGCACGAACAGGGCCAAGGCCGCCGCCATCAAAGCGGCGTTGCCGAACAGGCCGACCATTTCATCCTCGTCTTCAGGCCTCGGTATCCCGGCTATCCATTGCAGAACCGTGGCTTCGATCTTGGCCTTGGGCAGGAAATCGATCGCCGCGAGGCTGACGCGGGCAACGGCTTCCCGCATTCGCTCGGCCGACACCAGAGGATCGCCGGATATGGCAGTCGCTTTGTTGAAATTCCGCTGCGTTTGCGCCATGGTCTACCTCATCATCTTGCCGGCCGATCAACAGCATCTTGTCGATCAGATTATACCATCTACTCTATCTGGTGCAATTAGAGAAGCCATGAGGATGACAAGATGTCGTGGGCGCCGTGAAGCGGTGCAGGGCCGCAAAGCGTTTGGCCACTGCCGCTGAGCGCAAAGCCGCCGGCCCGCCGCTTCGTCAATTCAGCCCGAAGCTCCGACGGTACCCGAACAGCCCGACCGAGCCGCCGGTGTGGATGAACAAAACATTGTCGTTCTTGCCGAACCGCCCGGCGCGGATCAGGCCGAACAGTCCCGCCATACCCTTGCCGGTATAGACCGGGTCGAGCAGGATGCCTTCGAGCCGCGCCGTCAGTGTCACCGCCTCGATCATTTCCGGCGTCGGCAGGCCGTAGCCCTCGCCGACATAGCCGTCATCGGCCACGACAGCGGCCCGCGGGATCGGTGTGGCCAGTCCCAGCAGGTCGGCCGTCGCCTGGGCCAAGCGATGGACGTTTTCCTCCTGGCGGGCGCGCGGTGCGCGCACGCTGATCCCGGTCAGCGCGATCGCGGCATTGGCGCCGTGCAAGCCCGCGACCAAGCCGGCCTGCGTGCCGGCGCTGCCGGTCGCCATGATGATATGGTCGATCCGCACGCCGGCCTCGAAGCTTTGTTGCAGCGTTTCGAGCACGCAATTGACGTAGCCAAGTGCGCCCACCGGGTTCGATCCGCCGCCGGGGATGGCATAGGGCCGGCGCCCCTTGGCGCGCAACTCCTCAACCAGATCGGCGAGCGCCGCCGCCATGTCGGTGCCGCCGGGCAGCCGGCCGGCGATCTCGGCGCCGCACAGCCGGTCGAGCAGGACATTGCCCGATTCCTCATATTCATCGCCAAAACCGGTGACCCGTTGTTCCAGCAGCAGCTTGCAATCGAGGCCGAGCTTGGCGGCGGCCGCCGCGGTCTGGCGCGCGTGATTGGATTGCGTTGCACCTTGGGTGATGATCGTGTCGGCACCTTGCGCCAGCGCCTCGGCCAGCAGGAATTCGAGCTTGCGCGTCTTGTTGCCGCCACTCGCCAGCCCGGTGCAATCATCGCGTTTGACGAAAAGCTTGGGGCCGTCCAGATGCCTCGACAAATTGGGCATGGCTTCGAGCGGCGTCGGAAAATGTCCGAGCCGGACGCGGGGAAAGCGGGCGAGATGCATGACAGCCTCGGTGTTCAGGAGTTGAGGGACCAGGCGACCGCCGCCCGAGCCAGAGCCCGGGTCGGATCGATCACCCGGTCGAGATAGGATGAGCCGATAGCGCCGAGCGCCACGGGCAATTCGGTGCAGGCGAGGATGACGGTCACAGCGCCCCGGCTCAGCAGATCCTCGATCGCCGGTTCGAGCAACCGTCCCGCCTCGGCCGAGCGGCCCTGCTTGACCAGCGCGATCGCCGGCACGACCGAAGCGGCGCGCAAATCGGGCGCGTTGACCAGCGGCTCGACGGCCCGCCGCACCAGCCGCTCCTGATAAATCTCGGAGTGCAGCACCGCCTCGGTGCCGAGCAGCCCAACGCGCGCGCCATCGGCGATTTCGGCGCAAGCGGCATCGGCGATGTGCAGGATCGGCACGGTGCTCGCCCGCGCGAGGTCATCGTACCAATGATGTGCGGTGTTGCAGGCGATGACGATCGCCTCGGCACCGGCCCCCGCCAGCAC
>JBAVTK010000247.1:0-5881 GCA_049696095.1 Aliidongia sp. | reverse complement strand
GTGCTGGGCGCGTGACCGGCTTGCGCCGCTGGCTGCCCGGTCGCGCGCTGGTGATCGGTGCGCCGGCCTTGTGGCTCGGCATCTTCTTTCTGATTCCGTTCTTCGTCGTGCTGAAGATCAGCCTCTCGACCGCGGTCGTGGCGATCCCGCCCTACGAGCCGCTGATCGGTGTCGGCGAGGATGGGTCGTGGCAGCTCAATCTCCATATCGAGAATTTCGGCTTCATCTTTTCCGACCCGCAATATGTCCTGGCCTATCTGGGCTCGGTGCGCAACGCCGCGGTGACCGCAGTCGCCTGCCTGCTGATTGGTTATCCGATGGCCTATGCCATCGCCCGCGCCCGGCCGGAACGGCGGGCGGTTCTGTTGATGCTGGTGGTGCTGCCGTTCTGGACCTCGTTCCTGATCCGCGTCTATGCCTGGATCGGCATTCTGAAGCAGAACGGGCTGTTGAATAACTTTCTGCTGTGGCTGGGTGTGATCGATCAGCCGCTGACCATCATGAATACCCAAACCTCGGTCTATATCGGCATGGTCTATGCTTATCTGCCCTTCATGATTCTGCCACTCTATTCGACCCTGGAAAAGATGGACGTCTCGCTGCTCGAAGCGGCGAGCGATCTGGGGGCGAGGCCGATCCGGGCGTTCCTGACCATCACCCTGCCGCTGTCGCTGCCCGGCATTCTGGCCGGCTCGCTGCTGGTGTTTATTCCGGCGGTCGGCGAGTTCATCATTCCGACCCTGCTGGGCGGGCCGGACACGCTGATGATCGGCACGGTCTTGTGGAACGAATTCTTCCAGAACCGCGACTGGCCGGTCGCTTCGACCGTGGCGGTGGCGCTGATCGTGCTTTTGGTCGTGCCGCTGATGCTGTTGCAGCGCGCACAGGCGCGCGCGGCGGAACAGCCATGACGCGGGCCAACTGGTTCCTGCCGACCGCCCTCGTGCTCGGCCTGATCTTCCTCTACGGGCCGATCGTCTCGGTCGTGGTCTATTCCTTCAATGAATCGACGCTGGTCACGGTCTGGTCGCACTTCTCGGTCAAATGGTACGAGGCGCTGTTCCAGGACGAACAGATCCTGCATGCGGCCGAACTCTCCTTCGGCATTGCTCTCGCCAGTGCGACCGGGGCTCTCGTGGTCGGCACGCTCTCGGGCTACGCGCTGGCGCGCTTTCGCCGCTTCGCCGGCCGCACCCTGTTTTCCGGCATGGTGTTGGCGCCGCTGGTCATGCCCGAGATCATCATGGGCATCTCGATGCTGCTGCTGTTCGTCGGGCTGCAAGATCTGATCGGCTGGCCGGCGCGCGGTGCTCAGACGATCATCATCGCCCATATCACCTTCACGGCGGCCTTCGTCGCCGTGGTGGTGCAGAGCCGGCTGACCGACAGCGACCTCTCGATCGAAGAAGCGGCGATGGATCTGGGCGCCCGGCCAATCCAGGTGTTCTTCCTGATCACGCTCCCGCTGATGGCCCCGGCGCTGGCGGCTGGTTGGCTGCTGGCGTTTTCCCTGAGCCTCGACGATCTGGTGACGACCTCGTTCGTCTCCGGCCCCGGCTCGACCACGCTGCCGCAACTGATCTTCTCCAAGGTCAAGCTCGGCCTCAATCCCGAGATCAACGCGCTGGCGACCGTGGTGATCACGCTGGTGTCGATCGCGGCCTTCGTGGCGGCTTTGTTGCAGAGCCGGCGGCGGGGGTAAATCTGGCAGTGGGGGCGGGCCTCCGCGCCCGCCTCGCGGCAACGCCGCGACCCGACGAAGATCGCAGGATGACGAGGCATAACTGCAAAACTCTACCGCCGAAAATTGCCGCATGTCCGGATCGATGGTGCGGTTTATTTCGTCACCTGGCGTGTCCGACTTGGGCAGTCCGATCTATCGGAAGACGAACGAGATTGCGTCGCCACGGCAATCCGGCATTTCGACACTGCTCGTTATATCTTGCATGCCTATGTGGTCATGAATGACCATGTGCATGTTCTGATGCAACCCCTCCTTGATTGCCAGATCGAAGAGATTCTGCAATCCTGGAAATCGTTCACGACGAACCAGATGCAGCGACAGCATGGACGACAAGGCTCGATCTGGCAGGATGAATATTTCGACCGGGTGGTTCGAGATGACGGCGAGTATGAGCAGAAACGGGATTACATCGTACACAATCCGCGCAAACGCTGGCCGCATATCGAATCGTATCCGTGGCAATGGGCAATCGGGACCGATCGCTCCATCCCACGATGATCGCCGCCCTGCCGCGAGACGGGCGCGGAGGCCCGTCCCACTCAGCTTGGAGGCGTGGGGGATAAGGAACCTATTTTGAACAGTAGAATTCTTGCTAATCTTCACAAATCAGCCGTGCGTCTGTATGCCGCAGGTTTCATGGACGACGCGACGATGCGTGAATTCGATGGAATGTGTCTACCCCCGCTGCGGTCCTATTCGGCGAAGAAGTGCAGCGCATCCGCGCCGCCACAAAAGCGAGCCAGGCACAACCGGTTGCGTACCGGCCGGCGGCGGTCGTGATGCGGCCGCGCGTCCTGGTGATTCTTGGCGCGGGATCAACGCTCCATGCGGGCGCCCCTTCGACGAAGGACATTGACGATCTCATTTTCGGGACGAGCAAAGAACCTATTCGCTCGATCGTCGATCGCTTGCGAGCGCAACGAACTGAAGGAAACCTCAGCTCTGAGACGATATTAGCCGCACTTGAGGAACTAGACGACTTCAGCGTTCGCAGGAGCCATCCCACGGCATGGCCGCGCATCGGCGGCTACCTCACAGCGTTCGCGGACTGGCTGCCGGACTTTGCTCCAATCACCGACAAGAACTTTCTGTCTGCCCGCGCCCACATGATCGGCCAGATCAAGAATTTCGTCATCGATCGAACGGCTACAGCCTCGCCAGGTAAGTTGAAAAATTTCTTCGATCAACTGAGGACCGTGTTCGACCTTACAGTCGTCACGCTTAACTACGATGATCTCGTCGATCGTGCTGGCGACTGGTACGACGGCTTCCGTGTGCCAGTCAGCGCCAACAGTGCCGGTACGTTCGATTTTGCCGGCTTCCCCCAGCAATCCGTGCAGCACCCCGCTGTCTTGCTGCACCTCCACGGTAGCGTCCGGTTTGGATTTCCACCCTTCAGCGCCGAACCACCAAAGAATGGCGAGGTCGTTCGATTTGGCGGACCACGGCGGGGGCTAGGAGCCATGCTTCATCCGCCGGGAGGCATCTCACAAGCCACGCCGATCATCGCGGGCGACGGCAAGGACCGCTGGATGACGCGGGCATGTGTGCCATTCGGCTATTACTACAGCGCGTTCATTAATACGATACAGGCGTGCCCGCAGGTACTTGTGGCTGGCTATGGTGCGGGCGATCAACATGTCAATTCCTGGCTACTTGAGGAATACCCAAGGCTGCACGGTTCTCGGCGTCGCATCGTCCACATCAATCCCGCCTTACTCGAACTGCCTGAGGTTCCTGAATGCCTGAACCTTCGCGGCAACGAGGGGTGCTTTCCACCCGAAAACCCAGATCAGGTTAAGCGGATCATCAATTTTCTCAATCGACCGTGAGGCTGGTACCGTGTCGGGTTATGCGCTGGCGCGGTTTCGTCGCTTCGCCGTCTGCACGCTGTCGAAGAACCTGGATGGATCTGGGCGCCCGGCCGGTCCATCAGGCGCTCGGACCAAGCTGACGGTCCAAACGCCTATTCGAACACGATACGCGGAAAATAGAACGAGACGACCCAGTTCGGCTGATCGACGATTTCGCTGATTCTGAGATCGCCGCACACCGAGCAGAGCATGTAGGCATCGACCGGTGCCAGCCCGTGCGACCGGGTCAAGAGGTCGATCATCCGGCTGACCGCTTCACGCGCGCCGGTCATCAGATCGGGGCCGATTCCAGTGGTGACTTCGTAGCCTTTCGCATCGAGATGGCGGGTGACCGGCCCCGGCGTGGTGAAGCGCGGCGCAGGCAGGTCGGCTTTCTTGACCAGATCGAGCGTGAGCGTGACCGACATCGGGCTTTCGATCGCCGTGCCGCAGATTTCGCCGTCACCTTGGGCCGCATGGGTGTCGCCCACGGAAAACAGCCCGCCCGCGACCTCGACCGGCAGATAGAGCACGGTGCCGGTCGATAGATCGCGCACATCCATATTGCCGCCGGTTCGGCGCGGCGGCACGATCGAATGACGGCCCGGTTCGGCCAGCGCCAAACCGATCGTGCCGGTAAACGGCTTCAGCGGGACACGCGCCAAGGGCGAAAAGGCGGCCGGCGTCATACGCAGCCGGTCATACGACCAGATATGCAAGGCCGGCTCGGTGAACTGGTCGGCCAGCAGGCCGAAACCGGGAATATTGGCGGTCCAGCCGAAGCCGGACGGGGTGAAATCGCCGAAGGTCACCTTGATGGCGTCGCCCGGCTTCGCCCCATCGATGAAGACCGGGCCGGTCACTGGATTGATCCGGCCGAAATCCAGATTCATGACATCCCCGGCCGTGCTGGCTGCCACGACCTGACCGCCTGACGCGTCTGGACAGTCGAATTCGATCGTCGTGCCCGGCGCCACGGTCAGGACCGGCGGAATCGAATGATCCCAGCCAAAATGATGATGATCCTTGTGAATGGTGTGATGCGCTTTGGCGGACATCTCTTGCCTTCTCTTGATCGAAGTGGGCCTGTCTCGCCACAGGCTCGGCGATGGCCCGGCCGCAATCAAGCGTAAAATCGCGGCGCGGTTTTTCCTCTCGCATTCTTGATCATTTTGCACTCGTCCACCCCATTTATCTTCCATGGTTGGAGCGGAGATGCGGATGAGCGATCGACAGAATGCGGCGGTACTGCGCCTCGGCATTACCGGCATGCATTGCGCCGGCTGTGCCGGCCGTGTCGCGGGCGCGCTCGAAGCGGTGCCGGGCGTGCGGCGGGCGAGTGTCGATGCGGTCGGCGAAATCGCGCGGCTTGAGTTGAACTTCATGCCGCCGACCGCGGCACTGATCGCCGCGGTCGAGCAAGCGGGCTATGGCGCCGCCATGCTGGACGATACCCCACGCCGGCTCGAAGCGCCCTCGCCCTGGCCGGTTCTGGCCGCAATCCTGCTGACCCTGCCGCTCATCCTGCCGATGCTGCTCGAACCGTTCGGTCTGGCGCCGATGATTCCGGTCTGGCTGGCACTGGCACTCGCCGCGCCGGTCCAGCTGGTATTGGGCGCCGGGTTCTATCGGGCCGCCTGGTTCGCCCTCAAGGCCGGCGTCGGCACGATGGACCAGCTGATCGTGCTCGGCAGCAGTGCCGCCTGGGGCTTGAGCCTGTGGAATCTCGCGACTGAGGCGGTGCCGGTGCTCTATCTGGAGCCGGCGGCGGCGATCATCACCTTCGTTCTGCTGGGCAAATATCTGGAAGCGCGTGCCAGGCGGCGAACCGGCGACGCCGTCCTGGCGCTCGCGACCTTGCGGCCCGAGTGCGCGACCATTCTGCGCGACGGGGTGCCGCAGACCATTCCGCTCGCCGAACTGCGCCGCGGCGATCTTTTGCGGGTTCAGCCGGGCGAGCGGGTCGCGGCCGACGGCATCATCCGCGAGGGAAGGGCCGGCTTCGACGAGGCGCTCATCACCGGCGAAAGTCGATCGGTCGAGCGTGGGCCGGGCGACCGCGTGGCCGGCGGTTGCCTCGATCTCGACGGCGCGGTGACGATCGAGGCGACCGGGCTTGGCGCCGATTCGACGCTCGGCCGCATCATCGCCCTGGTCGAGGCGGCGCAATCGGCCAAGGCGCCGATCCAGCGCCTGGCCGATCGAGTCAGCGCGATCTTCGTGCCGGTGGTGCTGGCGGCAGCCCTGCTGACCGTCGCCGCTTGGTGGTTGGTCGGGATCGGCG
>JBAVTK010000246.1:0-4003 GCA_049696095.1 Aliidongia sp. | reverse complement strand
CATCAAGCCCATGCAGCAGCAAGGTCGTCTCGGCCTCGGGCCGGGGCAATACCTTGACCGTGATCTCGGCCAGTGCGGCGAGCGTGCCCCACGAGCCGCAGATCAGCTTGGACAGATCATAGCCGGTGACGTTCTTCACGACCCGGCCGCCCGATTTGAACGCCTCGCCCCGGCCACTCACCGCGCTGAAGCCCAGCACATGGTCGCGCGCCGCCCCGGCGCTGAGGCGCCGCGAGCCGGCGAGATTGGCCGCGACGATGCCGCCCAGCGTCTGCCGCCCCGGCTCGCCGCCCAGCAGAAGCGCGTAATCCGGCGGCTCGAAGCCCAGCCTTTGCCCGGATTCGGCCAGGGCCGCCTCGATCTCGACCAGCTTCGTGCCGGCGCGGGCGCTCAGCACCAGCTCGGCCGGTTCATAAAGCCCGATGCCGTCGAGCCCGCTCAGATCGAGTGTGGCTTCGGCCTCGACCGGGCGGCCGATCGCCCGCTTGGTCCCGCCGCCGATCAGCTCCAGCGGCACCTTGTGGGCGAGCGCCCAGGACATGGCGTCGAGCAACGCCTCCGGGCTGGTCGGCCGCAGCGAATTCATCCGGTCAGAACCGCGGCAAATCGGGGAAGCGATGCTCCCCATGATGGATATGCACCCGGCCCAGTTCGGCGCAGCGCCGCAATTGCGGAAACACCTTGCCCGGATTGAGCAATTGCTCCGGATCGAAGGCGCATTTCAGCCGCATCTGGTGATCGAGATCGGTCTCGGTGAACATCGCCGGCATCAGATCGCGCTTTTCGACGCCGACGCCATGCTCCCCGGTCAGCACGCCGCCGACCTCGACGCAGAGCCGCAAAATCTCCGAACCGAACGCCTCGGCCTTGTCCAACTCGCCCGGCTGGTTCGCATCATAGAGAATCAGCGGATGCAGATTGCCATCGCCAGCATGGAAGACATTGGCGACGCGCAAACCATAGCGTTCCGACATTTCTTCCATGCGATGCAGCACCGTGGCCAGCTTGCTGCGCGGAATCGTGCCATCCATGCAGTAATAATCCGGCGAGATTCGGCCGACCGCGGGAAACGCCGCCTTGCGCCCGGCCCAGAAGCGCAGGCGTTCTTCCTCGCTGTTGCTGATCCGGCACGAGACCGCGCCGCAGCTTTCGGCGATCGTCTGGACGCGCGCGATCAACTCGTCGATCTCGACCGCCGGCCCGTCCAACTCGATCAGCAGCAGCGCTTCGACATCGAGCGGATAGCCCGCCTTGACGAAGGCTTCGGCGGCGTGGATCGCCGGCCGGTCCATCATCTCCATGCCGGCCGGAATGATCCCGGCCCCGATGATCTGGGCGACGCAATCGCCACCTTGCTCGTTCGAGGGAAAGCCGACCATGAGCGCGCGCAAGCCTTGCGGTCGCGGCAGGATGCGCACCGTGACCTCGGTCACCACGCCGAGTAGCCCTTCCGAGCCGACCATGATGCCCAGCAGATCATAGCCGCCGGCATCAAGATGCCGACCGCCCAGCCGCAAGACCGTGCCATCCATCAGCACCATCTCGATGCCGAGCACATTGTTGGTGGTCAGGCCATATTTCAGGCAATGCACGCCGCCGGAATTTTCCGCGACATTGCCGCCGATCGTGCAGGCGATCTGGCTTGACGGATCGGGCGCGTAATAAAAGCCCCGGCCCTCGACCGCGCGTGTGATGGCGAGATTGGTCACACCCGGCTGCACCACGGCGCAGCGATCAGCATAATCGATATCGAGCACGCGATTGAGCCGCGCGAGGCCCAGTGTCACGCCATCGGCCAGCGGCAGGGCACCGCCCGACAACGACGTGCCGGCACCGCGCGGCACGATCTTGACGCCCTCGGCGTGGCAATAGGCCAGCACAGCCGACACCTCGGCGGTATTGCCCGGCAAGGCGACCAGCAAGGGCAGTTCGCGATAGGCGGTCAGCCCGTCGCTTTCATAGACCCGCCGTTCCTCTTCATCGTCGATCACCGCCTCGGCCGGCAAAAGCCGCCGCAACGCCTGGGCGATCTGACGCCGGCGCTGGAGAATCGACGCATCGGGAGTCGGCATCTTCACGGCCGCGCACCTCGAATCGAAGAGGGAGTCCACTTAAAGCGGACGAACGAAACGCCTATGAACTGAACAGGAAATCCGGCGGCGCCGGGGCGCCGCGCGCGGCCTCAGCCCTGACGGGCTTTGAAGCGGGGATTGGCCTTGTTGATGACATAGACACGGCCCCGGCGGCGCACGACGCGGCAGTTCTTGTCGCGGCTCTTCAGCGTCTTCAGGGAATTCACGATCTTCATGATAAACCTTGGCGGCCAAACGGTTTCGAAAGAGGCGCGGAACCTATGGCAGCGGCGAACCGCTGTCAACCTCGGCGAACATCGCGGATGGCAGCCATTGCCCAGCCGGAGGCGGCGTTCGTCTCGAACGCGCCGCGCCCCTTCCGATCGCGCGACTCAGCTAAACGCGACGAACCGCTGGCGCTGTTCGCCCAACCCGGCGATGCCGAGCCGGACCTCATCGCCCGGCTTCAAATAGCAGGGCGGCTTCATGCCCATGCCGACGCCGGGCGGTGTGCCGGTCGGGATGACATCGCCCGGCATCAGCGTCATGAAATGGCTGATATAGCTGACCAGATGCGCCACGCCGAAAATCATGGTGCGAGTATTGCCGGCCTGGCGCCGCACGCCATTGACGTCGAGAAACACATCGAGATTCTGCGGGTCGGGCACCTCGTCGGCCGTGACGAGCCACGGGCCGATCGGTGCGAAAGTATCGCAGCTCTTGCCCTTGTCCCATTGGCCGGAGCGCTCGATCTGATATTCCCGCTCGGACACGTCATTCACCACGCAATAGCCCGCGACATGGGCCAGGCTGTCATGGGCGGAGACATAGCGGGTCACGCTGCCGATGACGATGCCGAGTTCGACCTCCCAATCGGTCTTGACCGAGCCTTTCGGGATCATCACATCGTCGTCCGGGCCGGTGATCGCCGAGGTGGCCTTCATGAACAACACCGGCTCGTGCGGCGGCTTCACGCCGATTTCGGCGGCATGGTCGGAATAATTGAGGCCGACCGCGACGATCTTGGGAATGACCCCGACACACGGCCCGAGCCGCGGCGTGCCCTCGACCAGCGGCAAGCCGGCCGGATCGAGTTCCCGCAGGCGCGCAAGCCCGGCCGGCGACAACACATCCCCGGCCAGATCGGCCACCCGGCCCGACAGATCGCGACTCCGTCCCTCGGCATCCAGCAATCCCGGCTTCTCCTGGCCCGGCGGCCCATAACGCAGGAGTTTCATTCGACACTTCCTCCATCGCATCGTCCGGCGGCTGTTCCGCCTGTGTGATGCCGCAGTCATAGGGCAAGACGCGGCGATTGTCTCGGGTGGCGCGAGTGAAATTGGCGGCGAAAGCGCGTGAACAACGCGGTAGGCCGATCACCGCAATGCGGGGCAGCGCCCGATAGGTGTTAAGTTATCTTTTATTGTCATGACCGGACGTGTTCCGGTCACTCACGTCGATCCACCGCCGCCTTTGCTTCAAGCAATGATCGTTGCCACCACGCGGCGTTCACACAAGCTGATCGAACAGATCGGTCCAATAGGGGTTTGTCGAGAGAATCAAGTTCACCTTCCAGGCGCGCGGCCAGTGCTTGACGTTCTTTTCACGCTGGATCGCGTGAGCGATGTCATCATGATGTTCGAAATAGACCAACCGTTTCAGGCCGTAATCCTGGGTGAAGCCCTCGATCACGCCATCACGATGCTGTGAGACCCGCCGTATGAGATCGCTCGTCACGCCGGTATAGAGCGTGCCATTTGCCCGGTTGGTCATGATGTAGATCCATCCAGGTTTCATACGAGGATATTCCTCATTCGCGCCCCAGCGGCGGCGGATCGACGTGGGTCGCCGGAACAAGTCCCATAGGCGCTAAGATAACGCATACCCCTACCCGTCATGACCGGGCTTGTCCCGGTCACCCACGTCGGGCC
>JBAVTK010000245.1:0-9119 GCA_049696095.1 Aliidongia sp. | reverse complement strand
CTCGTCCTGTCGGGGGCGGCGGTGCCGACCGAGCGCGCCTTCACCATGGCGGCGCTCGGGCTGGTCGCGATCATGATCGATCGCTTCAACCTGTCGATCGCGGCCGTCGCCTGGGCGGCGGGTCTGGTGCTCGCACTCGACCCGTCGGCGTTGATTGGGGTCAGTTTTCAGATGTCGTTCGCCGCGGTTGCAGGCCTCGTCGCGTTTTATGAGAGCGCCGGGCCGATGCTGGCCGAATGGCGGCGCGGGCAGGGGCCGATCGGGCGGTTTCTGCTGCATCTCGTCGGTATCGGGTTGACGACATTGGTGGCCACACTCGCGACGGCCGGGTTTTCGATCTATCACTTCAATCGGTTCGCCCTGTTTTCCATTCTGGCCAATCTGATCGCCGTTCCAGTGGCCGGGTTCTGGGTCATGCCCTGGGCGGTGGCGTCTTGCGTGCTGCTGCCATTCGGGGCCGAGCGTCTGGGCTTGATCCCGATGGGCTGGGGGCTGGGGCTGATCGAGCAGGTCGCGCATTGGACCGCCGGCCTGCCCGATGCCGTGCTCGATCTGCCCGCCATGCCGGGCTGGGGCCTGATCGCGGCGGCCCTCGGCGGCGTCTGGCTGGTGATCTGGCGCGAGACATGGCGCTATTGGGGGCTATTACCGGTCGTGCTGGCGGCGGTAAGCCCGTTTCCGGCATCGCCGCCCGATATCCTGGCGGCCGAGGATGGGCGTCTGCTGGCGATCCGCGCTGAGGATGGCGGTTATCTCCTGTCTTCGGAGAAATCCGACAAACTTGCTGCCGAGGATTGGCTGCGCGCGGCGGGCGGGGTGTCGGCTGGTCTGCTGCCCGAACCGGGCGAGGTGGCGGAGAATGGCGCGCTTCGCTGCGATCCGCTCGGCTGCGTGTGGCGCCGCGAGGGGCGTGTCGTTGCCTTGGTGCGCGATGCCGCGGCGTTGCCGGAGGATTGCCGGACAGCCGAGATCATTGTGGCAATGGTGCCGGCCCGCCATGCCTGCCGCACCGGCGCGTTGGTCGTCGATCGGGTCGATCTGCGGCACAATGGAGCGACCGCGATCTGGCTTGGCCCGTCGATTATCCTCGATACCGCCAATGAGCGTCGGGGCGAGCGTCCCTGGGTGGTCAAGACCGGGCCTCGTCTTGCGAGCGTCGGGCCGTCCGACGAGCCCGGTGGTGCCACTCACCGCTGAAGCGTTACGATTGCGGGCATCGCTTGGTGGATCACCGGAATGGGTAGATTCCGACACTATTCCATCTCTTGTAACGCGCAGAGACTGAAAATCGTCTTAAGGTCATGCTGCGATTAAGCATCGGCCATTGACTGATCATGATCGCAGTCATCGTCTGATCTTACCGCGTAATCGGTTATCAGGTGAAAATCTCGAACAAGCATATCGATCATCTGAGGGAAATGCTATGAACTCGCCGACAAATAAGGCTAAGTTCTATCGAATTCCGGGTCTGAAATATTACGCAGAACGGTTGATTATAGGGTTTTCTGCGTTATTTGCCCTGGGGACCGGTGGCGTAACCATGGCCGCGACGGCACCGGCTCTCGGTACGGACAGTCCCTATGGAATCGTCTCCAGCACCTTTACCAATACCAATGCATCAACCGAGGTCGGCGGCAATGTCTGTTTTACCACCGGGCCGGCAACGGCTTACACCTTGAACGGTACGCAGACGGTGCCGTGCCCCGCACAGGTCGGAACGGATCAAGCCGGCGCCCTGGCGACATTGAATGGTGAAGCCTGTATCTCGCTCGGCGCGGGCGTCGTCACTCTCGACAAGGCCGTCGTCGGCACCAATATGCCGGGTCTCATCCCGCCGGGCTGCTATTCCAGCGGCGGGGCGATGAATATCACGACCTTGGCGACCGTCACGCTGGACGGCAACGGGATCTACATCTTCAAATCAGGTGGCTCGCTGGGCGTAGGAGCGTCTTCGAGCATCCGCCTGACCGGCGGCGCCTGCGCGGGCAATGTGTTTTGGGCACCTGTGTCGGCCACGACCCTCGGCGCCAACGCGAATTTGGTCGGAAGTGTCATCGACGCGGCCGGCATCACCTTCGGCCATCTGGCATCATTGAGCGGGCGGGCGCTGGCGTTTGGCGGAACCGTCACGGCCGATGACAATGCCGTCACCGTTCCGGCGACCTGCCCGGTCGCGGTCAATGGACCCCTGGTGCTGTTCGCCTCGGTCCTGCCCGGCGCGCGGTCGGTCGAACTCGGCAATCCCGCGACGGTGTTCGCCACCATGATCAACAGCGGCCAGCCGGTCCTTCAGAACTGCCAGATCGTGCTCCCGGCCGGTTCACCATCCGGCCTGACGCTCGATTATCAAACGACCAATCCGGCGACCAATGCGCTGACCGGGACGGCCAATACGCCCGTGCCGATTGCTGGTGGCGATGGCTCGCAAAGCTTCGTTATCGGGTTCCACGGCACGACCCCGTTCAGCGCGCCGGCCATGCCGCTCGACTTCCAATGCGATGGGACACCGCTCGCCTCGATCGTGACCGGGGTCGATACCATCGACCTGGTCATGGCCGCTACGCCGATCGCCGACATTGTCGCGCTGTCGGCAACGCCAACCAATGACGGCATCATCACGGTTCCCGTTGGCGGTGCCGCGGCCTTCGCGATCGCCAGCATCAATTTGGGGATCGTCGCGCCGATCACCGTCTCGGTCGATACCGGCTCGGCGACGCTGCCGGTGACGACGAGTATCTGTCAGACCGCCGCCAGCACCGGCCAATGCATGGCACCGCCGGCCGCTACGGTTTCACTCGCCTTCACGGCCGGAGACGAACCGACCTTCTCGGTCTTCCTCGACGCGAGCGAAGCCATCGCCTTCGCTCCGGCCACCTCGCGAATCTTCGTGCGCTTCAAGGGAGTCGTCGGTGACATGCATGGTTCGACCAGCGTGGCGATCCAGGCGCCTTAAGACCACTGGCATCAAGCCCGATCGTTTCGAAACGATCGGGCTTGATGCCGATTTTATGCCAACCGCGTAATTCCGCCGGCAGGGCGAGCGTGATCCGGCCCGGTTCGTGCCGTGCTTCCAGCCGGTAGAGTTCGTGGAGCGCGAACAGCACGCTGTCGATATCGCCGGTCCGGAAGACGCCCGAAATGGTCAGATGCCGCAGCTTATCGTCGGCGGGGACGAGTTTGGTCGGGCTGTACCGGTTGATCTCGTCGAAGGCGGCACCCAATTGCGTATCGTCGAGATAGATCTTGCCTTCGCGCCAGGCGCCCTTGTGCTGGGCGATGGCCCCTTGTGCCACGGCCGGCGTGGTCTGGCCCGCGATGAACCGGGCATCCTCGCCGGCCGAGAGTGACGTCACCGGCTCGCCCTGGTGAAGGGCGGTTTCGACCTTGACATGGCCCTCGGCGACCGAAACCTCGATCGCTTCGGGTGCGCGCCGGACATCGAATTCCGTGCCGGTGACGATGATCCGCCGTGGCTCGGCCTCGACGATGAAGGGGCGCGTCGTATCGTGCGCTACTTTGAAAAAGGCCTCGCCGCGTTCGAGCACGACCCGGCGGAACGGTGCCGAGAAATCGACGCGCAGGCGTGAGTCGGTGTTGAGCCAGACGGTCGAACCATCCTCCAGCATGACTGTGCGGATTTCGCCCGGACCGGTCGCCTGAAGGCTGTGATCGGGCCGCAGCACCAGCGCCACCATCGCGGTCGCCAGGCCGACGCCCAGCCCGATGACGAGTTGACGCCGCCCCGGCCGGCGTCGCGCCGGTGGGCTGGCGGCCAGATAATTCCGCGCGACGACGCTCGCCGGCAGGTTTCGCGCCATAGTCCAGACCATCTCGGCCTTGGCGAACTGGGTCCGATGCTCCGGCCGGCGCGCGAGCCATGCCGAAAGTGCTACCTGATCGCTGCTGGTCATTGCGCCGCAATGAAGTCGTGCGACCCATTGGGCCGCCGTGCGGGGGCCGCGGCGGAACCACGACATCAAGACACTCATCAGGGCGACCCCTTCAAATAGGGCTGGAGCCGTTCCGCGCAGTGGCTGAGCGCGCGCGCCATTTCACGTTCGACCGTCCTGGTCGTAACGCCTTGACGCCTAGCAATCTCCGGATAGGTCAGGCATTCGACGTGGTGCAGCAGAAACACCGTGCGGGTCGATGGCCGCAGTCCCTCAAGTGCCGATTCCAGCTCGTGCATGCCCTGACGCCAATGAGTGACCGCCTCGGCATCCGAGCCGATTTCGTCGATCAACTCGTCGCTCAACACATCATGCGCGCTGGCACAGCGCACCCGGTTGTGCCGATGACGATCGCGCGCGATGTTGAGCGCGGTGGTAAAGAGGTAGCCACGCCCTTCGTCTCTGAGGCCGCCGCGCTGTTCCTGCCGCCAGATTCGTAGAAAGGTTTCCTGCATGCAATCATCGACATCGTGCTGGGTATGGATATATCGACGCAGAAACTGGCCCAGCTCGCGAGAATGCGACAGGAACCACTCTTCCACGCGCGCGCGTCGCGGGGCTTCGGCGAGGTCGGGTCTCTCGGCGGCAATCACGGCGAGATCAAGCTTCACGGTGTCCTCGACGCCAGCGGATGAAACAATAACGACAAAACTTCCCACGCTGGTCCGGCCCGGTCAATTGCCGCTTGAACGCCCGCAAGGCCGCGGAAACTCAAATCAGCCATGCCGGGTGTTCGGCGGCACCGCCTGTCGGGTCATACCGAATCGCTGCGTAATGCACCGTCAAAACCCCAATGTGACCTGGAGCCCGACCGAGAGCGGCCGGGTAATCGTTTCGCGTGCTGGCGTGCCGGGCGGTGCGATCTGATCCTGGATATCGACCGCCCCCCGGTCATTTAGCACATTGTTGATGAACAGCGTGATCGTCCGGCTGTCGGCCGCGAGTCCGGCGCGCAGATCGAGTTCGCCATACGCCGGTAGGCGCAGATTAGGATTCTGAATATCCTGGTTGAAGGAAGTATTCCGATCGCTGATGCGGCGATAGCTGGCACCGATCGTGCCGTCCCAGATCCCGAAGGCGGGGAATTCGTAATCGGTTGTCGCAGCACCGCTCCAGCGCGGCACGGTCGGCAATGCATCGCCCTTGGCGCCGCCGATGCTGGGCGCGTCGGCGGCCAAGTTCGCTTGTGTATAGGCGCCCGACAGACCGAGCACCAAGCCGTTCAGCGGATGATATCCGGCCGCCAGTTCGATGCCTTGGCTCGTCGCGGCACCGCCATTGGTTTCGACCGTGAAGCCGTTGGTCGCCGATTGCAATTGGATGTGGCGCCAATCGATCAGAAATGCGGACGCATCGAAGGACAGGTGCTTGTCGAACAGCTCGCTTTTGACGCCCGTCTCGTAATTCACCAGCGAATCGGCGGCGAAGCTCGCGGGCGACGATCCGGCGCCGAACAGCGAATTGGGATGGGGGACATTGGGGCCGCCGGGCCGATAGCCGCTCGATGCCTCGGCATAGGCGGTCAAATCGTCGTTGATGCGCCAGCGCGGCGCCAGCCTGAAGGTCAGCGAACTGCCGGCCGATGCGCCCAGACTGGTGGTGACGGTTTGTGGCGCGGCGATATTGTTGAGCAGGCCCGACGAGGTCTGGTCGAAGGATTGCCGGTTCCGGCTCCAGCGCAGGCCGGCGGTCAGATCAACGTCCGGAAGAAAATAATAATCGACATCGCCGAAGCCGGCATATTCGCGGAACCGCGAGGGTTCTTCCTGCGAAAAAGGCGAGGCGATCGCGGCCGGAAGCGTCACATCATGCAGAAAACTCTGAAGAGAGTCGCGCGCATTCGACCATTCATAGGTATAAAAGGTACCGATAAGCCAGTTTAACGAACGATTCTCGTCCGAGGCCAGGCGAACCTCCTCGGTGAATTTGTCGGTCGTGAAGCTGGTCGGGAATGACACGGCCGGTGTCGCCCGCAAGCCGCTGAACAGTTGGAGAAGCTGACCCAGATTTTCCGTGTCGTCGGTCTCGGCATGGGCGAGGCTACGGCCATAGCTGGTCGATGAGACCAGATTGGCCGCGCCCAGATCCCACGACACGGCAAAATCGTGCAGTTGATATTGCTGGCTGGCGGCCTCGCGCAGCAGGCGCGATTGGGTCAGATCGCCGTCCACCGCTTGCAATGTTGCGGGATCGACATCGATCGAAGGTGTGCCGCCGATCTGGCGAGCCTGATAGAGCGAGGTCAGCCGGAGCGTGAGATCGTCGCGCGGCTTGGCCAGCAGAGAGAATCGTCCACCCTCGACATCGCTGAAATTCTCGTTTCGGTTGCTCGTGCCGAGGTCGTCGATGAATCCCGAATCGTGCCGCTCATAGAGATCGAGCCGCAGCGCGGCGCGGTCGCCTAGCGGCGCATTGACCAACGCCTTCGCCGCCTCGTCCAGTCCACCGCCCTCGGTTCCGCCGGCATCGAACTCGGTTCGACTGGTCAAAGTGCCGAGTTCGGGCGGGGCGGTGACGTATTTGAGCACGCCGGCCAGCGTTCCGGCGCCGTACAGCGTGCCTTGCGGCCCGCGATCGACTTCGATGCGTTCGATATCGAACGGGTCGATATCGGCGATCACCAGATTGCCACCGGCAAAGGCCGTGCTGCTGCCATAGGGCACATCATCGATATAGGTGCCGACTGACGCGGTCGGCTGGTTGGTGCCGGTGGTGATGCCGCGCAGCACGACCTGACCGAAGCCGCGCTGGTTACTGAGCACGATCAGGCCGGGCACGTAGCTGCCGTAGTCGTCAATGCCGTTGAGGCCAAGTTCCGACAGCATATTGCCGGTCAGCGCGCTGACCGAGGCCGGGACGTCCTTGGCCGCCTCTTCACGCTTTTCGGCCGTCACGGTGATTTCCTCGATTGAGAGCGAGGCGGGGCGAGCGGCCGGCGCCGGTTCCGTCGTTGCGGCATCGGCCGTAACGGCCAGTGCCGGGGCGATGACGATCGTGCCGCGCTCGTCGTGCTTGAAGGTGAAATTCGTATCCTTCAGGAGGAGTGTCAGCGCCTCGGACAGTGTGAAGGTTCCGGCGAGCCCGGCCGTTACCGCACCATCCAGTTGCAGTGGCGAATAGACAATCTGGCTGTCGGTCTGGGCGCGGAGCTGTTTCAGCGCGGCGATCAGCATGTCGGCCGGCAGGGCAAGGTCGAATTTCGGCTCGTCGGCGTTTGCCGATGTGGAGAAAAGAATCCCCAGGGCCGCGGCGGACATGCCGAGAGTGGTCCCGAACCGTCGGGGCCGCGACCTCCACAGAAACATTCTTCGCCTTTCGCCACGCTGCCGACGGTAATTTGCCGGATGACTGCGCGCGGATCAAGCCGTGGACTGCACCAGGATTCTGGATCAACGCCGGTGGCGACGGTATGGGAGGGCCAGCGGGGCCGCGTTACGGTTTTGCGGGCAATTCTGGTCTAGTGTACTATTTTTGCTTGGTTGGCGAGTCTGTTGGGCGCCGGGCAGGCGCGCGCGAGGGTTGCCGTCTTTTAGCGGCTCATGGACCGGGCCGGTTGGGCGGCGGCAACTTATCGGTCCGGTTCGCGGGCGAGATCCACGCAAAGCGCTTTGCCGCCGCCTCGTGTCGCACGGTCGCGCAAGCGACCCAAAAATACCATGCCTACGTCCGTTTCCCGATCGTCGAGCAACAGCGCGATCGCCCAGGTCGTGCGCCTTTACTTGCCCGAAACTTCATGCCGCCATGATCGAACTCGCCGGAATGTCGATGCCGCAATGGATGCGGATTGAGGCACCGTCGCCTTCCTCGACCAGACTGACCAGCAGGTACTCGGCCGTGGGCGCCGGGGATGGCAGGTCGAGCGCGCGCGAATAGAGCATCGATTGCCAATGGCGACGCGCCACGACGGCACCGTCCGGCCCGAATTCGGTTTCCTCGAACTCGAATGGATCGATGCTCCGGTCGCCGGGCGACCAATGTCGGCCGAACAGTGTGCCGTCGGTCAGTTGGAATTGCGGGTGGCCGATCATCGGCATGATCTGGGCGACCTCGCAGGCGCGCGCGTAGCTCTGATCGCCCGGCTCCAACTCGACCGGCTGGCCCCAATAGGGATTGACCCACAGGAACCATTCATCCTCGGTCGCCGGATAGATCACATCGATCTCGCGGAAGAACCGGCATTCGGTGATCTCGCTTTTGCCGTCCAGCTCGATCTGGAAATAGCCGGGCTGATCGGCTTCGTCGGGCACATAGAGTCGATTGAGCTGTAGGTCGCCGCAATCGAACGTGCTGACATTGCCGACATTGGTCTTGATGTCGGCACCGTCGATCGCCGGGGCGGCAAGATGCGTCGCGTCGTCCGACAACAGGAACGGGATGGCCGACAGGGACAGGAACATGCCCGGATGGAACATTTCGCGCTGCTTCGGACCGCCGCCGAATTTGCGGCGGATCATCTGGCTCAGCAGAGTCAGGGGCTGCATCGGTTGATATCCTTTTAGATTGGCAAGCCGTCCGGCTCAGGCCGCGCGGCGGCGCATCGCGAACACCACGATCGCGACCGCGCCCCCGGCCAACAGCAGATCGAACCAGAGATGCGAGGACGATCCGCCCGACCGCGTGACATCGACATCGGCGTCGCTCGCATCATGGGCCACGACATTTTCGGCTGCGAGCGCCACCTGGGGATCCGCGCCCGGTGGCAAATAGTTCGGGTCGCGCGGCACGTTCTGCGCCTCCAAGGTCGCGACGCGCTGGTCGATCGTCACCAGTTGTGCGCGCAAATCGGCATTCTGCTGCGCCTCGATCTCGGCCTGGCGGCGCCAATCGAGGTAACCCTGGTCATATTGGTGGTGATAGAACCAGTCGGCCTGGGCGGCATTGCTGGCCGCCGAGGCGAGTGACCACAGGAAGATCGCGTCCCACATGCCGAAATGCGGGGCATAGCCATAGATGAAGCCGGGCGGCGAATAGCCCCAACTGCTGTAATAGCTGTTTCGATGCGTCACCAGCACACTGTAGGACGGCGCCGGCTGCACATGGGCGAAGGTCGAACCGGATGGCGGCCGGGTCGGCGGTGCCGCCGCGGATTTGAATTGCGATTGGGTTGCCCGATAGGACGTATAGGCGCCGGCCGAGGCATGCCGGCCCATCGCGGCGTCGCTGCCGCTG
>JBAVTK010000244.1:0-4776 GCA_049696095.1 Aliidongia sp. | reverse complement strand
GCATGAGGTCGCGCATTATCAATTGGCGAGCCCCGAGCGGCGCGATCTGCCCGATTTCGGCCTCGGCGCCGGCCCCGAAACCGGCCGGATCGCAACCGCCGACGCCGCGCTTCGGCTCGACGGCCTCGCACGCGAATACGAGGAACAAATGGCCTCGCTGCTCGGCATCCTGTGGGAGATCGAACTGGGCCAGCCGGGCATCGAGGCCTTTCAGGAGCAGAATTGGCTGGAGGGCGCCGGCCGGCCCGGTGCCGCCGACTTCTTCGCCGCGACGCTCGGCCGTTTGAGCGATTACCAGCTCATCGACCAAGAGGGCCGCCCGCGCTATTGCGTGCGGATCACCACCGATCCGCCGACGGAAACCGCGCGGGTTTAGGCGCTCCATCTGCCGGATCAGGTCACCCCTTCCCCCCGATCAACACCTCATGCAGCGCGTTCCAGCTCGCCTCGTCCGGCGTCAGCAGCAGCCCACCCTCATGCAGCCGGGGCGTATAGGGTGTGCGGTCGAGGCGTCGGCCATAGCCGCCGGCTTCGCGATGCAGCAGATAGCCCGGTGCGTGATCCCACGGCATCAGGCGATGATATAGGGCGAAATGGGTCCGCCCGGTCGACAGCGCCAGATATTCCTGACCGGCACAGCGAAAGCTGAAGACCGAGCCGACCAGATTGCTGCGCCCGGCGATCTTGCGCACCAATTGGCGATTGCCGAAGCGCAGCGTGAGCGAGCCGCTCATCTGGTCGGGCTCGACCGGCGGGGCGACCGCGATCCGCTTGCCGTCGCAAAAGGCGCCCGATCCGGCCTCGGCCACGGCCATGATGTCCTTGACCGGATCGTGGATCCACGAGGCGATAACCTCGCCGCGGCGGACAAATGCCACCATGCAGGCAAACAGCGGCAGGCCGGCGGCGAAATTGGCGGTGCCATCGACCGGATCGATCAGCCAGATATCGGCATCGCTCGCCAGCCGGTCGAGCACGGCGCCGTCCTTGGCCACCGCCTCCTCGCCAACCACGGTCGAGCCGGGCATGAGCGCGGTCAAGAGCGGGGTCAGCGCCGCCTCGGTGCGCAGATCGGCCACGGTGACGAGATCGCCCGGCGCCTTTTCCACGATCTGACCCGCTTCGAGCCTCTCGAAATACGGCAGGATATGATCATGCGCGGCCGCGCGGATGAGGGCGGCGACCCGATCGAGATCGGGTGTCACCCCGCCTCCACCGGCCGGGTGCGGGCGGCAAAGCGCATGGCGTCTTCCGGGCGCAGATTGACCAGCAAATGCGCCATCGCCTCATCATCCCGCCGGTCCAGCACCTCGCCATGGCGATAGAGCCAGGCAATGCCGGCGCCATCGCTCAGCGCCACCGCGATCGGCACCGCCCGGACACCGTCGAGCAGCCGGCTGTCGAGCAGGTGCCGCAAGCCATCGCAGCCCTCGCCGGTCACGGCCGAAATCGGCACCGCGGCCTGCTGGCGACCGGCCTGATGCAGGACCGAGCCGCGCGCCTCGGCATCCAGCAGATCGATCTTGTTGAGCGCCTCGACCAGGCCGCGCTCGACCACCTCGCCCAGGCCCAAATCGGTCAGCACGCCTTCGACATCGGCCCGTTGCGCGGCACTATCGGGATGAGCGACATCGCGGACATGGACGATGACATCCGCTTCCAGCACCTCCTCCAAGGTGGCGCGAAACGCTGCGACCAAATGGGTCGGCAATTCCGAGATAAATCCCACCGTGTCCGACAGAATCGCCTTGCGGCCGGACGGCAATTTCAGCACGCGCATGGTCGGATCGAGCGTGGCGAACAGCAGATCCTCGGCCATAACCGAGGATTGGGTCAGCCGATTGAACAAGGTCGATTTGCCGGCATTGGTGTAGCCAACCAATGCTATGATCGGATAGGGCACGCGCCGCCGGCCGGCGCGGTGCAATTCGCGTGTCCGCTTGACCTCTTCCAACTCCTGCTTCAGCCGGGCGATCCGTTCGCCGATCAGCCTTCGGTCGATTTCGAGCTGGCTTTCGCCCGGCCCACCGAGAAAGCCGAAGCCGCCGCGCTGCCGCTCCAGATGGGTCCAGGACCGAACGAGCCGCGAGCGCTGATAGCTGAGTGCCGCAAGCTCGACCTGAAGCCGGCCTTCATGGGTGCGGGCGCGGGCGCCGAAGATCTCCAGGATCAGGCCGGTCCGATCGATGACTTTGCATTTCCAGGCCCGTTCGAGATTGCGCTGCTGAACGGGACTCAAGGCGGCATCGACCACGGCGAGGCCGATCTCCTGCTCTTCGATCGACTGGGCGAGCGCCTCGACGCCGCCTTTGCCGATCAGCGTCGCCGGCCGCAATTGGTGCAGCCGAATGATTTCGCGCTGAACCACGTCGAGCGAGATCGCCCGCGCGAGGCCGACCGCTTCTTCGAGCCGCGCCTCCGGCGAGCGCCGGCTGGCCGGTGGTTCAGCCGACGGCACGCGCAGATGAGGGTACACAACCAGCGCGCGGCCGCTCGATCCGGCGGCGTCGATGTCGGAGGACGCCATGAGGATTATATATCGCCTTCCTTGTCGCCTTCGAAGAGTTGGAGTGGTTGGGCCGGCATCACGGTCGAAATCGCATGCTTATAGACGAGTTGCGAATGTGCATCTCGGCGCAGCAGCACGGAAAAATTGTCGAACCAAGTGATGATGCCCTGGAGCTTCACGCCATTCACCAAGAAAACCGTGACCGGTGTTTTATTCTTCCGGACGTAATTCAAAAACACATCCTGAACGTTTTGTGATTTGTCTGACATGGGTAAATTCCCCTGTGCGATTTGTTGGGGCCGCGGACGGCCCAGGTCGGTTGACCTCCTGACGGAGGGGGAGCAAGGTGCGGTTCGAAGAGGCATCCACGATACGCGCCGGAAAACCGGAAGAATCCCGTATCAGGGAATTTATTTACGATCAGGCCTGGTTACAAGCCGGCCCGGTCATAATAGCGCGGGCCAGTGCCGCGCAGTCGGGGAAATGCAATGCCGGCGGCACGAGATGATACTCACCGCCCGGCGCGCAAACCGGCGCCGCGCCATGGACCAGCACCGGCAGGCAGCCGGCATTATGGGCGCATTCCATGTCGATCCCGGTATCGCCGACAAACCAGACCCGCGCCGATGCGACGTGAGCGCTGTCCGCCAAGGCAAGATCGATCGGTGCGCGATCCGGCTTGTCGCGCACCGCGTCGCCCGCGCCGACGACCCGTGCGAAATAGCCGCCCCAACCGAGCGCCTCGACCTCGCGGCGCAGCAGATGGCCGGTCTTGTTGCTGACCACCGCCAGGAAGCGTCCCTCGGCGCACAAGCCCGCCAGCAGCGCCGCTGCCCCCGGCAACGGGCGCAGCCGGTCGAGATGGATCGCCTCGAACGCCTCGAGATAAATCTTGCGGGCCTCTTGCCAGCGCACGCCGAACAGGCCGGGAAATGCGTCGCGCAAGGATTGCCGCACGCGCTGTTTGGTCTCCTCAATCGCCCAGGGCGCATGGCCCATTTGCGGCAACATGACATTGAGCGCTTCATGGATCGTCGGCCAGGTATCGACCAGCGTATTGTCCCAATCGAAGATCAGCGCCGTGGGCGAGGCCGGCCGACTCACGACAGCCGCTCCAACTGTTGCAGGCAGCGCTGGCGCAGCGCGTGCGTCACGGAGCCGGGCCGACCATCGCCAATCGGCGCACCGTCGAGCCGTGTCACCGGCAGGACGAGCGAGGTCGTGCTGGTGATGAAGGCCTCGCGCGCGGCTTTGGCTTCCTCGAGCGAAAACGGGCGCTCGAGGAAGTCAAGCCCAGCCTCGCGCGCCGCCTCGATCACGACCAGCCGGGTGACGCCGTTGAGAATGGCGTGGTTTGCCGGTCGCGTCACGATGGCGCCGTCGTTTGTGACGATCCAGGCATTGGTCGAGGTGCCCTCGGTAACCAGGCCGGCGGCGTCGATTTGCCATGCTTCGTAGGCGCCGACATCGCGGGCGGCTTGCTTGCCCAGCACATTGGGCAGCAGGCTGATCGATTTGATATCGCAACGTGCCCAGCGCTGATCCGGGATCGAAATCACCGCGACGCCCTGTTCGATCAGCCGCGGCTCGATCGGCTTTGCCCGCCGCGCCGTCACGACCAACTGCGGACACATCCCGGCGGCAAAGGTGTGATCGCGCCGCGCCACGCCACGCGTGATCTGAAGATAGACGATGCCCTGGGTGACGCGATTCAGCGCGACGACCCGGTCGAGAATCATCAGCAGGACGCGCTCGCTGACTGGCCGGGCAATCCGCAGTGCTGCGAGCGAGCGGTCGAGCCGCTCTAGATGCAGCGACCGATCGACGAGATGCCCGCGGTGAACCGCGATCACCTCATAGACGCCATCGGCGAATTGATAGCCGCGATCCTCGATCGAGACCTGCGCATCACCTTGGCGGAGATAACGGCCGCCCACATAGGCAAAGCGCGACATCAAGAGGCTTCCCGGCAGAAAATTGACAGCGGCACTATGGCGGTGCCAAGGCACCATCTGTCAAGGGCCGCGGGTCAAGAGACCGAGCGTGGCGGATCGTGCCCGGCAGCTTTCAACGGTGCCGGTACCGGCTCGTCATCCGGTTCGGACTGCCAACCGACATAGGGCGAACCGGGCGGCTGGGTGCGGATTTCCTTGACCGCCCAGCGTTCGTGCTGCCACAGGTGCCAATCCGGGTCGAGATAGAGGTCGGTGCAAATGCCGGCGACGAGTGCGCCGACCGGCCGGCTCATGAAATCTGGATCTTCGTCG
>JBAVTK010000243.1:0-8948 GCA_049696095.1 Aliidongia sp. | reverse complement strand
CCGGATCAACGACCATCCGGCATCACGGCTCCACGAATTGCTGCCCTGGAACTGGCGCAAAACAAACGCCGAAACGGCCGAAGCCGCCTGAAACCCCCAATTCCGCGGTCCTGGCCGGACGGATACTGTCCGCTATGGCGAAGGCAATACGAACGGCACCGTTAAGCGAGGTGTCGCCGCTCTGCCGGGGTCTGAGGCCATTTCACGCAAGAAGGGAACGTGTCGGAACCTGGGAAGCCTCGTCGGGGCCTTCGGTATGGTCACCGAAGGGGGTTTGCAGCAAGGGACAACCGTAGCTGCGGGCCGAGCCGGGACGAGGTGGCGGATCGGGATGTAGTACCGATGACGGGGGCGAAGGAAACGAGTCAACCCGAGGGAAGATCTCGACCCGAGAGGAATCCGGGCGGGTCGGCGAGGGACCGGACACAGGGCCGGGGATCTCTGCCAGCCAAGCTCGTCCGGGTGAATGAGGCGGCGCGACGATCGCGCCAGACCCGCTTCACGGCGCTGCTGCATCACGTTGACGACGAAGCGCTCTTGCGGGCGTTCCGGCGGCAGCGTCGGGCAGCCAGCGCCGGCGTGGATGGGGTGACGGTGGCGAGCTACGAACAGAACCTGGAAGAAAATATCCGGGACCTCTGCGAGCGGGTGCATACCGGGCGATACCGGCCACAGCCGGTGCGCCGAACCTATATCCCGAAGGCCGACGGCGGGCGGCGGCCTCTCGGCATTCCGACCTTGGAGGATAAGATCGTCCAGGGTGCGGTGGCCGAGGTGCTGAGCGCCATTTACGAAGTCGACTTCCTGGGGTTCAGCTACGGCTTCCGGCCGGGGCGGAACCCTCATCAGGCGCTGGATGCCTTGCAGACAGCCTTGATGGCGGAACGGATCAACTGGGTGCTGGATGCCGACATTCGCAGCTTCTTTGACTCGGTTGACCACGAGTGGCTGCTGCGCATGCTGGCACATCGGGTTGCTGACCGGCGAGTCCTGCGGCTTGTTCGCCAATGGCTCCGGGCTGGCGTGCTCGATGGTGGAACATGGCAGGCCAATGACGAAGGGACTCCCCAAGGGGCGGGAATTTCTCCGCTCCTTTCCAACATCTTCCTGCACTATACTCTTGATCTCTGGGTTCAGAAGCGACGTCGTCAAGAGGCGCGCGGCCGCGTAATCGTGGTCCGCTATGCCGACGACTTCGTGATGGGTTTCGAGCACGAGAGCGATGCGCACCGGATGATAGCGGCTCTCAAGGAGCGACTGGCCGGGTTCGGGCTGGCGCTGCACGAGGACAAGACCCGGCTCCTGATGTTCGGCAGGTTCGCCACCGAACGCAGAGCGGAGCGCGGGCTTGGTCGTCCCGAGACGTTCGATTTTCTGGGCTTCACGCACTACTGCGACAAGTCCCGGAACGGACGCTTCATCGTCAGACGGAGGACGCAGCGGAATCGGATGATCCGTAAGCTCAAAGAACTGCGCCTTGAGATGCGACGGCGAATGCACATTCCGGTTACCGACCAGTGGCGATGGCTCAGCGCCGTTCTGCGGGGCCATTACGGCTACTATGGTCTGACCGGAAACTACCGGGCCATGAAGCGCTTCCTCCAAGAGGTCGAAGTCTTGTGGCAACGAGCACTTGCCCGTCGCAGCCAAAAGGCACGGATGTTTGCGCCGCGGTTCTTGCGGCTGCTGCGGCGTCTTCCACTGCCAGAGCCATCCATCATCGAACCGTATCAGGCAATCCCAGGTGGCTAGCCTCTGGATACTCTCGGGAGGAGCCGAGTGCGAGAAAGACGCATGCTCGGATCTGTGAGGGCGGTGCCGGGTAACCGGCACCGCTACTCGACAACAGAAACTCCGATTGGCGGCACGGAAAACGCTGTCGAGGCAGTTTCCGTGCAGAGATCCAATCCGACAGGGTTTTCCGGCTACGATTCGGGGCGTTCTCAGCCACCCCCAACAGCGGATCCAGCGACTGTCGGAAATCACTTGTTTTCTGCCACTTTCGCCACTCAGGGGTGACGCCATAGAACGGGCAGGAATATACGCTAAGCGGACAAAATGAGAACTCAAGCGGCGACCGGCGCCGGGATGCCGCGTAGTGGCCGAAATCCATCGGGAACCGCGCTGACCGTTGGCGCCCAGAGATAGTCGCCCGTCAGGTTGATATGCTGCCAGCCTAACGGCGCCAGGTGCGGCAGCAGCTCATCAGGGATGATTTCGCCTTGACGCCGTAGCGTGTCGATGGCGCGTCCAAGGTAGACGGTATTCCAGAAGATGATCGCCGCCACGACCAGATTGAGCCCGCTCGCGCGGTGCTGCCGGCTCTCGTAGGTCCGATCATGGAAGCTTCCCATAACTGGGGTGACGAATCGCGGCAGGGATGCCCTGGAACGCACGCGAAATTCGGCAATCAGCTTGTCGAAGCGAGCGTCGACCATATCGTCCGACGCCGGGAGGCACGACAACGTCTCAGATCCGGCCTATAAAGTGGCTTTGGCCGCGACAGCGGCTCCTATCTGAACCCTTATAGGTTTTTAATTGAAGTCAGGATAAAGGTGCATATATAGTCTCTTAACCTATCTCCTTGCGCGGCAAGGTATCAATTATGCTACCTAACCCAAATACCCTCATCATGACTCATGAGGGACTGAGGCGCGATCTCGCCACCCGACTCTCCAGGGTCCGGCTCAGCAGGAATATCACCCAAGAGGACCTGGCCCTCAAAGCGGGCGTCTCGACCAGCAGCGTGAAGCGCCTCGAGGCCGGCGAAAATACCTCGCTCGATGTGTTCATCGGCGTGATCATCGCCCTGCGCCTCGGGGACCACCTCGCGACCGCGCTTCCCGATCCCGACATCCGTCCCCTCGAACGGGTCAAGTTGCGCGGACACGAACGCAGGCGTGCCCGGCATCATCCGCCGGCACCTCCGGCCAACAATCTACCGTGGAAAGTCGAACAGGAATGACCACGGCAACCGTCCGCCTCTGGGACGCCGATATCGGCGCCGTCACCTGGCGCGAAGACCGCCAATCGGCCGTCTTCCAATACACGCCCGAGCTCGCTCGCAGTACCGTCCGGCTGGCGCCGCTCATGATGCCACCCAGCACCGACCTCTATGAATTCCCCGGTCTGCCCAAGGAAGCCTTCAAAGGCCTCCCTGGCATGCTCGCCGATTCATTGCCCGACAAGTTCGGCAACGCGCTGATCGACGCTTGGCTCGCCACCCAAGGCAGGCTCGCCGAGAGCTTCAACCCGGTCGAACGCCTTTGCTATATCGGCACCCGCGGTATGGGCGCGCTTGAATTCCACCCCGCCACCCCCGTCGGCGCCGGTGCCTCTCGGAAACTCGACATCGACGCCCTGGTCGCCCTCGCCACCCAGGTCCTCAACAACCGCGCCGGCCTCGCCGGCTACCTCACGGGCAAGGACGACCACCATGCCCTGCAAGAGATCCTTCGCGTCGGGACATCAGCAGGCGGCGCGCGCGCGAAAGCGATTCTAGCCTGGAACGAAGCGACCGGTGAGTTCCGCTCCGGACAGGTCAGCGCCGGCGAAGGCTTCACCTATTGGCTTTTGAAATTCGACGGTGTGACCAACAACCGGGACAAGGAACTCGCCGACCCGCAGGGTTTTGGCCGGATCGAATACGCTTTCTATCTGCTTACCCGCGCCGCCGGCATCTCGATGAACGACTGCCGGCTGCATGAGGAAGGAGGCCGTGCGCATTTTATGACGCGCCGCTTCGACCGCTCCGACACTGGCCGAAAACTGCATATGCAGTCGCTCGCCGCGATGCGGCACTTCGACTTCAATAACGCTGGCGCCTATTCCTATGAGCAGGCAATCGAAACGATCCGGCTCCTCGACTTACCCGCGACCGCCATCCACGAACAATTCCGCCGTGCCGTGTTCAACCTTCAAATCAGAAATCAGGATGATCATGTAAAGAACATCGCCTTCATTATGGATCAGACCGGTCATTGGCGGCTATCGCCGGCCTTCGATGTCTGTTTCGCTTACAATCCGGGCGGCAGCTGGACGCATCAACACCAGATGAGCATGAATGGCAAGCGCGATCACTTTGAGCCCGCTGACCTCATGCAGTTCGCAAAATTTTGCAGCATCAGCCCGAAGCGGGCCCGGCAAACCATCGACGAGGTCCATCACAGCCTTCGCGCCTGGCCGACCTATGCCGACTGCGCCGGCATTCCCACGGCCACTGCAAACGCCATCCAGACCGCAATGCGGCGCGAACTCACATGGCCCGGCGCCTAAGGGGGCCTGAGTAGCAGCATTGACAAAAGATCCTTTTAATATTAAAAGAATCTTATTTGCCACCATATACCGGTTCGGAAATGATCCTAACAGTAGGCAATACCAAGGGCGGCGTCGGCAAGACTACCCTGGCGGTGCAGCTAGCCATCGCGCAAGCGCTCACCGGGCGCGATGTCTGGCTGATCGATGGCGATCGCCAGGGAACAGCAGTAGCAGCTATCGCGGCGCGGGCCGAGGCCGGCCGGAAACCCGGCGTCGCTTGTGCGCAATATGCCGATGGACCCGCCTTGCGCAGCCAGATCCAGCAGCAGCGCTCGAAGTGGGATGACATCATCATCGACGCCGGCGGCCGAGACAGCACTGCGCTCCGCGCGGCGCTCGTCCTCTCGGACGTGCTGCTCGTGCCCTTCGCACCAAGGTCCTATGACGTGTGGGCTCTCGACGATATGGCAACACTGGTCGACGAGGCGCGCAGCGTTCGTGATGGCCTGCAAGCGTTCGCGATCATGAATCTCGCCGATCCTGGGGAAACGTCGACCGACAACGCCGAAGCCGCCGCGGCCGTCGCTGAGCTGCCGCAATTCCAGTACCTAGCGACGCCAATCCGCCGACGCAAGGCATTCAGCAACGCCGGCGGCGCCGGCCTGGCCGTGGTCGAACTCACGCCGCGCGATCCCAAGGCTTGCGCCGAGATGAATACATTAATTTCATCTCTTTTTAATATCCAAGCAATGGCCTAATAGGAGCCATAGCCATGGCAATTCAGCGTAGACCGAAGGTGACCGAGGCGGCGGCCCAGGAGGCCTTCATTGCCGGAGCTCCGGACGCGGCTCATAGCGAGCCGACCTCAGCGCCGGGCACCTACGACAAGGGCATTGCGAAAGGCCACAAGCGCCAAATCTCGCTGACTATCGCGCCCGAAATCCTCCGGCGCGTCGACGAGATCGCCAAGCGAACCGGTCAGGCCCGCGCCGCGGTGATCAATATGGCCATCTATCGGGCGATCGAGGGCGACATCTTCAAATGAAGTCCTGCGTCGGCCGACCGCGGTCGGCCGAGTTGTCCACCGGCATCTATCGGACTCTGGTGACGCTCTCCGAGTCGCACGGACTTATCCCCCGCACTGCTTCGGACTCTGGTGACGGAGGATTCGGACTCTGGTGACGCGACTCGTAGTTATCCCCCGGACTCTGGTGACACATACTAATAATAACCACAAATAATTTCCAAATAGCTTGTGTCACCAGAGTCCGAATTGACGAACCGCCTCTGTGGATAAATGATCTGGGCAAATGCAAGGATAGGCGTATGGGAAAGGTTCATCAGCTCATCACCCGCCACGGGATCGAAGCAGCTAAGGCTCAAGCAGTCGACAAGCTCGACCGCCAGTGTGTCGATACTGCTTTTGCCGTGATGACTGACGAAACCCAACGGATCGGCATCATGCATGCCGGTTTCGCCATGACGGCACTTCCACATAAAGACCTGATCGAGTCCATCTGGACCCGTCAAGGCGGCAATGTGAAGCTCCGGATCGAAGCCGGAACCGACGCCGAAGACAAGTCTGTCGGCTTGCCCTTCGGGTCGATCGCCCGAATGATCCTGCTCTATTTGCAGACTGAAGCAGTCAAGACTCGCTCACGCGACATTGAGCTTGGCCGATCGATGAACCAGTGGCTGGCAAGCATGGGCATCGACAACGGCGGCAAGACCTACAAGCTTGTGCGCGAACAGGCTAAGCGCCTCAGCCTCTGCCGTCTAACTTTCTTCCGCGTGACGGAAAACGAGACCCATATCACGAACGGCTCCTTCGTCCGCGACGCCATTTTGCCTACAAGGAATGGCGATCAACTGAGCCTCTGGCGCGAGGCCGTTCGCCTCGACGAGGGTTTTTACCAAAGCTTGATCGACCATCCGATGCCAATCCGCGAGGCCGCTATCCGACAGATCGGTGGCCGCAGCGTTGCCCTTGATGTTTATATCTGGCTCGCCTACCGACTACATCACCTCACCTCGCCCACGCCGATCTCCTGGCCAGCTCTCTTTGCCCAATTCGGCGGCGGCTACCAACACATCCGCCAGTTCCGAGCGAAATTCAAAGAACCATTGGCCCTAGCGCTGGCCGCCTACCCGGAAGCCCAGGCCACCGCGGATGAAACCGGGCTGCTGCTCTATCCGTCCGAGCCGCCGGTCCCGCAACGGCACGTGTCGCGCCTCCGATAGCACCGCGTCTTTTTCTGCCTTGGTACGCCGGTCGAGGTAATCCCAAAAGTCGAGTTCACCGATCGCCGGTTCCGGGCTGACCAGCAGCACCGGCCGCGCTCCATGGCGCATAGGCGAGGACACCTAATCCCTTCGCTCCAGCAAAACCCTGCTTTTACAATTAGATCAAGCTCTTATCCTGATACCTGTGCCAATCATCCACATTTGGGGCGTCACCAGAGTCCGAAAAAGTGGCGTGACGATATGCCTAAACCGCTAATTTCTCTATGTAATTTCGCAATTTAGACGGCGTTTGTCTCTGCGCAGTGCACAGCAATCAGTGCCCAATTTTCCACCGAGCCGGCGCGCTGCGGATTCTCGCAACACATGACAGAGCGCCGTTTTGCATGCAGAATTCATCACGCTGGCATTCTGTACCGCCGGCAAAGACCAGACGAAAGGGCAGGGCCTCCAACGCCACCATGCGCGCCAGAACGCGGACGATGTGCCAATCCTTCTCAACTGGAGCAGAGCTTTAAAACCCGAAATGGTCCTGGACGGCGCGAATTTCGGTTGGCGTGTAGCTCATGCGTTACCGTTCGAGGACGAGGGTGCTATTGGAGGTCTGAGTAGCAGCCGAACAGAAAACCTAGGTAAGCCCGGTTTGGCGTCTCATTTGGGTCTACATCCGGCCTCCGTGCCGTCTTACAATCGAGAAATCGACCCTATCGAGACGCGAAAACCGTCTCGTCAGGCCGTCTCGCTGGCGTCTACCCCAACGGGACGAGGCGACGGAATGGCAGATTCGTTGGGGGGCTGCCCTTACCTAGGTTTTCTGCTCCTCTGCTACCCAGACCCCTATTGCGATAGGCAAGCCGACGCGAGAAGCGACCGCGCTTGAGGCGAACCACGGCATTGACCGGAACTTGCGTGGAGCGGCCTTGGTTATAGGCCGTTTCCCATTCGGTCGGTTCCCATGCGATGCCGAGCTTCGTCAGCGCTTCGCGGGATGCCCCGACGAAGCCATTTCTTGCCGCCAACATGGGTTGCTGGGTGAGAGGGGAGATTTCGGCACGGGCATAGACGCCATAGCCGAGCCGCATCAGCTTGCCCTCGTCAACGAGCTTGCGAAGAGAGCGTAGCACCTGACGCTCACCACTCAGATCGGCGAACTCGCGCGTCAAAAACACGGAATCAGGCTTTGCCGTGATCCGCGTTTCGATCTGATCTTGGAGGGTGGGACGGGTGCGCATAATCCTGTCTCATTGCAAAAACCTGACAAAAGGAAAGTTCTCCGAAAGCCGTGTTCTACGACTCTGCAATCCAGCTCTGCGCAAATTTTGGCAATATCAGGGATATTGTCTATATATGGTTGTAATAGTGAACTATATCCCAATATTTACAACCACAGAACGCGTACCCCCTCTATGCGATGGCTGCAAAAATGCGCGTACTGAAAAGGTCGGCCACAGGAGCTGACAAATGCACGACCTTTTCGACCCTATTTTTCTTCCCCTTCTAACGGCAATCGTCAAGTTGGCCACCGCCTTGGTGCTCTTGGTGGCAAAGCGCCGCAAAAACCGGTGAACCTGGGTCCGGTGCTACCCGGACCCTAGCCCGACGAACCGGATCGCACACGCGAGTCGAAATCGCCACGGCGTGACCATTTTTGACGACGCATTCGGACTTCCTCAATCTGGTTTGTCATTTTCGTTCCGGCCGACATCGGCATCGAAGGCGCGCAGGCCGCGCCGACGCCAGCGCGTCATGAGATCGGCGGGGATGGCATCGGCATTGCCCAGGCGGAGTTGATCGGCCAGGTCGAGGAAGGCACCGAGGAGGGTGGCGCGATCGTCTTCGACGAGTTCGACCAAGCCAGCTTTGGTGACGAGGCCGCCCAGCTCGATGAGATGGCGGGTTCGCTCGCGTCGTGCCTTTGCCCAGTCCCGCATGTCGGTTCGCGCCTTGATATCGCGGAGTCTAGCGGAGAGAGCCGCCAGCTTCTTCAGCCGGCGATCCAGATCTAGGAGTTCCTGAAGCAGGCGCGGCACTCTCTTCCTGTCCGGCACCGCCTTTGCGCCGCGTGCGTCCGCCCTGAAAGAATGCCTGCCCACGCTCGGCCCACCTCGCGACGACTTCGGGCTTCTCCCTGGCTTGATCTAGAGCAGCGAGCAGGACACCGGCGAGGGCTTCGACGGCGAGGGTATCGGCACCGGTTGCGGCGACCAGTTCGCCGAGCTGCATGGTGCGCCGGGTCTTTAGTTCCCGTGTCCGCTCTTGCAGCACCTTCAGTTCGCTGTCGATGTCGCGTGGCTTTTTCATTTCGGTTCCCCTTAGTCCGTCCGATGCGCTATTGTATCCCCAAGCGTCGGCCGCGTCACTCGCCCTTCGTTGATTGAGTATTTAGGCTATTTTTTTTGAGTGCGCGCTTATACGTCACTGCGTGACGTGCGCTTAGAAGAGCGCTATGC
>JBAVTK010000242.1:0-10300 GCA_049696095.1 Aliidongia sp. | reverse complement strand
GGCCAATACCGCCGATGCGACGCGCGCGGCCGATTATAGCGAATGCCGGGGTGAGGCGAGGGCGGTGGCCGGCACCGCGCTCGGCATCGACCAGGATATCGCCTCCAGCCGCGGCGGCGATTGGCGTAATACCGGCATCTACAACACGCGCTCGGACCAAAATTCCAGCACCGACGCCGAGGAATTCAGCCATGTGCTGTCGTCCTGTATGATCGGCAAAGGCTATCGGCCCAGATAGCGCTTCAAAAATGCGGCAGGGCGGCAAACAGCATGAAGCCGTTGAGCGAGCCGAGCACGCCCAGCACCGCAAAGATCGCCGCGACCAGCAGCAGCGGGCGTGAGGCGGTCAAAATGCTCGTCGAGGCGACCACCACGGCGATTTGCAGGAACGCCTCGGCAAACTCGAAATTCTCGCTGCGCTCCTGCGCTTCGTCGCGCGCGGCTTCGGCGATTTTGGCCCGTGCCAGAATCTGCTTCTTGCCATCACCCTTTGTTTCGTCGGATTCGAGCCGGTCGATATCCTTGGCGTAACGCTCGCGCTCGGCCCGAATGACCTGCGCGGCCTCGGCGGGCAGATCCGGACGGGTGGCGAGCAATGCTGCCAACTGATCATCGGCAAGCTTGGTGTCGCTCTCGCGGATATTCTTGGCTTGATAATAGGAAAAATGGTCCGAACGCTCGATATTGGCGTTGATCACCTGCTTCATGGCGCTGGAGCCGCCCATGCCCGTGATCGCCAATGCCATGGCCAGCCCACCGATGAACACGCCGACCCGCTTGCGAAACGTCTCGTCCGTGACGTGATGATGTTCGTGGCCTGGCTCGGCGATCGTCTCGGAGATTTCGGTGACTTCCACGGGAGGTATCCTCGGTTATGGCGCGGATTTACGGACGGGCATGAGCTTGGCCGCTTCGAACGGGTGCTCGCCGGCCAGATAACGGGCAATGGCGCCGGGGTCGTCTGCAATGACCGCCAGGGTCGAATTCAATTCGACGATGCCGCCGTCGAGCCCCAGCCGGTCGAGCGCGCGCCCGTAACCGAGCAGTATCTGGCCATGCGCATCGGTCATCAATTCATAATGCGGGATATGGGTATCAAAGCCGAAGCGGAAATAGAGCTTCTCGCAGGCCGCGCGATCGGATGAATAAGTCGCACGGCACGAGATCGGCCGCGCGCCGTAAATGTCGCATTTTCCGTTGGCCAAAAGGGCGCAAGGCAGACCGCTTCGGATCCGTCCAGCCTCGTCCAGCCTCGCCGTTCGCTCGTGCAGCAGGCGGGCCGCCGCCTGGATCCGCCCGCGATCGTCATCCTCCCGATCGTCGAGGCCGGCGGCGATGCCGATCGCTTCGGTGATCGTGCAGGCGACCTTGCGATGGCAGCAGGCGGTGCAGCCGGATTCGCACTGCAAGGGTGCCGTGGGCGGCAGTGCTTCGAACAGGCTCGCCTGCATGGCTTCGTAAAACTGGATCTGGACCACTGCGCAATTCAGCAGATTATCCAGCGTCAGGCCCGATTCGAAGCAGTCGGTGACGGCCTTGCCGGCTTCCTTCTGCAGGAACGCCATCGATTTTCCGTCCATCTTTGTCCTTCCACGCGAAACCACCGCCCGGCACGAGGTCACGGCCCTAAAGTATAGGGTTAAGCAATCGGCCGCGCGAGCGGCAAGCGCGCTGATTGCGTTCCGCCCGCGATCGTGAATGATGATGATATCTCTTACCAATGGAGGGCCAGTGAACATGCTGAGGATCTGGGGGCGGGCGACGTCATCGAATGTGCAGAAAGTCCTGTGGTGTTGTGACGAGTTGCGTCTCGCTTACGATCGGATCGATGCCGGTCGCGAATTCGGTCAGGTCGATGGCCAGCCTTATCGCGCATTGAACCCCAATGGGCTGGTGCCGACGCTAATCGATGGCGATACGGTGGTTTGGGAATCGAATGCGATCATGCGCTATTTGTGCAATCGCTATGGGGGGGAGCATCTCTATCCGACCGATTCGGCGGCGCGCGCGGGGGTCGATCAATGGCTTGATTGGCAACTGACTACGCTCGCTCCGGCGATCGGCCCGGTCTTCTGGGCACTAATCCGCCCACCGGCGGCCGGGCCCGACATGGCGGTCGTGGCGAAGCAAGTGGTGAAGCTGGGGCAGGTCTGGACCTTGCTCGATGCGCACCTTGCCCACCAGCATTATGTCGCCGGGACGGTATTGTCGATCGCCGATCTCGCCATGGGTAATTCGGCGCGGCGCTGGTTCGCCTTCGATCTGGAGCGGCCGGATCTGCCGAATCTGGCGACCTGGTTCGCACGGCTGGGCGAGCGGCCGGGCTTTCGCAGCCACATCATGACACCGGTCGTCTGATCATCCCGGCCGGGCCGCGGGGAGCCGTGCCGCAAGCATGGCCGGCCCCGCGGCGATAAACAGCCCGGCCAGGAACCATTCCTGCCAGATCCCGAAACTGACGAGCGAGACCGAAAGCGCCGAGGCAATCACGGCGGTGAACATGGCCTGCGTCAGCCGGCTTTGCCAGGCACGCATTCGGAAAACGCGTATGATGGCGAGGAAAATCGGTCCGAAACCGAGCAAGGCACCGATCGCGCCCAGCTCGACCCAGACCTGAAGGATGGCATTATGGGGATGCAGCGGCAGGATGTCGCTGCGGAGCGCCACCCGTCCGGCATCGGCCGCCGGTGGGCAAACGCGAAGTTCGACCTGTGCCTTGCCGCCCGGCAATTGGCGCGAGGCGTCCAGCCCCCAGCCGGCGAGGGGGCGCTGATGGATATGCGCCGACACGAAATTCCAGATCAGCACGCGATGCAATGCCGAGGGTTTGTGCGCGGTCAGCCAGCAATCGGTCGCGGCGCTGACCGTCAGCGGAAAGACGAAAGGTACCGCGACGGCGGCAAGCGCCAGCAATGCCAGCCCGACCCAGCGCATGACGGGCAGCCCATAAACGGCAAGGCAAATCACCAGCCCGACCGCCAGCGCCACCTTGCCCGACAGGCTGGCCGTTTCGAACAGGGCCGCGGTCGTGATGGCGGTATGCAGCAGGCCGAGCGCCACGGCGCGCAGTCGGATCAGTGCTACCAGCAGCGGCACGACGAAGACGGCATGCAGCGTTATCGCGCGGGCATAAAACAGTGCCGGATCGTAATGTGCCGGCGCCGGCGGGTGCAGCGCGCCGCCGAGATGTCCGCCGAGCGGAAGATCGATCGCAACCGCCGCGGCCGAGAGGGTAAGGCCGATGGCCAGCGCCACGACCGGGCGCCGCAGCCGCTCGGGCGGCAGATCGAGGAAATGCCCGACCAGGATCAGGCCGGCGAAGGCCAACCCGGCCAGCCGCAATGCCAGACTCACGCTATCGCCGGCATCCGGCGACCAGAGCGCCGACAGCAGCATCCAGAGGAAAAACGGCACCAAAGGTGCCAGCCGCCATGCCGCCCGCACCGCGACCGCGCGCGCTGGAAACGGGGAAGAGAATAACGCCGCCCCTGCGAGCAGCAGCATGGCGAGTGCGGCACCGCGCGCTGACACATAGATCAGCGGACCGAAGCCCAGACAGAGCGCTGTCAGCACCCAGGCGGGCGGCGAAGTCTTTTCCGGAATGCTCAATTCAGCACACGTCCGGCATCCCGCTCGAACAATCCGGCAATGTGCCGAAGCCGCTTCGCCTGGACGCGCAGCGGCTCGATCGCTGTTGCCAACCGACAGTGCATCAGAAAGGTTTTGTCGATCAGGACGAGACGATTCGGCGCTTCGCGCTGGAAATAGCGCAGGCATCGTCCGGCCTGCCGGCGAACCGCGAAGGCGGCATCGCCGCGGCCCATGTCGCCGGAGAATTCCTCGGCGGTGAGCAGGCAGATGTCGCGATACATCGCCGCGAGGCGTCGCGACAGGCGATTGTCGGTTTCCAGCGGCTGGCGAATCACGACCGCCCCGCTGCGCGCCAGCCGCCCCCGCCGGGCTAGTCGAAGGATGACGCAAAGATCCTGCGAGATCCGCAAACCGGCCGGCAAGGGCAGGGTCGAGTGGGCCACCGAGGTCGGCATGGCGCAGGCCGAGAGATTGAAATCGAGGTTGCGCAGCAGCCGCCGCATCGGCCGCTCTTCGATTGTGACCGATGCGTCGGTGAAATCGGTCGAGGCGGCCACGCCATCCTGCCAGCCGATAACGCCGTGGGCCAAAATCGCCGTATGCTGCCGCAGCAGATCCAGCAAGTGCCCGGTACTGCCCGGCACGATCACGTCGTCGGCATCGATCAGCCGCAGATAGGGTTGGCTTGCCCGCTCGATCAGGCTGGCCGTCGCATTATAGACACCGCGATTTCGGTCGCTTTCGATCACGGCGATCGAATGCTGGGCCGCCATCGCCCTGACCGGCGCCAGAGACCCATCGGTCGACGCATCGTCATAGACGACCACCTCGCCGCCGGTCACGGCGCGCTCGGCCAGTACGGCATCAAGCACGGCGGCGATGTAGCGTTCCTTGTTATAGAGAGGAATGCAGTAGGACACGGTCATAAAGCGAGTTTCTCCGTTCCCAGGAAGTCGGGAACCGGCGCCACAGTAGCGTTCGTAGCGAGGCCGCGAAAGCGCTTTGCGCAAACATGCGGCAGGCAATCGGGACAGCGAATTAGCCTTGTGTCCCGCGACCGCCTCAGCCGCCGCGTCGGGGCAACAACGGTTCTTCAGGCCGCCGGTTTCGGACATTGCATCTGACGGTCGATTATGTCGCACCCATCCGCCGCGTCTCGGCAGTCCTGGTACGAATCAGTCGCGATATTGGCCTGAAACTTGCGTAACTTATTTAAACAGTTCCAAGGTAGAATCAAAGAGCCCCGACGGTGGACTGTTTTGGGGCATTGCGAGGCGATCATGGACGATCTGAAAGCTGATTGGCAGCGTTGGAGTCCGGCCGAACGAGTTTCCGTTTGGTGCCTTGGTCTCGGATTGAGCGGTCTCCTGCCGGCGCTACTTCTGTTGGGACAAAGCTGACGGCATTGATGGACAGAGCGGAGGGACAAATGGATATGATTATCGGGCCGATCCTGAAGCGGGCCGGCGGTTATGTCTTCGATACTTGGAGTGTCGGTGGCGGAGTCAATCATGGGTACCCGTACCGGCGGATTGAGGATGCGAACTACGCGCGCAACGTGACGATCCGCACCAGGCAAACCGAAAACTCGCTATGCGCGGTGGTTTGCCATACGGTCGATGAGTTCATGGCCCGCATTGGGTGCGGCGGGGTGCGCACCGCGGCTTGAACGACCGGTCCGAGCGGCTGTATGCTGATCGCGGATCAGTGACGGTCGCTTCGGAAGGTCAGCATTATAGTGGCAGGTCGGCAACCCAAACAGGCGCAATTGACCGAATTGCTTGCCGCCCTTGATCGCTCCGTTCGCGATGTCGCAGCCAGAGCCACGCAGACCCAGTCCGGGATCGGCCATCACTCATTCGCGCCCTATCATGCCTATCGCGCCAGCGTCGATGAATATTACGCGCTGGTTTCGGTCATCGAGAATATCGTTCGCGCCGACGGTTCCGCGCAAGCGGATCGGGTCAGAGCCATGCTGTTGGATCGGGAGCGGAAGTTATTGACCTTGATGATTCGGGCGGCGCTGGAGTTTTTCTTCGCCCTGTCCGCCATTCCCAATCTGCCCTTCGGCATCAGAGAATGCTTCGCTCAGGAATTGCAGTCGATGAGTGCTGCCCATGAACGGCTGCAAGCGCCGGAACACAAGGATAAATTACCTCAGGAACTCGGCCAGGATCTCGAAATCGCGGAGGAAATCCTGGCCGAGGTAATGCGGAAAGCTCCGAGTCTGATGAGCTTCGATGCCGCCTGACCGGGCGCTCAATGCGCCGGCATATGGTGCGACCGCTGGGCCGTCAGCTGGGCCAGTGCCTGTTTCAACAGCCTGGATTCAGCGCGATCGTCGCGATCGGTGATATCGAGGTAGCTGAGTTTGATTTCGACCAGATCGATCAGGGTTTCGACGGTGCGTGAAGTGAATGATGCCATCATAGCCTCCTGGTTCGTTTTACGAAAAAAGACCTATTGTCATTCTGCCCGGTTTTTGCAATTTGCCTGGCTTGTTGCCGCGGCGATTGCCTGTAGTGCCACTGTGCTCGTCACGCCGCCTGCGCTTGGTTGTTGCGCACGCAACCGCGACCGGGGAACGGCTGGCCCTGCCGGGCTGCCTCAATGATCGCCGCGTGATGCGCCACACTCTGCGGCAATTCAGTTATCCCATTGACATATCGAGCAATTGTTGCCCGCTTGCGGCCCAGTTGTTCGGCGGCGGCGGTCAGCGACAGGTTCATCCGCTTCATCCACGCTGCCAGATCTTCCGCGTTGCTGATGTCAGTGAGTGCCATTTTGATCTCCTGCCAGATTTTCCGTACCGGCCGCGACAGCCCGTATCCTCCTTCTCAACCGCAAGCGCGATGCCAACCGGACGGGAAAACTGCATTTTTTGTTCGCGAATCGACGACATTTTGAGACGAATTTTTTCGATCTGGCCGAAACCGGGATGATCTTCCGGGGATGCTCAACATCTGCGTATGGTGCGCCGACCGGCCGGAGCGGACATCCGGCCTTGCCGTCCAGGCTGGTTCCGCGCCAAGGTGGCCCGCACCCTTGCCAGATGAGTCCGCCCATGACCGAAGACACGTTGCTTGATGCGATCCGCTTCGATGCCGCCGGGCTGGTCACCGCCATCGCCCAGCAGCACGATACTGGGGAAGTCCTGATGCTGGCCTGGATGAATCGCGAGGCGGTGCGCGAGACGCTCGCGACCGGCCGCGCGGTCTATTGGTCGCGCTCGCGCCGCGCGCTCTGGCGCAAGGGCGAGATTTCCGGCCAAATTCAGCGCGTGATCGAATTGCGCCTCGATTGCGATGGCGACGCGCTGCTGCTGCGGGTCGATCAGACCGGCGTCGCCTGCCACACCGGTCGGCGCTCATGCTTTTTCCGCGCGGCCCAGGACGACGCATGGGCCGAGATCGCCACGGTCGAGATCGATCCCGCCACGCTTTACCGCGGTTCTTGATCGAAGCTGTTTGGCGTCGGCGAAACCGGGCAGGACAGATGAGCCCGGTATTGCGTCATCTGGATCGAATCGAAATATCGGTTCGCGCATTGCGCGCCATACTGACCGGCCAACCGGTTATAGCGGTCGGTCGCTCGCCGCAGCGCTGCGGCATCGACATCGTAAGTTTGCGCGTAAAGCGCCTCGCGTTCGAGATTCAACGCTTTGACGGCATCGACTTGGCTTTGGCTGGCGACATTGATCGTGGCGCGGGCCTGATCGAGTTGGCGGTCCAGCGCGTCGATTTGGCGACGATCCTCATCGAACACGCGCTGCGCGTCGGAGAGCCGACTTCTGAGCAGGTCGATCCCCTGTTCCTGGCACAGGCAGCCGATGATCGCGTTTGGCTCGGTGACGATGCCTTGTCCGATCGCTGAGCCGATATTGCCGGCCAGACAGATTCCAATCAATCCGATGACAACCCATTTCATCATGACCTCCTCGTGGTTTTTCCGTCGAAAATCGACCGACTGCCTTATCGGCCTCTGGGGCTGCCGGTGGGGGCGGCATGTTGCGTCGTCGCGTGGAAACTCGGCGCCGGCATTGGCCGGCTGTGTCCCGTAACGGCGGTGCCGCGGCTGAAAGAACCGAAGGCCGGCGCTGCGCGCTGGACCGGCGAAACATTCGCTGCGGGCCGGACGATCACCGGCAGGTGCGAGGCAACGACCGGCCTTGCCGGCGAGCTGCGCGCGAACGCGCGCGGGATATTTCGCGGAAATTGCCGGCGCAGATCCGGATCGCGGAACGGCACCAGGCCGCGATGCGCCGGGTCATGCCGCCAGCTCTCGCCATCGGGCGCATGATTTCGGTCGAGTGCCGCGAAGCGATCCCGATCGATGCCGAGCCGATGGTCGCGCCAATGCCAGTGATGCCAATCCCAGAGCGACAGGATGATCGGCACGCCGAACCAGCCGAGGCCGTCCTCATCATAGCTCAGACCATTGAACGCGTCGGGAAACGCGTCGGGCGGATAATCCGGATAGGGCCACACCCCGAACGCCGCGGCCGGGTCATAGGCCGGCACATAGGCGGTGTCGGGACCGGGTGGCATGATTTCGACCGCCTGATCCTGGTCCGTCACGACGGCGTGCGCGGTCGAGCGCAGCGTGCCGGCGGCTTGGGCTTGCTGTCGCAGATGCTGAACCGCGTCCATCACGGCCGCTTGATCGCCCACAAAGGCTTCGCCCAGACGCTCGGTCCAATCGAGATTGCCGTCCATCATGTGCAGGATCTGGGGAAACGCTACCAGGGATTTGACACTCGGATCCCACGGCAGCGGCGCCAGCACCGCGGTCAGTTGGTCACCAGTGAGGGCGGCATGCGATGGATCACCGATCCAGCGCTCGGCCTCGACCACCTCAAGCGGATAAGTCGCCGCCATCAGAATCTGCGCCAGCAGCGGATCGGGATAGAGTGCGATCGGCGCCACCAATTGCGCCACCTCGCCCGGCGATCTCGCGGATGCTGTCGGCACCTGCGCCGAGGCCGCCGTGATCGCCAACACCAGGGCGATGAGGGCGCCGAGCATTCTGGCTGTCATCATCCATCCTCGCTCAGGACCGCAGGATGCGCGCGACCGTCGTGCAGTTGGCCCCAGCGGATATAGGGCGTCGCTGATCTGGATCAACAGATCGAAGAGCTATTTGGTTCGGTGCGGTGCGGCGTGTGGCGATGGCGACGCATCGGCTCCGGCATTCCCGGATGTGCTACCCTGAACCCCAGCGCTCCGCGCCGTTTGACGCGCCGGAGCAAGGCGCTATAGTCACGGCCCGGTGAGCGGAGGATGGAATGGCTGATTTCCCCGAGCGGGATCTTGCCGCGTGGCAGGCATTGGCGAGCAAGGAACTGAAGGGGGCGGCGCCCGAGACGTTGGCTCGGACGCGGCCCGAGGGGCTGGTCGTGAAGCCGCTTTATACCGCCGCCGATCTCGAAGGGCTGGCGCAACTGGGCTCGCTGCCCGGCTTCGCGCCGTTCCTGCGCGGGCCGCGCGCCACCATGTATGCCAACCGGCCCTGGACCGTTCGGCAATATGCCGGCTTCTCGACCGCTGAGGAATCCAACGCGTTTTATCGCAAGAATCTGGCCGGCGGGCAGATGGGGCTGTCGGTTGCCTTCGATCTGGCGACCCATCGCGGCTATGACAGCGACCATCCGCGCGTCGTCGGCGATGTCGGCAAGGCCGGCGTCGCGATTGATTCGGTCGAGGATATGAAGATCCTGTTCGACGGGATTCCGCTCGACAAGATGAGCGTGTCGATGACCATGAACGGTGCCGTGCTGCCGGTGCTGGCCGGCTATATCGTCGCCGGGCAGGAGCAGGGGGCGAGCCCGGCGCAGCTTTCGGGCACGATCCAGAATGACATCCTGAAGGAGTTCATGGTCCGCAACACCTATATCTATCCGCCGGAACCCTCAATGCGGATCGTCGCCGACATCATCGAGTTCACCGCGCAAAACATGCCGAAATTCAACTCGATCTCGATCTCCGGCTATCACATGCAGGAGGCCGGGGCGACCGCGGTGCAGGAATTGGCCTTCACTTTGGCCGACGGGTTGGAATATGTCCGCGCGGCGCTCTCCAAGGGCCTCGATATCGACGCGTTCGCGCCGCGGCTCTCGTTCTTCTTCGCGATCGGCATGGATTTCTTCATGGAAATCGCCAAGTTGCGCGCGGCCCGCCTGCTCTGGGCCGAGTTGGTGGCACCGTTCCAGCCGAAGAAATCCGACAGTCTGGCGCTCAGGACCCATTGCCAGACCTCGGGCGTCAGCCTGACCGCGCAAGACCCGTACAACAACATCATCCGCACGACGATCGAGGCGATGGCCGCCGTGCTGGGCGGCACGCAATCGCTCCACACCAATTCCTTCGACGAGGCGCTGGCGCTGCCGACGCCATTCTCCTCGCGCATCGCCCGCAACACGCAACTGGTCATCGCCGAGGAGACCGGCATCCCGCATGTCGTCGATCCGCTGGGCGGCAGCTATTACGTCGAGCATTTGACCGCGAGCCTGGCCGAAGCGGCGCGCGGCCTCATCCACGAGGTCGAGGCGATGGGCGGCATGACCAAGGCGGTGGCGGCCGGCATGCCCAAGCTTCGGATCGAGGAGGCGGCGGCCCGCCGCCAAGCGCGGATCGATCGCGGCGAGGAGGTCATCGTCGGCGTCAACAAATATCAGCCGGACGAGGAAAGCCAGATCGACATTCTCAATGTC
>JBAVTK010000241.1:0-11057 GCA_049696095.1 Aliidongia sp. | reverse complement strand
GCGCAGAATCGCGAGGGCATTCTCTATGGCCATCTGACCAATTGCGTGCATCTGGTGCGCTTCGAGGCGGGCCATCTCGAATTCCGCCCGACCGCCGACGCGCCGCGCGATCTTTCAACCCGGCTCGGCCAGTTCCTGCTTGAAGCGACCGGCCGACGCTGGCTGATCAGCGTGTCGCGCGAGCCGGGCCAGCCGACCTTGCGCCAGCAGGCCGAACAGCGCGACGCCGCGCAGCTGGCCGAAATTTCGGCCCATCCGCTGGTCCAGGCCGCCCTCGGTCTGTTTCCTGGCGCCCAGATCCACAAGATCGGCGAGCCGGAGGGCGAGGCCCTGCCGCTCGAGCTGCCCGACGAGATCAAACCGCTCGAACCCGAGGCGGCGCCAACCGTATATGAAAATGACGATCCCGGCCCGTTCGACGGCGGCGAGCGCTGGGATTTCGACGAGATGGGAGATGATGCATGAAAAACCTCGGCAACATGATGAAGCAGGCGCAGCAGATGCAGCAGCGCATGCAGGAAATGCAGGCACAGCTCGATCTGGTCGAGATGCAGGGCGCCTCTGGGGCTGGCCTGGTCAAGGTGACGGTCAATGGCAAGGGCGAACTGAAAAAGATCAACATCGACAAACAATTGATGGATCCGGAAGAGACCGAGGTGGTCGAAGATCTGATCATCGCCGCCTTCGCCGATGCCAAGGCCAAGGTCGAGACCCATGTCTCCGGTGAAATGTCGAAGCTGACCGGCGGCCTCAAGCTGCCGCCCGGCCTGAAATTGCCGTTCTGACGGCAACGCGATGGCCGGCGGCGAGATCGAGCGGCTGATCCTGCTTCTGGCCCGGCTGCCAGGGCTGGGGCCGCGCTCGGCACGCCGCGCCGTGCTGCATCTGCTGAAGCGGCGCGAGGCGCTTATGCTGCCGATCGCCGACTCGCTCCACGCCGTGGCGTCCTCGATCCTGCATTGCTCGGTCTGCGGCAATCTCGACACGACCGACCCATGCGCGCTCTGCGCCGATCCGCGGCGCGATGGCGGGCTGATCTGCGTGGTCGAGGATGTCGCCGATCTCTGGGCGATCGAGCGCACCGCGTCGTTTTCCGGCCGCTATCATGTGCTGGGCGGCATTCTCTCGGCCTTGGACGGGGTGCGGCCGGAAGATCTCAACATCGCCCGGCTGGTCGAACGCTGTGCCACGGGCGAGGTGCGCGAGGTGATCCTGGCGATGAACGCCACGGTCGACGGCCAATCGACCGCGCATTACCTGACCGACCGGCTGGCCGGCCTGCCGGTCAAAATCTCGCGCCTCGCCCATGGCGTGCCGATCGGCGGCGAGCTGGATTATCTCGACGAAGGTACGCTGGCGGCGGCGCTCAAGGCGCGGCGGCCTTTGTAGATGCGAGGTTTCATAATGCGGCACCGAACACCGGGCACCACAGATGTGACCGATCACGATGTCTGGTTTCATAAAGAAATCGAGCAGGCGATCACCGAAGGCGACACGCCCGGTGCGGTCTGGATTCCTCATGAAGTGGTCAGGGAGGATATGCGCTGCCAACGCCAAGCGATCGAAGCGCGCCTATCTCACACCCGCGCCACCTGCGCAAAATAAGCATCGACCGATTGCACGATCCCGGCCGCGAGTTTCTTGCGATAGGCCGGCGAGCGCAGCAGCCGGTCCTCGTCGCGATTCGAGAGACACCCGAGTTCGACCAGGGCCGACGGGATGTCCGGTGCCTTCAGCACGGCGAAGCCGGCCGAGCGGTGGCTGTGGTCGAGCATGCGGATCTCGGAGCCGAGTTTGGTGACCAGTTCCTGGGCGAGGCCGATCGAGAGATTGTTGGTCTGACGCCGGGCCAGATCGAGCAGAATATCGGACACCTCGCGCGTTTGCGTCGCGAGATTGACGCCGGCCACCACGTCGGCATGGTTTTCCCGCGCCGCGAGCGCGGCCGAAGCGGCGTCGGAGGCCTTTTCCGAGAGGGTGAAGACCGAGGCGCCGCGCACGCCGGCATCGGGGATGGCGTCGGCATGGATCGACAGGAAGAGATCGGCATTGACCGCGCGGGCCCGGGCGACGCGCTCCTGCAAGGGCACGAATTCCTCGGCGGCGCGGGTCATCACCACCTTGTAGCGCTTGGTCGCCTCCAGCATCCGGGCGAGCTCACTCGCCGTAGCAAAGGTGATTTCCTTTTCATAGACACCGCTATAGCCGATGCAGCCGGGGTCGACGCCGCCATGGCCTGGATCGATCACGACGACGAGAAGCCGCCGCGCGGTCGGTGGCTTGACCCGCTCCGCCGCGAACACCCGCGGGGTCACGGACAGGCCAAAGGCGCCGATTCCTAAGAGTCCGGCACAGCGCAACAACTCGCGCCGGGCGATCGCACGCCCGGTCGGCGTGCCGTGTCGATGCCCTGACAATTCCGATCCCCCCAAAGAAACGCGCGAGTCTCCGCAGCCTTGGGTCCGGAACTATAGATCCGACTCGAACTTAATGCCAGATCTATTTGCACAATAACGGAAAGTCACTTTGGACGCGGCATAACGGTCAAATCGCCGCGATCTCGGGCTCGACACCGCGATCAATCTCCCGGCGAGCGAGTGCCACGGCGTCGGCGAGGCTGGTCTTGAACCGCACCAGCGGCGGCCGAACGCCATGGGTCAGCAGCAGCCGGCGAATAGCCGGCCCTGCACTCGCGAGATAGGTCGCGGCACCCTGCGCATGCGCCTTGTAGGCAAATCCCGCGATCGTGGCCGCCGCGGTCGAATCCAGCATCGCGACCGCGCCGACATCGATGATATAGGCCTTCGGATGCGCCCCGATGCCGTCGAGGGCAATCGCGACGGCGGCGGCGGCACCGAAGAAGAAAGCGCCCGAAATCCGATAGACGATGATGTCCGGGTCGGTCGCGAGGTCGGCATCATAGCGCTGACGCCCGTCGCCGTTCAGGCTGTCCGCCCGGTCTTCATCGACCGCAGGCAGTGAGCCATCGACCTGCACGGCTTGTGCCATGCGATGCACGAACAGCAGCGAACCGATGCCGAAACCAACGACGATGCCCTCGATCAGATCGCGGAAAATCACCAGGCCGAAGGTCGCGAGCAGCACGACCGCATCGCCGCGCGAGGCGCGCAGCAGCGTGACAAAGCCATGCCGCTCGGCCATGTTCCACGCGACGATGGCGAGCACTCCGGCCAGTGCCGCCAACGGGATATAACTGGCGAGCGGCGCGGCGATCAGCATGAAGAGCAACAGGAAGACCGCATGGAGCATGCCGGAAATCGGCCCACGCGCGCCGGCCCGGACATTGGTCGCGGTGCGGGCGATGGTCCCGGTGACACACAGCCCGCCGAACAGCGCAGACGCGATATTGGCGGCGCCTTGCGCCACAAGTTCGCAGTTGGAGCGGTGCCGACGGCCGGTCATGCTGTCGGCGACGACGGCCGACAGCAGGCTTTCGATCGAACCGAGCAGGGCGAAGGAGAGCGCGGCCGGCAGCATTTCACCGAGCCTGTCGAGCGAGAAGGCCGGGAAATGCGGCGCGGGCAGCGATGACGGAATCCCACCAAAACGTGTGCCAATCGTCTCGACCGGCAGATGGGCGAGCCAAACGAGAATGGCGGTCAGCCCGACGGCAATCAGATAGGCCGGCCAATGCGGCCGCCAGCGCCGCAGACCCAGAATGATGGCGATGCAGAACCCGGCGACGGCGACTGCGGCGCCATTGACCGTCGGCAAGGCGGCGGCCAGTGCCTGGAGTTTCGGCACAAGTGCCCCAGGCTCCTTATCGGCCAGCGTCACGCCGAGCAGGTCTTTGAGCTGACTCGCAAAAATGATGAGTGCAATACCCGAGGTGAAGCCGACCGTGACCGGGTAGGGGATATATTTGATGAAGGTGCCGAGCCGCAGCAGCCCCATGGCGATCAGGATCAATCCCGACATCAGGGTCGCCAACAGCAAGCCGTCGATCCCGTGGCGCTCGACCGTCGCGGCGACCAGGACGATGAACGCCCCGGCCGGGCCACCAATCTGAAACCGGCTGCCGCCCGCGGCCGACACGATGAAGCCGCCGACGATCGCGGCATAGAGGCCGCGATCGGGCGTCACACCGCAGGCGATCGCGATCGCCATAGACAGCGGCAACGCCACGATCGCGACGGTCAGGCCGGCCAGCATGTCGGCCTTCAGACTGGCCAGCCCGTAACCGTCCTTCAGGATGGTGACGAGCTTGGGGGTGAAAAGTTCGACGAAACCGGGGTCGCGGGGCTGGGCAATCATGACAATCCGCTCCCTCGTTTCTTATCGCGGCAACACCGCCAGCACGACCGGTAACGCCCAACGCCGCGTTCCGAACAACCCGGTCAACAGCATCGGCTGATCGTCATCCAGGCGGAATTCCCATTTACCGCAGAAATCCCGTTTATAGGCCCCAACCGTAATACCTTGGCAGGCGACCGGGCCGCCATCGAGATTGAGCGCCAGCGCCAGATCGAGCGGGGCCGCGCGCAGAAAATCGGCCAGCCGCGCCAGCGAGAAGAACGCGTCCGCTGTGGTGCCCAGCACGATCCGGCCAGCATGGTCCTGGCCGACGAAGCTTCGGTTGGCGAGCCAGCCGGTATCGGCGCCGGCCCGCGATGTGCCGTCCGCGCCAATCAGCATTGGATAGGACACCAGCGCATCTTCGGCCCCCTGGAACGCGGCTTGCCAATCCTCCCCGGCCAGATCGTGAATCGCCGTCCCGGCGCCGGACGCGACGACGGCGCCGTGCGACCCTGCGTAATCGACCGGTCCCAATTCGACCCCCGCACTCAGGAACGGTGTGGTCGGCAGGCCGTGACGCGAAAAATAGCTGCCATTGATCACCAGGGCCGCGCCGAGCTTCTGCATCCAATCGCCCAGTTCCAGATTGCCGGCCGGCGCATTGCGCAGGACGAGACGGAAATGGGCCGGATCGATCCGCGCCAGCAGAAGACGATCGACCGCGCGGCCCTCGACGATTGCCGGGAGTTCGGCGACTTCGAAACCATCGGCGACCGCGCGCCAGGCGAACGGGCCGGGTGACGCCACCGGAACCGGGCGGTGCTGGGCCAGCCGCATCGCGTCGGACAGACGCGCATCATCGGCCGCCACCGGTATCCAGCGCGAACTGCCACGGCGCAAAATCACGTTGAAACCGTATAGGCCGGCATAATCGTAGATGCTGGCCACGAGCACGCCCACGCCGAACAAGCCCGCCAGGATCAACCCGATTTTTCCCTTTCGCCCGAGACTTTTCATGGCAGGTTTCCCGATCGCGTAAAGCCTCGGTTTTTCAGGTCGACATGGCAAGATTGCGGTGTTCGAGCGGCATTCGCGTGAAAGCCTCCGACCTTACCGGCGGCAACCATGCGGCGATAGACCGGATCGACCAGACGATGCGCCATTGCGTCGATCGAGTCCCCAATTGTTCGGGTCGCACCGGCAAAAATCTGCTTTGCCGGATCCTTGGCGTAATAGCGCGCCTCCTCCGCCATCCGGCCGAGATCGGCCGCGCCCGGTATCGCACCGACAAAGGGGGCGACCCGATCCCACACCGCCCCCGGCAAATCGCCATAATCGATTTGGAGCGCGGTCTCATCCGCCGCGGCAACCCAAGCCTCAATCATCGAGGCCAGCACGCGCGCACAGAATTCCTCGGGTGCCATCGCCGGGACAGCAGACGGATCGAGTCCGAACAGATATTCGGCGATACGCGGATGCTTGCGCAATTGCATCCAGCCGGGCGGCCCGGCCAGGATCGAGGCCATCACCTCGGCCGGGCGGCGATGGATCCAGACAAGCGGCGTGCCGGGAAAAGCGGCGCGGAACAGCGGCAGCAGGCGGACATTCCAGCTCGACAGCTTGACGACATAGCGGGTTTCGTCGCCAGCCCGGATGCGGCCGAGCGCCCGGATCAATAGACGCAGCACCGCAATCCGGCCTTCGTCATGGATCAGCTTCGGGTCGGCTTCGAGCAGGCTGTTGATCGGCCCCGGTTCGGTCGCGACCACCATGCCCGGCAGGGTTGAGAGCAGCCGCGACACCACCGTCGAACCGCAGCGCGACATGTGAAAAATGAACCCGGCCGGATCGAGCGACGGTTCGCCATCGAGTGCCGCCAATTCCTGAAGCGTGGTCCGCACCACCGGCCGCGCCGCCCAGCGCGCGACCGTCTGATCGAAGAACGGCTCCTCGAACCGGACGCCGCGCAAATCGCACCAATCGATCGCCGGCTCGGGCGGCAGAAGCACCAGACGGATCGGCGTCCAGTGCGCAAGATCCGCGAGTTCCATCGTCAGCCTTCGGGAAACAGCTGGTCGTGCCCGCCGATATACTGCACCTCGCCCACCTGAAGATGGGCGTTGTTGGCCTCGCGGCGCGCGGCATCCGCCTCGCCATAGAGAAACGGCACGAAGGCGTAGCGCCGGCCCCGCGTGATCGGCATGACCTGGTGCAACGCACCACAGGAAAACACTACGGCCCCGCCGCACGGCGCGCGATATTGTCGCCGGCCGAATTCCGGGAAGACCAGATCGCAGCCTTCGTAATCATTGTTGAGATTGATCGAGACCGCGAAGCGCCGATGCTGTGCGCCCAGATTGACATTATCGCGATGCCGATAGAAATGACCGCCGACCGCACTGTCGTAGCAGGAGACGATGGTGCGATCCATCCGCGTCGCCTGGAATTGAAAGAACCGTTCGATCGGCGGCAGCAGCCGGCGCACGATCCGATCGCGGATGATCGCGCGCAATTGCGGATCGCCGATCACCAGATCCTGACGCCGCTTCAGCGCATGATCGATGATCGTCGCGGTCTTGCCATCATGATCGAGCAAAAAACCGGAATCGCTGCCGCCCACCTCTTCATAAAGCTTTACGAGAAAATCGCAGAAATCAAAATCGAAGACCCGTGGCACGATCAGAATCGGAGCACTCAGCGGCACCCCTGCTGAAGCGTCAATCTCCGGCAATTCCCGCAGAAAGCCGCGCAGCATCGGGGCATGATTCATCGCCTCGTCCCAGACGATATTGGCGACCGCACGCAACATCGGGTCGAGCACGATGGTCCGGGGCCTGCCGAAAGCGCCATAGGCGCGGCTCACCGCGCCATCGTAATCCAGAAGGAATCCCAATGCGGGGCCGCTGACCTCAGCCAGCACCGGCACCATCCCTTCCGGTGGTGGGGCGCTCAGCACACCATAGACGACCAGCTTGTCCTCCTCGAACAAGCCCGCCTCGCCCAGCAATTCGCTCAGCTCGTGCGCCGCGCGCGGTTCGGCCAGATCGTTCAGAAAGGCCAGCACGATCCAGCGCCCGCCCTGGACATGCAGATCGACCGAACCGCCGGTCAGAGTCTTGGCGCTGAACAAGGGAACGGGATCGCCGAGCCGAATCGGATCGCCGCCATTTGGGCTGTCGCTCATCGTATCTCGTCCTTGTTGCTGTCGCTTCGGTCAGCAAATCACGGGCGGATTAACGTTTCCTCAACCGATCCCGGCCCGCCGCACCGCGCTCACCAGCGTATCGAGCGCGCCCAAAAAGCGCGAGCGATCCTTCGGCGCCAATGGTTTCGGCCCGGTCCCGCCGGCGCCCAACTCGCGCAGATGCGCCGCCAGATCGCGACCGGCCAGCGCCTCGCCGATATTGTCGGATGTGAAAAGCCGGCCGGTCGGGCCGAGCGCGCGGGCCCCCCGCTTCAAACACCGTGCGGCCAATGGTACATCGTTGGTGACACAGATGTCGCCGGGACCGATATGCAGGGCGATCCAATCGTCGGCAGCATCCGAACCGGCCTCGACCAGCACCAGCCGGATGCGCGGATCGATCGGCACCCGGACATTGCCGCAGGTGACGACAAAGACCGCAAGCCCATATCGCTCTGCCACGCGAAACGCTTCATCGCGCACCGGACAGGCATCGGCATCGATATAGAGATCGAGCATGCTTTAGCGCGGGGTCGGGATCTCGTCGTCGTGATCGTCCAGCGCCGGCAGATCGACATCGCCATAGATCGCCGCGAGCGGCAGGTCGATGCCGATTTCGGGCATGGCCAAGACATCACCATCGGTCAGGGCGCGCGCGGTCCACAGGCCACCCTCGCGGGCGAATACCGTCGCGGCGATGCTGTCTTGTTCGAGAATCACATAGCGCTGGATCGAGTCCGTCGCCTGATACTCGCGTAGCTTCGCGATCCGATCGATCCGAGACGTACTCGGGCTGAGGATTTCAAAAACCACGACCGGTTCCCGAATGATCTGCTCGGATGGGGCCACCGGCTTGCAATAGACAAAGGCGTCGGGATAGCGGATTCGGCCGACAACCTCGATCTTCATTGTCGGCCCGCGCACGCGGCAAGGCTTCCCACGCAGACCATCCCACAAAAGAGCGCGTAATGTCTCCCCGATCGCCTCGTGCGTGTCCGTACCGCCGGTCATAGCGACCGGCTGAAAGCCGTCGAACTCGTAACGCTGCTCCTGCCGTTCCTCCCAACTGAGGAATTCGGCTAAAGTCATCGTCTGCCGAAGGACGGCTCCCATTCCAGGCTCACGTATCGAGGAAGCTACGCAGCTTGCGCGAGCGGCTCGGGTGTTTCAGTTTGCGCAGCGCCTTGGCTTCGATCTGGCGGATACGTTCCCGCGTCACCGAGAATTGCTGGCCGACTTCCTCCAACGTGTGATCGGTGTTCATGCCGATGCCGAAGCGCATGCGCAGCACGCGTTCCTCGCGCGCGGTCAGGCTGGCCAGCACGCGGGTCGTCGTCTCGCGCAGATTGGCCTGAATCGCCGCGTCGAGCGGCAGTATGGCGTTCTTGTCCTCAATGAAGTCGCCGAGATGGCTGTCTTCCTCGTCGCCGATCGGCGTTTCGAGGCTGATCGGCTCCTTGGCGATCTTCAGGACCTTGCGGACCTTTTCCAGGGGCATCATCAGCTTTTCCGCCAGCTCTTCCGGCGTCGGCTCGCGGCCGATCTCGTGCAGCATCTGGCGCGAAGTACGGACCAGCTTGTTGATCGTCTCGATCATATGCACCGGAATGCGGATCGTGCGCGCCTGATCGGCGATCGAGCGGGTGATCGCCTGACGGATCCACCAGGTCGCGTATGTTGAAAATTTATAGCCGCGGCGATACTCGAACTTATCGACCGCCTTCATCAGGCCGATATTGCCTTCCTGGATCAGATCGAGAAATTGCAGTCCGCGATTGGTGTATTTCTTGGCGATCGAAATGACCAGCCGCAGATTGGCCTCGACCATCTCCTTCTTGGCGCGGCTCGCCTCTTTTTCGCCGCGCTGCACGGTCGAGACGACGCGCCGGAATTCCGTGATCGGCAGGCCGGTCTCGGCTGCGACATCGGCGATCTGACGGCGCAGATTGATCACCTCTTCGGCATGCTTGTTGACCAGATTCTGCCAGCCCTTGCCCGCCAAGCCGCGCACCTTGTCGAGCCAAGCCGGGTTTAGTTCGCTGCCGAAATAATGGTTGAGGAAATCCGGCCGCTTGACGCCCGAGCCTTCGGCCACGCGCAACAGCTTGCCTTCGAGCGCCATCATGCCGCGATTGAGATCGTAAAGCTGCTGGACCAGCGCCTCGATTCGCTGATTGTTGAGGCGGATGCCCTGCATCGCCTCGACCATTTCTTCCTTTAGCTTGCCATAGCGCTTGTCGGTTGCCTTGGGAATTTCTTCGCCGCGCTGTGCGGCCTCGACTCGCCCCTCATGCAGCTTGGCCAGCTTCTTGTAGATGTCGGCGATCTTGTCAAAGGCGGCAATGACCGTCGGCTTCAACTGCGCTTCCATGGCGGACAGCGAAATAGAGGCCTCTTCGCCCTCACCCTCGCCCTCGATTTCCGGCTCCGCCTCGATCTCCTCGACCGGCGCTTCGACGCCCTCAGCCGGCAGTGCCCCCTCCTCGCCGCCCTCGAATGCATTGTTGCTGCCGTAGGTGGCATCAAGATCGACAACATCGCGCAACAAGATCTTGGCGGCATTCAACGCGTCGCGCCAGCCGATGATCGCCTTCATGGTCAACGGGCTTTCGCAGATCCCGCCGATCATCATCTCGCGTCCGGCCTCGATCCGCTTGGCAATGGCGATTTCGCCTTCGCGCGACAGCAGCTCGACCGACCCCATCTCGCGCAGATACATGCGCACCGGATCGTCGGTTCGGCCGATATCCTCGTCATCGAGATTGCCAGCGCGGGATTCGGAGTCCTCTTCCTCGCCCGGGGTCGCGGCCGCCGCCGGCTCGTCCGCCTCCTCGGCCTCGACGACATTGACGCCGGCTTCCGACAGCATCGTCATCGTGTCTTCGATCTGTTCCGACGAAACCTGATCCTGCGGCAAGGCGGCGTTCAACTCGTCATACGTGACGTAGCCCCGCTCCTTGCCGCGCGCGACCATCTTCCTGACGGCCTGCGCCATGGTATCGACGATCAGGCCCTCGGCCGCCTCGTCACGGGTTTCGTTCACTTCCGCTGTATTTGCCGCTTTGGTCGCCATCTGCGCTCTGTCCCGATGCTATGCGGTGGCCGCTAAACCCGCTGTCCGATACAATTCACTCAAGCCCGACCCGACGGCTGCCGGCTTTCTGCCGGACCGTCCTGATCGGCCTCATCGCTCCGCCGTTGTTCCGCCAAGGCCGAAAGCGCGAGAACATGATTTTGATCTCCGTCTCGCGCGAACCGCCCGGTCGCCGCCTCAACCTCCGTCGAGCCCGTAAGGTGATCACGCCAATGGCTCAATGCTTGCCGCCAACCGGCCAAGATCTGGTCGCGATCGGCCGACAAGGCAAATCTGGCATGAACGAGGTGATGGGGACTGAGCGCCTCCACATCCCGGCCGAAGCCATGGTTGTTCAAGTGATGTTTCAGTATGGCCGCGTCAAGACCGGGGTCGCTAGCGTGAACGTTTATGACCTCCTGCCGCAGCCTGTCAAGATCGATTGCCGTAAAAATGACCTCGGCAAAATCTTCGATGATGTCATCGAGCAAATCGGGGCAGTGGAGCACCAGCGAAACGAGTACTTCCTGTTGCCGCCGCAAC
>JBAVTK010000240.1:0-8658 GCA_049696095.1 Aliidongia sp. | reverse complement strand
TGGCAAATTTAACCGCACCGCGGTATCTTGATACTAATTTCGATAGCCCGTCGCGGTATCTACATGCGGAAAGCCCAAACCGGATGGTTGTTCGGCCCATTGCTATCCGACTCGGGGGGGTCAACATAACGGACCTCGGTCGCCATAAACCAATTTGCTGCACATCCAGTCTACTCGACAGAATGCAGCGCGTCGTCCCGCGGTCACTGCCGGCCTCGTCGAGCTATATTACCCGCAAAGAACGAGTGAAAAGTCAGACCGGACCATGTTAGAAGCGTTCGTTGCTGCATCGTGTCACATAGGTTCTTTGAGGTATCGTATCTCTCGTAATCAACCCGCCAATGCGTCGGTCGGGAATTTCTTCAGGGGGCGTCATGGGAGTTCAAAATCGGTGGATCGGGATGGCCGCGCTACTACTGCTTGCGACCGGCACCGCTTTTGCCGCGGATGTTAATCCAGAGGATGGCACAATTGCGAACGGCGCCTATAGCAACCCGTATTTCGGTCTGACCTACGCCCTACCCTCCGGCTATGGCGAGGGGCTCGCGCCGGCGGCGCCGTCAATCCATGGCTATTATGTACTGAACACGCCCGCTCATATTGATGGCCCCGGCCCATCGGTCCTGATCGCGGCGGAAGACATGTTCGTCGCGTTCAAGCCGCAAAGCAGTGCCATGGCGATGCTGGTCGATCTTCAGCAGACTACGGCAAAGAAAGCAGAGTTCAAGGCGGATTCACCGCCCGAACAGGTCACGATCGGCGGGCGCAGCTTCGGGCGTCTCAAGATCGGCGGTGATATCCTGTCGCGCATCGTGCTGGCGACTGATATACGCTGTCATATCGTCACGATCACGATTGCCGGCCCGGATACCAAAGTGCTCGACACCCTCGCGGCCAGCTTCGACAAAATCGTCGTGCCGCCCGAAGCCTCGGCCACCGCCAATGGCTCGGGCGAGGACGACAGCCATTTCCCGGTCTGCATCAAGGATTACGCCACGCCGGAAACGCTCGTGCATAAGGTCAACCCGGCGATCACCGGTCCCAAATTTCTCAAAATCCCGGTGCGCATCATCATCGGCAAGGATGGCAAGGTGCGGCATGTCCATGTCATCCGCGCGTTCGATGACGATCAAAAAAGATACATCGAGGAAGCGGTGGCCAAGTGGGAATTCAAGCCGTATCAGGTCAAGGGTCAACCGGTCGAGGTCGAGACCGGATTGGTATTCCAGAATGACAAATAGCGGTTCGCGCATGATCGGGCCGTGTCGGTGAGGTCGGCATGAGCGTTGAGCAAGCCTTATCCCTTCAGCGCCAAGGCCGGCTTTCCGAAGCAGCCTCGTTCTATCAAACTGTCCTGAAAACCGAGCGCGATCGGTTCGACGCGCTGCACGGCCTCGGCATCGTGCGCAGCCAGCAACGGCGCTACGACGAAGCACGGAGCCTGTTTCGGCGGGCACTGCGCGTCAACCCGGCCTCGGCCGAGGCAGAGTATAATCTGGCGCTCGCACTCGTCGGCCTCAAACGCTACGAGGAGTCAGTCCCGCGTTACCAGAAGGCGCTGGCTCTGCGGTCGGGCTTTATTCAAGCGCACAATAATCTCGGCAATGTCTTTAAAACCCTCGATCGTCGGGCCGAGGCGATGGAGCAATATCGCCTGGCGCTTGAGATCAACCCGGATTTTGCCGTCGGCCATAACAATCTCGGCAATTCCCTTCAGGCGCTGGGACGTTGGAAGGAAGCCGAGAACCATTATCGGCGCGCCGTCGCGATCGAGCCCCGTTATGCCGAAGCCCACAATAATCTCGGCAATGTGTTGACTCAATCTGGCCGCACCGAGGATGCCGTCGCCTGCTATCAACGGGCGCTTGCGCTCGATGAAAATTACGTCGAGGCGCTGTACAATCTCGGTAATGCCTTGAAGGAGCTTGCCCGTTTCGACGAGGCGGCGGCGGCCTTGCGCAAAGCCATCGCACTCGATCCGACCCATACCGGCGCCTATCTCTCTCTGGTCGATACGCAAAAACTGAAACCGGGTGATCCGGATTTCGAGGCAATGGAACGACTGGTTTACGACAAGCAAGCGCTGAGCGACAGCAAGCGCCTGACATTGCATTTCGCCTTGGTACGATTCTACGACGATCTCGGACGTCACGAAGAGGCGTTCGCACATATGGTGCCAGGCAACGCGCTGAAGCGGCGCGAGATCAGTTATGACGAAGCGGCGACGAATGATCAGTTCGCTCGGATCAAGCGGGTCTTTACGCCCGAACTCATGTCGTCCCTGGCCGGTGCCGGCGATCCCTCGGCGAGGCCGATCTTCATTCTGGGCATGCCGCGCTCGGGCACGACACTGGTCGAACAGATCTTGGCGACCCATCCAAGAATCTTCGGCGCGGGCGAACTGGACGTGTTTTCCACCCTCGCAAAGGAACTGTCCTATCCGGAGGGGGTGGCGGACCTCAGCCGGGACCGGTTGCGGGAACTCGGGGCAAATTATGTCAGGCAGATCACGGCGCTGGGCAACGGCGCTATCTGGATCACCGACAAGATGCCCTCGAACTTCTTCTATGTCGGCTTGATCCGCCTGGCGCTACCCAACGCCAAAATCATTCACACACGGCGCAATGCGGTCGATACTTGCCTTTCCTGTTTTTCAAAACTCTTCGTCAGCGTCGGACAGAATTTCAGTTATGATCAGGGCGAGCTAGGCCGTTACTGGCGCCAATATGACGCGCTCATGGCGCATTGGCGGCAGATTCTGCCCGAAAACGCCATGCTGGAGCTTCGCTACGCCGATCTCGTGGCCGATATGGAGACCGAAGCACGTCGCCTCCTCGCCTGGTGCGGCGTCGAATGGGACGATGCCTGTCTCGCTTTTTATCGGAACAAACGCCCGGTGCTGACCGCGAGCGTCTCCCAAGTGCGACGCCCGATCTATCAAAGTTCGGTCGGCCGATGGCGGTCTTACGAGCATCACCTGGCACCACTGTTAAGGGAATTGACACCCGAGCAGATAGCCGAATAGCACGGTATGGCAGAGTCGACGGAATTCCCCTTAAAGCATTGTGAGATGGACGAAATTTAAGGATTGTTCCCCTTCACATCACCGATCCACCGTGGGATATTAGTCATCATAGTGGGTGTTTTTTGGAGGGGGGGATGGGAGTGCGAAAGAAATGGGTAGGGATGGCGTTGCTGCTCGCTTTGGCGAGCACTGGCGCTACGGCTGCCGACATCAATGTCAATCCGGAAGATGGCACGCTGGCCGACGGGGTCTATAGCAACCGCTACTTCGGGCTGACATTTCCGTTGCCGGACGAGTATGGTCCGGGCTTCGATCCGGCCAGGCCGTCGATCAGTGGCTTCTATGTGCTGAACACGCCGCGTGACAAAAACGCCCCCCACGAACTGGATGCCCCGCAGCGTTCGGACAAGCACGCGCCAGTCATGGTGATTTCGGCGCAGGATATGTTCTTTTCGGTAGTGCCGATGCACAACGCCATGGATACCGCGACCGATCTGGCCCACAGCAGCGCCACGGGTGTCCCGCCCAAAGTCGATCAGCCACCGACCGAGCGAACAATTGGCGCAAGCAAATTTGTCCAGGTGAAAACCAGCGGCCAAATCATCTCGCATCTGACTTTGTCGACCGACATACGGTGCCACGTCGTCAGCGTTAGCCTGAGTTCGAACGATTCGGCATCACTCGATCAATTTGCCGCGAAGTTCGACAAGATCATCGCTCCACCGGACGCCTCACCGACGGGGCCCGGTACCGGGGAGACCGGAGCCGCCCCGGCCTGCGTGAAGGATTACGCTACCGAGGAAACGATCGTGCATCAGGTGCAGCCTCGCCTGACCGGCCCGAAATTCGTGAAGATCCCGGTCCGCATCATCATCGGCAAAGACGGTAAGGTAAAACACGTCCATGTCATTCGAGCGACCGATGACGGCGACAAGACTAACATCGAAGAGAAATTGATGAAGTGGGAATTCAAACCCTATCTCGTGAATGGCCAGCCGGCCGAGGTCGAGACCGGCCTGACATTCGAGAACAAATAATCCGGCTGGTCGCAGCCGCGATATGCAGGATCGAACTGGTTCCCGACCACTCGGCCGGGAACCAAGTCCATCGTAGGTTTTTAGAGAGAACGCAGGAAGTCGACGAGATCCTGCTTTTGAGTCGCGCTCAGGTTTTGCACCGCGCTATTGAAAGAGGTATTCGCCTCGGAGCCGATGCTGCTGTGATCATTGATCACGTTGATCAGGCTCGTCTCACGGCCGTCATGCAGAAAGAAGACGCGCTGTCCGAGGCCCCACAGCGGTGCGGTCCGGAATTGCGTGCCGTTGGCACTGCCCTGGGTGATGCCATCCTGAAGCGCGGTGCCCATGTCGTGCAGCGCGAAATCGCTGAACGGGGAATAGGTCACGAAACTCTGATTGCCATAGGCCGAATTCCCGGTGACATGCGTGGGAATGTGGCAGAGGCCGCACCCGACTTCCAGGAACGCCGCTTCACCGGCCGAAGTCACCGCCGTCGGGGCCACCGGAACCGGTGCGCCGGACAGACGGATGAAGTTTGTGAAATTCACGACGTCGGACGAGAATTGCGAGGCACCGAAGGTCAAACCGGGAACTTGAGTGTTCGCCACCTCGTTGGCGACATCTTCCGGCAGGCCATTGAAGATGCAATTGGTTTGTTCGACCCGCTCGGTCGGGAACAAATCGTTGGTCACACCCTGCTCGACATTGTAAGCCTCGCCGGCGAAGATCATGATCGACTTGTTCTGCGCCTTCCAGCCAAAGCGCGTGATCGTGCCGTCATTGCCGCTGAGCTGGAAATCACCCTGGACAATGCCGAACGTCGAATCGTTGGACGCATTCGCCGCTGAGTCATTACGCAGATTCGTATCCGGGGTATTCTCGACCAGACCCAGACCGAACAGTGGGGTCGGGATACGGAAGCTGATGTTATTATTGGCGATCGCCTGCGGGAAGTTCGGCTGCGTAGCCGTGCAGCCGGGCGCGTCGCTACGGCCGGTGATCACGAACAGATCATGCACGCCGTTATCCGGCGTGCCGGCGGCGGTTTTCTTGAAGCGCGCTTCGCGGGTCGGACCATTCGCGGTGATGAAGGGCGGAATCGTGTTCTTCGCGCCGTCGAGCGTCGCCGTCCGGATCTGCGGGTTCGCCGCCGGGCTGGTGCCGCCGACCGCGGGCTGCGCATGGCATTCGGCGCAATCTGTGCCGTTGAACGCCGGCCCGAGGCCAGCGCCGGTCACCTGGGTCTTGGTGTTGGTTCGGTCGTCGATCGTGCCGGAGACCGAGTCAACTTCGTTGAAGCGCTTTGCCGCGATGTTGAAAAACTGCAGATCGAGGCCGCCGAGACCGATCAACGGCCCGCCGGCACCGGCTGCACCGCCGCGGACGCCCGGATCCGTCTGCGCGAGCGCCGAAGCAGCCACACCGCACGACAATAAAGCTGCGAGTAAGACTTTCTGACCCAAGTCGCGGGTTGAAAGTTTTAAAGTAAACATGCTGACTGTTCCCCTAGAGAGCCCCGGCCCCACTGCCGTTGAGCTGTCGAAATCGATTTTGCATATCACCATGCAAATTTCCAGAATTTTCACTGGAATAATTCCAGCCGGCGTACGTCCATACTGCTAAAAAGCGTAAAACCAATTCTACAAAAACTATCCTGATTGTTTCAAATTATTTGGTAATAAATCACGTATTTCATAATATTCGGAGATTTTAATAAAATGTCTAGGAGTGGCGCTGAGATAGATTGATAGATGGTCGCCATGGCATGACAATAGCCCTCCCCACTTTTATACCCGCATACGTGCATATTTCGGACCTCACATTTATTCCGCTCACGCCAAAAAAAATCGGGGTGGGGTTCCTTGCGATAAAGTTCGGGCGATCATTAAAAAAAAATTAGCGGTACGGAATAAATTTTACCACGCCCGCCGGGCACCCTCAGCGAAAAATCATCGCCGGCATTAGAAATGTTATCTATTAGTTGCATACTTTTTGCCGAGCCAGGCCGATCATTTCGTCGAGATCAGGGCGGCAGCGATCGGTGAATCGCATTCGGGAGGTAGGTCAGGGCGCGTTACCGGGGCACGAATCGGAAGACCAGGCTCGGATAAGACCTAATCCGGCCGAGCGCGGCCATTCATCGTTTCGTCTGCCAGGGTGCGCTCCATGTCTCATGAGCCTCGTCGATCTCAGATAACGCTCGTTGACCAGCTTGAAAAAAAGCGGCCGCTTGGCACGGCCGCTGAGTTAGCAAGGTAATAGACTGATCGAACGGCCACACCCACATCCCGGATATGGCCTCGAATCGGTTCCCAGCCGCTCGGCCGGGAACCGGCTCGCCGTAGAGGTTACAGGGACCGCAGGAAATCAACGAGATCCTGCTGCTGGCTCACGCTGAAATTCACCGCGAGGGAGTCCTCGGAGGTATTCGATTCGGAGGCGTTGTTCAGATGATCGTTGAGCACATTGATCAGGTTCGTCTCACGGCCGTCATGTAGGAAGAAGACGCGCTGTCCGAGGCCCCAAAGCGGTGCGGTCCGGAATTGCGTGCCGTTGGCACTGCCCTGGGTGATGCCATCCTGAAGCGCGGTGCCCATGTCGTGCAGCGCGAAATCGCTGAACGGGGAATAGGTCACGAAGCTCTGATTGCCATAGGCCGAATTCCCGGTCACATGCGTGGGAATGTGGCAGAGGCCGCAGCCGGCTTCCATGAAGACCGTCTCACCCTCCGAGGTGGTGCTGGTCGGGGTGACCGGAACCGGTGCTGCGGACAGACGGATGAAGTTGGTGAAATTCACGACGTCGGACGAGAATTGCGAGGCACCGAAGGTCACGCCGGCTACTTGGGTGTTCGCCACCTCGTTGGCCAGATCTTCCGGCAGGCCATTGAAAATGCAATTGGTTTGTTCGACCCGCTCGGTCGGGAACAGATCGTTGGTCACGCCCTGCTCGACATTGTAAGCCTCGCCGGCGAAGATCGCGATCGACTTGTTCTGCGCCTTCCAGCCAAAGCGCATGATCGTGCCATCATTGCCGCTGAGCTGGAAATCACCCTGGACGATGCCGAATGTCGAATCATTGGACGCGTTCGCCGCCGAGTCGGCGCGGAGATTCGTATCCGGGGTATTCTCGACCAGACCCAGACCGAACAGTGGGGTCGGGATACGGAAGCTGACATTGTTGTTGGCGACCGCCTGCGGGAAGTTCGGCTGGGTCGCGGTGCAGCCGGGCGCGTCGCTACGGCCGGTGATCACGAACAGATCATGCACGCCGTTATCCGGCGCACCGGCGGCGGTTTTCTTGAAGCGCGCTTCGCGGGTCGGACCATTCGCCGTGATGAAGGGCGGGATCGTGTTCTTCGCACCGTCGAGCGTCGCCGTCCGGATCTGCGGGTTCTTGGCCGGGCCAGTGCCGCCGACCGCGGGCTGGGCATGGCATTCGGCGCAATCCGTGCCGTTGAACGCCGGCCCAAGGCCAGCACCAGTCACCTGGGTCTTGGTGTTCGTCCGGTCGTCGATCGTGCCGGAGACCGAGTCAACCTCGTTGAAGCGCCGTGCCGCGATGTTGAAAAACTGCAGATCGAGGCCGCCCAGACCGATCAACGGCCCGCCGGCACCGGCCGCACCGCCGCGGACGCCGGGATCCGTCTGCGCGAGCGCCGAGGTCGCCACACCGCAGGACAACAACACCGCGAGTGCGAATTTCTGACTCAAGCGGGGGGTTGAATGCTTTAAAGTAAACATGCTGAGGGTTCCTCCCTGAAAGCCCCGGCCCGACTGCCGATGAGCTGTCGAGAACGGTTTTGCATATCACCATGCAGATTTCCAGAATTTTCATTGGAATAATTCTTGGATCGAAAACGTCCCTACTACGTTCCGACCCTGTATTAATTCTACGATATTAGTTTGGTATAAGCGACATTTCACAGTAATATTTTGCGTACTCCGAAATATTCATAACTTTTAGCAAATTTTACTGGGAACCGTGCAAGCTCTCCTGACAGATTGTAGACGATGATGGAGCAATGATAGCGCTGCTTCCCTGCCACCTAGGATCGATTTTTGGCTTCGAATTTATTCCCTATCCATCAATAAAAGCTTGGTGACGCTTTTTGAGGAATAAACCGATAACGTTCATTGAAAACTTTTTTTAACGTCATGGAATAGATTTGCTCAGGGCTGCTCGCGCCCTCAGTGCAAGGTCTTCAGTATGGCTGGGTACATCGCCCACCGGTTGTATGAGCCGGGACCGTGCATGCCGGAAATTTCGTCCGATCCAGGGCGGCAACGGCACTTGATGCGCTTTCTGGGACAGGTCAAAACGCGGAATCGGGCATCGACTCGGCGAATCGACCGGTCATGAGTCGGAACGGAATACTTGCCCGATAGAACGCCCACCCGGCCGACCGGCCTATTCGATGAGCGAGCTGGCAATCGGCATAGGGGACGATCCTTGACGGATCGTTCCCCTGCCACAGCACCCGGCATGCGGGTCCGCACCGGGCGGTTCGCGGAGTTGAGGTCAGGAGAGCCGGGGCATTCCCAGTTTGTCGGCCCATTCCAGGGTCAGTACGGAGTTGAGAAGCATCCCGCTGTTATGCCACCAGCGCCGGCT
>JBAVTK010000239.1:0-5729 GCA_049696095.1 Aliidongia sp. | reverse complement strand
CTGTCTGGCATTGCAATCGCGCCTTGCCACGCGGCACTCGCGGCGCGGCCTGGGCGCGGCGGCCGCGATCCTGCTGCTCGGCATGCTGGCTCCGCCGCTCCTGACCCAACCGGCCGCGATGGTGCGGAGCGAGGCCGGCGGCACCTGGGTGCCGTTCGACGAGGCGGCGATCGCCGGAGCGGTGGCCGCGGGCAAGACGGTCTTCGTCGATGTCACGGCAAGCTGGTGCCTGACCTGCCAGGTCAATGAGCGCGTCGTGCTGGAGACCGATCCGGTGCAGGGGCAATTGGCCGCGCCGGGCGTGGTCGCCATGCGCGCCGATTGGACCCGGCGCGATGCCAAGATCGGCGAATTTCTCAAGACCTATGGCCGCTATGGCATTCCGTTCAACGTCGTCTACGGCCCGGCCGCGCCGGGCGGCATGCCGTTGCCGGAATTGCTGAGCGCTGCCGCGGTGCTCGATGCCTTGCATCAGGCCTCGGGCAAGGCCTCCTGACCGTCACTGACCGTTTTTTCCGCGGGGTCGGCCGGTTAAGCCGCCCCGTTTCACGTACCCATATCCGGAAGGATCAAGAGCAATGACCATCAAGGTTGGCGATAAACTCCCCTCGGCGAAGCTGCGTCACTTGACGCCCGAAGGGCCGAAGGAAATCACGACCGACGAATTATTCGCCGGCAAGAAGGCGGTGCTGTTCGCCGTGCCCGGCGCCTTCACCCCGACCTGTTCGGCCAAGCACGCACCGGGTTTCGTTCTGAATTTCGATGAATTCGTCAAGCGCGGGGTCGATCTCATCGCCTGCGTCGCGGTCAACGATGTCTTCGTCATGGGCGCCTGGGGCAAGACCCAGGAGGCCGAGGGCAAGGTGGTCATGCTGGCCGACGGCAATGGCGATTTCACCAAGGCAATCGATCTAGGCTTCGATGCCAGCGGCGTCGGGCTCGGATATCGCTCGCTACGCTATGCGATGGTGTTGGAAGACGGCGTGGTCAAGCTGCTCAATGTCGAGAAGCCGGGCAATTTCGAGGTCTCCAAAGCGGAAGTCATCCTCGAAGCGCTCTGAGGGTTCCGATGCGGCTCCGCTATTCGGGGCCGCATCGTTCGATGCTTCCCGCCAAGCATATTGGAATAGGAAGCCGGGGCCGGCGGCGCGTTGAAGTGGTGGGTCGGGAGTTATCACCACGACAAAGCAGGTTCTATAGGCTGAGATTCGGCCTACCAAACTGGCACTGGATAGTTTAAGCGTGAGGCATGAACTCTCGCACGTACATACGGAAAAAGAAGCGAACCACGTCAACAGGTGTATGGGCGTCCGGGGCGGTCCAAAAGGGAAAATTCCCGATCTTTCGTAGCGCTTATCCGTTAGGGTCTGCGTGGCGGTGGCGGTCCGCAGAGTTGTCATCTGGTAGCGAAGAGTACCGCCTGTTGGTGATGCTGCGATTGGATAAGCCAAACTATAAGGCTTGGTTGGCGGTGAAGATCCGATCGGACTGGGCCGTTGTCGGGCGACTGGAATCCCATCACGATCACGGTGGCCTTCATTGCCATCTTCAATGTCTGGAAACCGGCGTCGTGATGGGCAGGATTGATCCGCCGGATGCCATTAGCGTCCCTCATTGGAAAGCGCACCACCGAACACGAAATGCTATATCATCGGAGACGGTCGCATGGGAAACGGCACTTAGATTTTTTCGCGCGCAAACTGCTGAAGTGGGATTGTTGGGGTTATGAACATCGAGAAAACCCTTTGCGAGGCGTTCTGCGATGGGATCACGGTTTCTCGTGTTCCAGCGGGCTTTGCCGTATCCACGGCGTTTGAAGACGCAAGTGGTGATCGCATAGGGTTCTATGTTACGCGGGACGCGGCAGCGGATCGCTACCGAATCGAAGACGAGGGTTCGCTAGTACCAACTCTGATCGCGTCAGGCGTCAATATTTTGACAGGCACCCGTCAGCAGTTGTTTGGCGCGTTGCTAAAGCAGGGCAACGCTGAGTATGACCAGAAGGCGGGGGAACTTAGGACACAGCCATTAGCAGAGCACGACGTTCCTCTTGCGGCAATGCGCTTCGTCGCGATGATGATGCGGATTGCCAGCTTGGCAATTGCTCATCCGCAAACAGTTTCCGCTACCTTCCGGGATGACGCCATAGAGCGCATTAAGACCGATTTGTCGGGCGCCTTCCATGTCGAAACCGAGCATACCGCTGTTAGCCCGATGCTTGCGGAATTTGAACCGGATGTTCTACTCAGTGCGGGCGGGAAACGCCCTGTCGCCGTCTTTATTGCGATGTCCGACCAACGGCTCTACGAGGCAATCCTGATGCAGATGGCGGCGCGACACGAGGCGCATATTGAGTGCGCTGTAGTTGCGTTAATCGATAGGGAAGGATCAAAATTAACCAGCCGTCGTATGCGGCAGCGCGCGAGAAATAGGCTCGATGCGGCTTCCGACTTCTATGGGGAAGAGACGGCTGCCGTTGCGCGTATTGCCCGAGAAGCTACGCCGACCACCGTACATTGATAGCTCAAGACCGCGCTCTAGCGCGCCGCGCGTGCCGCGGCGACGCCCTGGCGGGCCAGCGCGTCGGCCCGCTCATTCTCGGCATGGCCGGCATGGCCCTTGACCCAGATCCATTCGACTTGGTGGGGTTTCAGCGCATCGAGCAAGCGCAGCCACAGATCGATATTCTTGACCGGCTTCTTGTCCGCGGTCTTCCAGCCATTGCGCTGCCAGCCATGGACATAGCGCGTGATGCCGTCCTTCAGATATTGGCTGTCGGTGTGCAGCCGGGCTGCGACCGGACGCTTCAGCGCCGACAACGCTTCGATCGCCGCCATCATCTCCATCCGGTTGTTGGTCGTCGGATTCTCCCAGCCGAACAATTCCTTTTCCGTCTCGCCATAGCGCAGGATGGCGCCCCAGCCGCCCGGTCCGGGATTGCCGCTGCAGGCACCGTCGGTGAAGATATCGACCGGGGCAGCCGGGCGTTCAGAATCCATAGGTCGCGGGCCCGGCGGTGCGATGGAACTGCAATTTGGTCAAATACTCCAAAGGATCCTTGGGCCGCACCAGAGCGCCTGGCGCGCGGTTCAGCCAATCATAGAGCCTGGTCAACAGAAAGCGCAAAGCAGCACCACGGGCCAGTACGGGCAGGGCGGCGCGCTCGGCCGGCGTCAGCGGCCGGATCGCCTGATAGGCGTCGATCAGCGCCTTGCTTTTCGCGGCGTTCCAACGGAAATCCGCTTCGAAGCACCAAGCATTGACGCAGATCGCCAGATCATAGGTCAGCGCGTCGGTGCAGGCGAAATAGAAATCAATGACGCCACTGACATGTTCGTCGCGGAAAAAGACATTGTCCGGAAAGAAATCGGCGTGACAAAGTCCGACCGGCAGATCGTCCGGCCATGCCGCCGCCAGCACCGCCATTTCGCGCGACAATTCCGCGGCCAGTCCCGGTGCCACCGAATCGGCCTCGGCCGCCGTGGCCGCGATCAGCGGCCGCCAGCCTTCGATCGACAGATCGTTCGGCCGGACCATGGCGAAATCACTGCCGGCCGCATGCAGCCGGGCCAGCGCGTCGCCGGCCCCGGTGCAATGCGACGGCAGGATATCGCGAGGCCACAGCCCTTCGAGAAAACTCACGAGCGCAGCCGGGCGATTGCACAGGCGGCGCAACGCGATGCCGTCGCGACCCCGGATCGGTGTCGGACAGGAAAAGCCGCGCGCCGCCAGATGTTCCATGAGCCCGATGAAAAACGGCAGATCGGCCGGATTCACCCGCTTTTCGTAGAGCGTCAGGATGAAGCTGTCCCGTTCGGTCCGGATCAGGAAATTCGAATTCTCCACCCCCTCGGCGATGCCCTTACAGGAAAGTGCTGCGCCGAGATCGTACTCGGCCAGGAACCGGGTCAGTTCGCCATCGGAAATATCGGTATAAACGGCCATCGGGCGGTCAGTGCGCGGGCCAGGGCAGGCTCACGCGTCCTCTGCGATCTGGTGGACACAAGGCTGTCATAGCCTGTCCAACCCGCCGCGGGCAACCGATCGCTGCGGGCGGAAACGCGAGATCTGAGCCGGGCACGTGCGCGGCAAGTCTCAGGCACGGCGGGACGGCCCGGCCAGCCGGATTTCTCGCTGTTGTTCTCGCCCCCGGCCGCGGGCTATGGTGCGCCGTCCGAGGCGGTTCGGGCGCGGGAGGATCTGGTGTCGACCGAAAGCAAATATTTCTGCCCGCTGCCCTGGGCGCATTTCTATACCGAACCGAACGGTACCGTTTCGCTCTGCTGCGTCGCCAATCCACCGCTCGACGGACCGGATCGGCGTCCACTGTCGATCCAGCGCCAGAGCCCGCGCGATATCTGGAATTCCGCGGCTTTCCGGGCAGCGCGGCAGCAAATGGCGACCGGCGAAGCCTCGCCCTTTTGCAGCTATTGCTACAAGAACGAGGAAAACGGCGTGCCGAGCTATCGGCAATTCGCGCTCTCGGAATTTTCGACGATCCGCGGCCGGGCCATCGCTGAGATCGTCGCGGCCTCGGCAGCGGCCGGATGGACGGCCGAGGCACCGGTCTATGTCGATCTGCGGCTGGGCAATCTGTGCAATCTGAAATGCCGTATGTGCCACCCGGATTTCAGCTCGCAGATCGAGCGCGATCCGATCCACGCCGCCTGGCGGCGCGAGGATCGCGATACCCGCGTGCTCGATCTCGCGCATCGCTTCGACAATAATCTCAACCATTGGAGCGAGAGCCTGCAATTGATCGATGAGTTGGCCGAATTCACCGAAGCGGTCGAATTCATCCAACTGGCCGGCGGCGAGCCGACGATCAACAAGGCGCAACTGCAATTACTGCAAACCTTGGTCGACCGCGGTCAGGCCAACCGTATCCGCCTGACCATCTGGTCGAACCTGACCTCGATCCAGCCCGATTTCTATCGATTGCTGGAGAATTTCCAACAGGTCGTGGTGTTCGGCAGTACCGACGGCTTCGGCTCCACCTATGAATATATTCGGTTTCCTGGAAACTGGGCCAGTTTCGACCGCAATGCGCGCGCGCTGGCGCAGATCCCGCGACTTTGCCTCTTCATGTCACCGGTGCTACAAGCCTATAACGCACTCGATCTGACCCGGCTCTATGATTGGTGTCTTGAGGTCGGAGCACGGCCACAGATCAATATTCTAAATCAGCCGCTTTATCTCGATTACCGCATCCTGCCAATGCCGGCGCGGCAGCTTGCCGCCGAGCGACTGGCCGATTGGATCGCGCGTCATCGCAGCCATCCGCTGGTCGATGAGAAATTCGCCGCCAGCCTGGATGGGCTTGCCGGCGCGCTGGTCAATGAGGCCGACCGGTTGGACGAACCGCACATCGGCGCCTTCATGCGCTTTACCCATGATCTGGACACCAGCCGCGGCCAGGCGATCCGCACCGCCCTGCCCGAGCTGTTCGAGTTGTGGCATGCGGAGTACGGCTGGAGCCCGACGGCCAGGTGATGCTCGCATCCTTCTGGCTCTATGCGATCGTGCCGCCGTTTCTCGTCGCACTCGGCGTCACCGGGCTGTTGCGGCCCGGCCGGCGCAAATTCGCCCGCGCGCTGGGCGAGATCGGGCCGGTGCTGGGCTTCCTCGCCGGCTTTGTCGGCGTGGTGCGCGGCGTACCATTCGTCAGCAACGTCGCCCATCACCGCATCGGCGAGGCCGCGGTACTGGCGCTGGCGGCGGCCGTCATG
>JBAVTK010000238.1:0-9551 GCA_049696095.1 Aliidongia sp. | reverse complement strand
GGCGAATGCCGCGCGCACTCGCCGCCGACGCCCGCCCGATCGCCTATAAGACCGGCACCTCATACGGCTTTCGCGACGCCTGGGCGGTGGGCTACAGCCCGGATTGGACCGTCGGTGTCTGGACCGGGCGTGCCGACGGTTCGCCGCGGCCGGGTGCGTATGGCCGTAATACCGCGGCGCCGCTACTCTTCTCGCTGTTCGACCTGCTACCGGCTGAGGCTGGCGGGGCCGACAGCGTCGCCGCCGATGGAGCAAGCGTGGCACCGCCCCTGCCGAGAGCACTCAAACAATTTGCCGATCGTGACGCCCTGCGCGCGCTCGGGAACACGCACCCGCCGCGAATCCTCTATCCGCCCGACGGCGCGCAGGTCGATGTGACCGACGATATCGGCCAAATGGGCGCCCTGCAACTGGAGGCGGACAGCGGCACACCGCCTTATCGATGGTCGGTGAATGGGGTGCCGATTCCAAGCGTCGCTCACGCGGGACAGTCGAAATGGGTGCCTGACGGCCCGGGATTCGTGCGGGTGACCGTCACCGACGCAATCGGCCAACACTCAAGCGCGGTCGTACGGCTACGGTAAACCGCGCGCCCTTTCACGGGAGTATCTGGCGCGACGTTCTAATCGTCGTCGCCATCCGGCAGAACGGGGAGCCGGGTTGGGATGCGGGCGATGGTGTAGTGGTTGACCTGATGCGCCCACTGCGAATCGACCGCTTGCGGCATGCCGAGCACGGTGATGTCGAGCGCCAGATTGGTCACGTATAGATACGCGCCATCGAGGCTGAAGGCGGGGCTGGCGGGAAACAGCAGCCCGTTCGGTTCGCCCTTGTCGGTAATGCCGTTGAAATCGCCGAGCTTGGCGATCGCCTTGCCTTGCGGGTTGACGACAACCATTTCGTCGGCCTGATTGGCCGCCACCCAAAGATTGTCGTGGGCGTCGATGGCGATGCCGTCGGCGCCGTTGATGCTGTTGACGAAGATTGCGGGCTGGCCGGCGCTGCCATCGGCCAGGACCGGCACCGAAATGACCGTGTCGTCGCCGGTATTGGCGATGAACGCCGTGTCGCCGGCATGGTTGAACTCGATGCCGTTGGCGCCGAAGGGCGGGACACCGGTCGTCCGCAACAACGGGTCATTGACCCATTGCGTCGGCGTGCCACCGGCCGGGCCGGTCTTCCAGATGACGCCTTGGAACGAGTCGGAGATATAGACATTGCCGAGCCGGTCGAAGGTGAGGCCGTTCAATCCCGGCCCGGCCGCGATCAAGACCGGTGCCGTCATGAAGACCGACGCAGCGCCGGTGACCGGATTGACCTTCAACGCCTTGCCGGCGCCGAAATCGAGCACAATCAGATCACCCAAATTGCCGTTCTGCGGGCCACGCGTCGCCGGGTTGAACGCCAGCCCCAAAAGATGCACCGATGAGCCGGTGATCGCGACCTGCCGCAGCAATTTGCCCGACGGCGCATAGACGAAGAGCTGCCCGGTGCCCGTCACCGCGCCGGCGCTGTTGAAGCCGAAGGTCGTGACATAGATATTGCCGTCCGGGCCGACCGTCAGGCCTTCCGGCCCGCTCGATCCCGCCGGCAACACGGCGAAAGTTCGCGCATGCTCGCGGTCCCACGCCTTGGCCGGCACGACCGTGGCGAGGAGCAGCAGCGATGCCGCGAGCGCGGTACCGATCGATCGTTTCGTCATATGCGTTCTCCCGGTGGTTTTTTTACCTTTGCCCTTGCGAGCCGGTGCGGCAGCTTATGCGCCATCCTAAAACTCCTCAAGCCGTATCGCCTTGCCCGCCAAAGCTCAGCACGCTCGCGATTTCGTCGCAGTCGAGAACGTTGTCTCGGACATGATGCGGCGCGTCGAACCTCCGGCAACCCGACTTCCGGAACCCGACCTTTCGTGCAAGCGTCGTCAAATTTCTCGAGGACTCTCGACGGGCTGGCGCGCGCAGCAAATTGGGGCTAATTTCGCCGGACCATGGAGAAACCGACACTGCTTCTTACCGGTGCCAGCCGCGGCATCGGCCACGCCACGGTCAAACGCTTCAGCGATGCCGGTTGGCGCGTCATCACGTGTTCACGCGACGATGTTCCGGCCGATTGCCGGCGCGACCCCAATTGGACGCAGCACATCTCGGCCGACCTTGCCGACGTGGCCGGAGTTGCCGCTTTCATCCAAGCGGTGCGCGACGAACTTGGCGACAGCCCCTTGCATGCGCTGGTCAATAATGCCGGCGTGTCCCCCAAGGCACCGTTTCAAGAGCGGCTCGGCTGTCTCAACGGCTCGCTGGAAGACTGGCATGCGGTGTTTCAGTTGAATTTTTTCACGCCGGTCGCCCTCGGCCGCGCTCTGGCACCGTCCTTGGCCAAGGGCAAGGGGGCGATCGTCAATGTGACCTCGATCGCCGGGCACTCCGTGCATCCATTTGCCGGCTCGGCCTATGCGACATCCAAGGCGGCGCTCTCGGCGCTCACCCGCGAAATGGCGGTCGAATTCGCCCAACTCGGCATCCGCGTCAATGCCGTGGCACCGGGCGAGATCGAAACCGCCATGCTGTCGCCCAATACCGATGTGCTGATCCCGCGCATCCCGCTCCAACGGCTGGGCGCGCCCGACGATGTCGCGGCGACGATCCTCTATCTATGCAGCCGAGACGCGCATTATATCACCGGCACCGAGATTTTCGTCACGGGCGGCCAGCACCTGTTCTGATCTGAAATCTCAAGGTCGATCACAACAGCGTTCGGAAAACCGTTCGAGCCAGGCGAGGCGCGCTTCCAGAATCTCGATCTCGAAGCGCAGCCAGTCATCGAACAGCGCATGGCCGCCGCCGCTCGCCTGTAAATCTCTGTACCGCTCGCGCTCGCCGGCCAGCAAACCCTGCAACAGGCGGATCTGATCCTGGCGGTCATGCGGCGACAGCAGATGCAGGAAGCGCATCTTCAAGGCGACGACCAGCCGGTTGAGTTCGGTATTGGTCGCGCGGATACCCGCCTTGAGCAGCGTGACCAGATCCTCATGCCCCGATGTGGTCAGTGTCAACAAGGGATCGTCCGACCCGTCCGATGATGTGATCAATCCCTCGGCGCGCAGCACCTCGACCGAGGTGCCCATCAGATCGAGCGACGGACCGACGATGCGGCTGGCGAAACGGCGGACATCGGCCGCAATCTCGGCATACCGCATCGGCTTCTCGGCCAGCGCACCCAAGGCGGCGATGCGCATCGCCTCAAGTGGAATAAGCGAATTGTCCCGATACATCTCGGTTCCCGCTCAGGCGGCTCGACTCAGCATCAGCCGAGTCCACACCTCACTCAGCGCACCGATCAGCGCGTCGATCTGCGCATCGGTGTGCAGCGGTGTCGGCGTGATGCGCAGCCGTTCTGTCCCGCGTGCCACCGTCGGATAATTGATCGGCTGAATATAGATGCGATGCTGCTGCAACAATTCGTCGGATGCTTGTTTGCACAGGCGGGCATTGCCGACCATGACCGGTACGATATGGGTATCGCCCGGCATCACCGGAATGCCGGCTTCGGCGAGGCACCGCTTGACCTTGGCAACCCGTTCCTGCTGCTGGTGACGTTCGACCTGGCTGGTCTTGAGGTGCTGGACCGCAGCACGGGCGCCGGCCGCGATGACCGGCGACATCGAGGTCGTGAAGATGAAACCGGAGGCATAGGAGCGGACGAAATCGACCAGCTTGGCGGAGGCCGCGATATAGCCGCCGACGCAGCCGAACGCCTTGCCGAGCGTCGCCTGGATCACGGTCAACCGGTCCATCAAGCCTTCGCGGTCGGCGATGCCGCCGCCGCGCGGGCCGTACATGCCGACGGCATGAACCTCATCCAGATAGGTCATGGCGCCATGAGCGTCCGCAATGTCGCAGATTTCGCGGATCCGGCCGACATCGCCATCCATCGAATAGACGCTTTCGAAGGCGACCAGCTTGGCCCGGCCGGGCTGGCTTTCGCGCAACTGACGGTCGAGATCTTCCGGATCGTTATGATTGAAGATCCGCTTTTCGGCGCCCGAGTGATTGATGCCCGCGATCATCGAGGCGTGATTGAGCGCATCGGAAAAGATCAGGCAATGCGGCAGATGCCGGGCCAGGGTTGCAAGGGCTGTGTCGTTGGCGACATAGCCGGAGCTGAAGATCAGCGCCGCTTCCTTGCCATGAAGATCGGCCAGCTCGCGTTCAAGCAGGACGTGATCGTGGCAATTGCCCGAGATATTGCGAGTACCACCGGCACCGGCGCCGACCCGGTCGATCGCCTCGTGCATCGCGGCCAGAACCGCCGTATGCTGACCCATGCCCAGATAGTCGTTGGAGCACCAGACCGTGACCTCGGCGCCGCGGATGTGATCATAGGCAATCGGAAACCTGCCGGCCCGCCGTTCCAGTTCGGCGAATTCCCGATAGCGGCCCTCGGCTTTCAGCGAGTCGATGCGGTCCGCAAAAAATTGCTCGTAATTCATGCTGAGATTCCCCCTCGTCCCAGCACATCATAGCGTCTAATCGGCGAATCCACCATAAACCTGGAATAAAAAATACCGGCCGGGACGCTGAGTCGCACCCGCCTTGGACCGGCCACGCCGATCATTCTGCCGCCCAGACGTCGAAATCATCCATGGTCCGGGCCAGACGGGCATTGATTTCATTCAGATCTGCCGCGTCAAGCACCATGGGCGGGCAGAGCGCGATCGAGTCGCCGAGCTGCCGCACGATCAGGCCGTGCGCCACGGCACGCTCCTGGAACCAGAAGCCGGCATTGCGCGCCGAATCGAATGGTGTCTTGGTCGCTTTATCGCGCACAAGTTCAAGGGCGGCAATCAGCCCGACGCCGCGCACCTCGCCGACATGGCGCCGCTCGGCGAAGGCATGCAAGCCGGCCTGGAACGGCACGGCCATCCGGCGGACATGGCCGACGATGTCGCGTTCCTCATAGATCGCCAGCGTCTCGAGCGCCACGGCGGCACAGACCGGATGACCGGAATAGGTGAAGCCATGGGCGAAGGTGCCGATCTTCTCGCTCTCCCGGACCAGTTCGGCATAGACCCTGTCATTGACCATGACCGCCGAGATCGGCAGATAGCCTGACGAAAGCTGCTTTGCCATGGTCAGGATATCCGGCGCCATGCCATAGGTCTGGCAGCCGAACATGTTGCCGGTGCGGCCGAAGCCCGTGATCACCTCATCGGCGATCAGCAGAATGTCGTATTTCTTCAGGATCGGCTGGATCTTTTCCCAATATGTCGCGGGCGGCAGGATGACGCCGCCGGCACCCTGGACCGGTTCCGCGATGAAGGCGGCGACGGTATCCGGCCCTTCGCGCAGGATCTGCGCCTCCAGGCTTTCGGCCAGCCTCGTCGCGAAATCCGCCTCGCTCTCGCCGGGCTTGGCAAAGCGATAATGATGCGGGCAATCGGCGTGCCGGATATTCTCGATCGGCAGATCGAAATCGCGATGGTTGTTGGGCAGGCCGGTCAGGCTGGCCGTCGCCACGGTGACGCCGTGATAGCCTTTGAGCCGGGCGATGATCTTTTTCTTGCGATGCAACCCGCGCGCATTGTTGTAGTACCAGACCAGCTTGACCGCGGTGTCGTTCGCCTCGGAGCCGGAATTGGCGAAAAACACCCGCGCCATCTTGACCGGCGCCAGCGCGATCAGCTTTTCCGCGAGCAACGCGGCCGGCTCGTTGCCGCGTCCGGCGAACTGGTGATAGAAGGGCAGCTTGCGCATCTGCCGTGCCGCGGCCTCGACCAGCCTTTCCTCGTCATATCCCAGCGCGGTACACCACAGCCCGCCCATCGCCTCGATATATTCCTTGCCCTCTTCGTCGGTGACCCGGATGCCGCTGCTGCCGGTCATCATCAGCGGCCCGGCGGTCTCGAATTTCTTCAGATTGGTGTAGGGATGCAGGACATGGGCCTGATCGCGGCTGGCGGCCGAATTACCTTTGAAACTCATGGTGAAAACTGACTCCGCTTCGAGACCGGCGCCTGCGCCGCTTTCCGGCAGTATCGGCCAAGCGGCGCTCGCGGTCAAATGGCGGAAGGGTGGGGTGATCGGCCGGCCGGAGCTGATGCGTTCGTAACGCGCAGCAAGCGGCTGTTGGCCAGCGAATTGCCACCGTTGGCCGGATAGCGCGCACCACCTTTGGCACGCCGCCGAAATACCGGCCATCGGCCGAACCGGCTCCGCTGCAATTAGCAAGAAAATTCCGGCGCGATCTCCCTGAGAGAATCCTTGCGCTCCGGCCCATCGCGACTATTATGTCGCTCTGCTGGCCTCGGTCGATGGATGGTTGGCGTTTCGAGGGTGGGCCGCTGGCCCACTTTTTTGTTTGTGCGGCAGGTTTTTGGAAGGCGATTGTGCGGGAAAACGCGGTCATTGAGCGGCTGATCGGTCCCTCGCTCGACGGCATGGGCTTTCGTCTGGTCCGCGTCAGTTTCGGCGGTGGCGGTCGGCCCGTGTTGCAGATCATGGCAGAGCCGAGCAACGGCAGTGCCATGTCGGTCGAGCATTGCGCCGAGATCAGCCGCGTCGTATCGGCGATTCTGGATGTCGAAGATCCGATTCCCGATGCCTATATGCTGGAAGTGACCTCGCCGGGGATCGATCGGCCTCTGGTTTCGCGGGATGATTATCGCCGGTTCGCCGGATTTGAAGCCCGGCTGGAAGTGAGTCGCGCGGTCGAGGGCCGCAAACGCTTCCGCGGCATCATTCAGGCGGTCGATGACCGGGACCAGGTGACGATCGTCGAGGAGGCCGGCCGGTTCGCCGTGCCGTTCGACGATATCGTCAAGGCGAAGCTGCTTCTGACCGATGCGCTGCTGGCGGCCAGTCAGGCCGAGCCACCGCCCGACGAGGATGAATCGGCGATTTGAGAACGGCGCGCGCCTGGCGTGCGCTGGAAACAGCATAGAGGCAAAGGACCGCCCGGCATCGTCCGGCCGTTCCAGAGAATAAGAGACAAATCATGGAACAGTCACTCGCAGCCCGCCCAGAGCTTCTTCAAGTTGCCGATACGGTCGCCCGCGACAAGGGGATCGAACGCGACGAAGTGCTCGAAGCGATGGAGCAGGCGATCCAGAAGGCCGGCCGCTCGAAATACGGTCAGGAATATGACATCCGCGCCGAAATCGATCGCAAATCGGGCGAAATCCGGCTGATGCGCTTTCGGGAAGTCGCCGATCCGATCGAAAACGAGGCGACGCAGATGAGTTTGGCCGAGGCATGTACCCATGATGCCGCGGCGCAGATCGGCGATTTCATTACCGACCCGCTACCGCCGATCGATTTCGGCCGCATCGCCGCCCAGACCGCCAAGCAGGTCATCGTCCAGCGCGTGCGCGACGCCGAGCGGCAGCGTCAGTACAAGGAATTCAAGGACCGAATCGGCGAAATCGTCAATGGCCTGGTCAAGCGCGTCGAATTCGGCAATGTCGTGGTCGATCTGGGCCGCGCCGAGGCGATGCTGCGCCGCGACGAGTTGCTGCCGCGCGAAATCTTCCGCCAGAACGAACGGGTGCGGGCTTATATCTACGACGTCCGTCCGGAAATCCGCGGGCCGCAGATTTTCCTCTCGCGCACCCACCCGCAATTCATGGCCAAGCTGTTCGCTCAGGAAGTGCCGGAAATCTATGACAGCATCATCGAGATTCGCGCCGTGGCGCGCGATCCGGGCAGCCGCGCCAAGATCGGCGTGATCTCTCACGACGGCTCGATCGATCCGGTCGGCGCCTGCGTCGGCATGCGCGGCAGCCGTGTCCAGGCCGTCGTCGCCGAATTGCAAGGCGAGAAGATTGACATCATTCCCTGGTCGTCCGATCCGGCGACCTTCGTGGTCAACGCCCTGGCGCCGGCCGAGGTCGCCAAGGTCGTCATGGATGAAGAGCAGCGGCGCATTGAGGTCGTCGTACCGGATGATCAGCTTTCGCTCGCGATCGGCCGACGCGGCCAGAATGTCCGCCTCGCCTCGCAGCTGACCGGCTGGGATATCGATATCCTGACCGAGGCCGAGGAGAGCGAGCGGCGCACGGAAGAGGTCAATTCGCGCAGTTCCATGTTCATCGGCGCACTCGATGTCGATGACGTCATCGCCCATCTGCTTGTCACGGAAGGCTTTACCTCGGTCGAAGAAGTGGCTTATGTGGCGCTCGACGATTTGGCGTCGATCGAAGGTTTCGACGAGGATGTCGCGGCAGAATTGCAAACGCGGGCACGCAACTTTTTGAATGAGCAAAACGAAATGTTTGAACGCCGACGGCAAGAGCTTGGGGTCGACGACGCCTTGGCTGAACTTGAGGGACTTTCCCCCGCGATGGTCGCCAAACTTGGTGAAAGCGGCATCAAGACGCTCGACGACCTGGCCGATCTGGCCGGCGACGAGTTGATCGAGACGCTGAAGGATGCGGTTCGCATCACCGAGGAACAAGCCAACACCATCATCATGGCGGCCCGGGCCCATTGGTTTGCCGACGAGGATGGGGCAAAAAGTAGCGAGGCGGACTGACGGCGGATGAGCGACAAGCCGGTGGCCAGCCCGCCGGCGATGCATGATGAGGAGGATGAGACCGGTCCGATCCGCCGCTGCATCGCCACGGGCGAAAGATTGGCCAAGGAACGGATGGTGCGCTGTGCGGTCGATCCCGACGGCGTGATCGTCGCAGATGTCGCGGCAGCCCTGCCCGGTCGCGGTTTGTGGTTGACGGCGCGGCGCGATATAGTCGCGCTGGCGATAAAGAAACGGGCTTTCGACCGCGCGGCGAAGCGCCAGGTCAAGGTGCCGGTGGATTTGGCTGACCGAATCGAAGCCTTGCTGGCGCTGCGATGCCGCGACGGGATCGGGCTGGCCCGCCGTTCCGGGCAGGCCGTCGCCGGCTTCGAGAAGGTCGGCCAGGAAATGCGGGCGGGCCGAGTCGGCTTGCTGCTGGCGGCATCGGATGGCGCCGAGAATGGCCGCCAGAAGATTGCGGGCTTAGCGCGCGGCCTCGATCTCGGCATCGAGATTATGGCCGTGCTGACTGCCGGAGAATTGGGGGTCGCTTTCGGGCGCGACCATGTCGTTCATGCGGCACTGGGTCCGGGGGCCCTGGCAACGCGGCTGCGCCAGGATGGTGCGCGTCTCGCCGGATTTCGTGACATCGGCGTCACGCCCGCCGGGTTTAGTAAACGCCATGCCTGACACGGGTGGGGCGGATGGAGTATAGCATCGCCGGATACGTTGCCCGAGCGGGTGGCATCGCCAGCGGGCAAGCACCGCCGGACCCTCTAACGGGTTCGGGAGATTTGGTTTTGAGTCGAGGGCTGCCCGCAAGGCCCTCGATGGAATGGAAGGACTCCGGTCCTTCGACGCGACGCTGAAGCGGTGCGCCTGGCGCCGGATGAATGGGAAGATATGACGGATAACAGCGAACAAGAGACCAAGCGCCCTCTCAGCCTCGGCGCCCGCCCCGCGGGCCGGCTTGAGCTGAAGAAGCCGATCGATTCGGGCTCGGGACAGGTCCGTCAGACCTTCACGCATGGCCGTTCGAAGAC
>JBAVTK010000237.1:0-9799 GCA_049696095.1 Aliidongia sp. | reverse complement strand
GGCCAATACCGCCTGAAGCACACGGGCAAAAGTGCTCTTGCCGACCGCGACGCTGCCGGCCACGGCGATGATGCAGGGCGGCGCCAACGAGGGCCGGCCGAGAAACGCCCCCTCCACGACATTCTTCAGACCGCGTGCGGCGAGGACATAGAGGTTCAGCAGACGGGAAAGCGGCAAATAGATCTCGGCCACGTCGGCGGTCGAGACCGGCTCGTTCACGCCGCGCAGCGCCGTGAGTTCGCTATCCGACAGCGACATCGGCGTGTTGGCACGAAGGGCCGCCCATTCGTCGCGGGTGAAGACCAGATACGGCGCTGGATGAGGCATCGGCTTTCTCGGAATGGCTTCGTGCGCCCTTCCTATTGGCCGCTCGCACGCGGCGCAATGGCTAATGTCGTTCCAGCGCGGTGCCGAAGCGGTCAGGCCCTGGTCGGCTCCGGCAACGACGGGCCGTTCGGGGAACGTGGGGGAAATTCGTCTGGCAGATCAGGGGCGGGAACCGGAATATCCGCCGGCGGCAGATCGGGGCCTGGCACGCCCGGCTTGGGCTTGGCCGGCTCGTTTGGGGGCGGCGTGATGGGCATCGCGATGGTTCCTCAAAGCTGATTTCAAGCGCTGTCACGCTCAGTGGCGCACGGCCGAGCGGCTGGCGCGAGCGGCATCCAATCCAGGCCGCTCCTCCGACCGACAATTCCAGTACCCGCTGGTTCAGAACCAGTTAGTCCGAGTCCGGTTCCCGTCATCGAAGGCGAACCAGTCGCGGTGTCAGGGGTTGTCTCGATATCTCTCTGGTGCTGGAGGCTTCGCATGATTGTTCGAATCGTCACCCGGCGAGAATTTCTCCGCGATACCGCTGTCACCGGCGGGTCCGCCGCGATCGTCGGCAAAATCGGCTTGGGCCGGGCGCAGGCAGCGCCAGGGCCGATGCCCAATCCGCGGCAAGTGACCATTCGGCTGAACGGCGCCGAGCAGGAGCTGACCGTCGAGCCGCGCACGACCCTGCTCGATGCGTTGCGCGAGCAGCTGCATCTCACCGGCACCAAGAAGGGCTGCGACATGGGCGCGTGCGGCGCCTGCACCATTCTGCTCGATGGCCGGCGGGTCAATGCCTGCCTGGTGTTGGCTGCCCGCCTTAATCGCCGCGAGGTGCGCACGATCGAAGGGTTGGCCCAGGGCGACGCGCTCCATCCGTTACAGGCCGCCTTCATTGAGCATGACGGTTTTCAATGCGGCTATTGCACGCCCGGCCAAATCATGTCGGCCGCCGGCTTGCTGGCCGAGGGACGGCCGGTCGATGCGTCTTCGGTGCGGGAATGGATGAGCGGCAATATCTGTCGCTGCGGCGCCTATCCCAACATCGTAGCAGCAATCCAGCAGGCGAGCGGGAGGGCCTGACCATGCACGCTTTCGCACTCGAACAAGGACCGGACATCGCCTCGACTATCGCACTCGGCCGCACCCGCGGCGCCGATTACCTGGCCGGCGGCACGGATTTACTGCAATTGCTGAAAGATGATGTCCGCCGTCCCGACATGCTGGTCGATCTGGAGGGGTTGGGCCTGGACGAGATTTCCGTCGGGAGCGATGGCGTGCGTCTCGGTGCCATGGCGCGGATGTCCGATGTCGCCGATCATCCGGCGATCGCGCGCGACTATCCGGTGATCGCCGAAGCGCTGCTAGCCAGTGCCGCGCCGCAGATCCGCAACCTGGCCACGATGGGCGGCAACCTGCTTCAGCGCACGCGCTGCACCTATTTCCGCGACATTGCATCGCCCTGCAACAAGCGGGAACCGGGAAGCGGCTGTTCCGCGATCGAGGGCCACCATCGGATGCACGCAATCTTCGGCGTCAGCCGCAATTGCATCGCCACCAACGCCTCCGATCTCGCCGTCGCGTTGGTCGCGCTCGACGCGACGATTCATCTGAGCGGACCAAGCGGCGAGCGTTCCGTACCACTGGTCGCGTTCCATCTCTCGCCAGGCGATCGGCCCGATATCGAAACGATCTTGCAACGCGGCGAGTTGATCCTGGCGATCAGCGTTCCCGGCGGTGCCTGGACCCGCCGGTCGCATTATCTCAAGGTCCGCGACCGAGCCTCATTCGAGTTCGCCCTCGCCTCCGCCGCCGTAGCGCTCGACCTCCAAGACGGCATAATCCGTTCGGCTCGGGTCGCGGCCGGCGGCGTCGGCACCAAACCCTGGCGGCTGAATGCGGTCGAGGAAGCCCTGACCGGGGCACCGGCGACGGCCGAAACCTGGTCCCGCGCCGGCGAACTCTCAGCGGACGGCGCCGCGCCGCTCCGGGAAAATCGGTTCACGCCGCGGCTGTTGCAAAACACCGTGACGCGCGCCCTCGAACAAGCGGGAGGCATGGCATGAGCGAGATCGCCGCTCCAAATCGGGTCGATGGCCGGCTCAAAGTCACCGGTGCTGCCAAATACGCCGCCGAGTTCGAAGCGCAATCCGGGCCGGTGTTGCACGCGGTCATCGTCCAAAGCACGATTGCGCGCGGGCGCGTGGCGGATATCGATACAAGCGCCGCGCGACTTGTCCCCGGCGTGGTCGAGATCATGACGCCCTATAACGCGCCGCGACTCGATCTGTCCAAAGCCGGCGACATGAATCCGGGCTTTCCGCTGCTTCAGGATGATCGCGTGCTGTTCAATGGCCAGCATTTGGCGGTGGTGATCGCCAACAGCCTGGAACAGGCCCAGCAGGCAGCCGCGCTGATCGAGATCCGCTATTCGCGCGAACCGCCGGTCGCCATCATGAGCGATCTGCCGATCGCAACCGCGACGCCGCAGCGCTTCCAGATGGGCCAGCGAGCGCCGGACTCGAGCCGCGGCACGGCAGAAGCGAGCTTCGCCGCTGCAACGGTCAGGATCGATCAGATCTATCGCACACCAGTCGAGCATCACAATCCGATGGAACCGCACGCCACGCTGGCCGAATGGCGCGGCGATGAATTGCTCATCTACAACGCCTCGCAGTCGGTCTTCGGCAATCGCAAGGCAGTCGCCGGATTCTTCGGTATCCCGGAAACTCAGGTTCGCGTGCTCAGCCCCTTCGTCGGTGGCGGCTTCGGCACCAAGGGTTCGACCTGGCCGCACATTACGCTGGCCGCGATGGCGGCCAAGCTGACCGGGCGGCCGGTCAAACTCGTGCTGACCCGGCGACAGATGTTCACCTCGAACGGCTACCGGCCGAAGACCGTGCAGCATGTGCGCCTGGGTGCCGGGCTGGATGGCCGGCTGACGGCGACAATGCATGACGGCATCTCGCAGAGTTCCTTTTACCATGAGTTCAGCGAGCCGGTCGGCTTGGCGACCGAGATGCTCTATTCCTGCCCGAATGTCGCGGTGACGCATCGGGTGTCACTGGTCAATCAGGGCCTGCCGACCTTCATGCGCGCGCCCGGCGAGGCATCCGGCGTCTATGCCCTAGAATGCGCCATGGACGAGTTGGCCTGGGCGCTCGACATGGACCCGATCGCGTTGCGCCTGCTGAATTACGCCGAAGAGGACGAGCATGAAGGCAAGCCGTTCTCCTCGAAAAGCTTGCGCCAATGCTATGAGCAAGGTGCCGCCGCGTTCGAGTGGCAGCGTCGCATCCCGCGACCCCATGCGATGCGCGAGGGCAAGCTGCTGATCGGCCTCGGCATGGCGTCGGCGACCTATCCGGTCAACCGTTCGGCCGCGAGTGCCAAGGTTCGCCTGCTGGCCGACGGCCGAGCGATCATCCAATGCGGCTCGCAGGATATCGGCACCGGCACTTATACCATCATGGCCCAGCTCACCGCCGAGCTGCTCGGCCTGCCGCTCGACCGGGTCACCGCCGAACTGGGCGATACCGACCTGCCCGAAGCGCCGGTTTCCGGCGGCTCGCAAACCACCGCCTCGATCACACCGGCCGTGCAGGATGCGTGCCTGAAACTGCGCGCTCAAGCCTTCCAATTGGCGAGCGAGGACTCAGATTCGCCGCTCCATGGCATCGCCGTGGAAAATCTGGCGATTACCCGGGGACGGATCGTCGCGGCGGCCGACCCGCAGCGCGGAGAAACCTACAGCACTTTGCTTACCCGTCAGGGGCGTGACGCGCTCGACGCCGAGGGCTCGGCAAAACCGGGGGACGAGAAGAAGAAATCATCGATGCATTCGTTCGGCGCGCAGTTCGTCGAAGTGAGCGTCGATCCGGATCTGGGCGAAATCCGGGTCCGCCGCCATGTCGGCGCCTTTGCCGCCGGCCGAATCCTCAATGCCAAAACCGCGCATAGTCAGATGATCGGCGGCATCGTTTTCGGCATGGGCATGGCGCTCGGCGAGGAGAGCCAAATCGACCCGTGGACTGGCCGGGTGACCAATGCCACACTGGCGGATTATCTGGTGCCGGTGCATGCGGATGTGCCGGAGATTGAAGTCATCATGGTGCCGGAAGAGGACGATCAGGTGAATCCGCTGGGCGCCAAGGGCATCGGCGAACTGCCGACGGTCGGCGTCGCCGCGGCCATTGCCAACGCCGTCTATCACGCGACCGGCCAACGCATCCGCGATCTACCGATCCGACCGGACAAGCTGATCGAAATTCTGTCCGCATGACGCCCCGCTAGACGATGTGGACCGACGCCATCGGCTGGGCCGGGGCGGCCATCCTGCTCGCGACCATCGGTCGGCAAGTCTATGTCCAATGGCGCGATGAAACGTCGGTTGGACTCTCAAAATGGCTGTTCATCGGCCAGAGCGTGTCCTCCGTGATCTTTACGATTTACAGCCTGATGCTGGCCAATTGGGTGTTCGCCGTGACCAATGGCGCTCTTCTGCTGACCGCGATCATCGGGCAGATCCTGTTCGTGCGGTACCGGCGGAAATCGTCCAGACGCTGAGTCGGACCGGATCGCCACGTAATCGCTCGGCCTCGCGCGGCGCCACGGCTCAGTTAGATTGCCCGCGCCGCCAGCGTCGCGCGCCAATGAGCCGCCCGATCCCTCAAAAGTGCGCTGCGGATATAGGTCAGTTCCTCCTCGTCCAATCGCTCCAACTCCTCGAACACGATGCTGTCGGCACCGTGGGAATTCCATGCGTCTTGCAGATCCCGGTTCGGGCTACTGCGATGTCGTAAGCCGAACCAGATCCGGGTTTGAATGGTCCCGATGTTCGGCGCCTGTCCGACCCAAACCTGCCCGGACGCGGCACAGCGCACGGCGTAGATTCCGGAAACGGTCTTGCGTTCCTTGTAAGCGACGATCGCCGCCTTTCTGTCCTCGGTGTTCATAATTTTCACCCTGGTAAAATACATTTTTTTCATTTACCCTGGTAATACTTAAATGTCAAACACCGGGCCCCCGCATCGTGACCGAACCGCTTTCCGCCCCTTGCACCGCCTTCGAGGGCACCCGCCACCTCGCCACGGGGCCGTTGATCGAGGTGGCCCTAGCCATTAAGAACGCCGTCGAGCGCGGCTCGACCGAGGCAATTCTCGCCTTCGACGATTTGACCGGAGAGGTGATCGATTTTGATCTGCGCGGCACCAAAGCCGACCTCATCGCCCGCCTTTCAAAGCCCGCATCCCCACGCGCCGGCAAGCCACCCGGCAAAGACCAAGACGCTGCGCCCCGCTCACCCGGCCGTCCGAAGCTAGGCGTCATTTCACGGGAGGTGACGTTGCTGCCGCGTCATTGGGAATGGCTGGCAGCCCAGCCGGGCGGCGCCTCCGCGACGTTGCGAAAGCTCGTCGAAGACGCGAAGCGCAATGGCGGCACGCTCGCTGAGAGACGGGCTGCCCACGCCACCGCCTATCGTTTCATCGCTGCGATTGCCGGTGATCGGCCGGGTTTCGAGGAGGCGACCCGCGCCCTCTTCGCCGATGATTGCGGCCGCTTCGAGCAGCACGCCGCCACTTGGCCCGACGACATCCGTACCTACGCGATCAAGCTCGCTTTTGGGACGCGCCCTATAAGTTCGGCCCAAGCAAAGACGCAAGCTTATTTTAGTTTCTAGCTCGTTGAGGTGGAGAGCCACCCTCTACTCAGGCGGCCCCACGCCGTGCGGCGGCCGCCGGGACTGGGTTGGTGAATTGCATCGCGCCATCATCGACGCCGGCAAAGCGCAGATTCAGCAGATCGAGCGCATAATTCTGATGCAGTTTCCACGGCGCCTTGGAGCCTTGCTTGGGAAACCTGGCGATCGAGCGCTGAACATAGCCCGATGAGAAATTGAGCCACGGCGTCTCGGCGACCGATGGATCATTGTTGCGCGGCGTGCATTGCCGCAAGCCCTTGGCCGTCATGTGATTGAGCAGCCGGCAGACATAGTCGCAGGTCAAATCACACTTCAGCGTCCAGGACGCGTTGGTATAGCCGAAGGACGAGGCGAGATTCGGCACGTCGGAATACATCATGCCCTTATAGGTCATGGTCTTGGTGGGTTCGACCGGCTTGCCGTCGACCGTCAGCGACAGGCCGTTCAGCACCTGCAAATTCAAGCCGGTCGCGGTGACGACCAAATCGGCCGCGAGTTCCTGGCCGGATTCGAGCTTGAGGCCGGTTTCGGTGAAACAGTCGATCTTGTCGGTGACAACCGAGGCGGTGCCGGCCTTGATCGCCTCGAACAGATCGGCATCGGGCACCAGACATAGGCGTTGGTCCCACGGATTGTAGCGCGGTGTGAAATGCGTCTCGACATCGCAGGTCGAGCCGAGCTGGTCACGCACCATCTGGATGATCCGCTGCTTGACCGCCTCCGGCCGGCGCCGGGCCAGGCGATAGAAATACATGCCGAACAGCACATGGTGCCATCGGGTCAAGCGATAGGCCAGCATCGCCGGCAGATGGCGCCGCAGCCAGTTGGCCAGCGCATCCTCGGCCGGGCGCGACACGACATAGGTCGGCGAGCGTTGCAGCATCACGACATGGCCGGCTTTCTTCGCCATTTCCGGCACGAGCGTCACCGCCGTGGCACCCGATCCGATCACCACGACGCGCTTGCCGGTGTAATCGATATCCTCGGGCCATTTCTGCGGATGGACGACCCGGCCGCCAAAGCGCTCAATGCCGGGGAAATCGGGCGTGTAGCCCTGGGCGTAATTGTAATAGCCGCCGCACAGAAAGAGGAAATTGCAGGTGAAGGACACGGGCACAGCGTCAGGCCCGCAGGTCGCCTCGATCGTCCAGGCGGCATCCTCGGTCGACCAGGCGGCACTGACCACTTTGTGACCAAAGCGGATATGGCGCTCGACGCCATGCTCGCGCGCCGTCTCGCGGACATAATGCAGGATCGCCGGCCCATCGGCGATCGCCTTGGCCTTGGTCCAGGGCTTGAAGGCATAGCCCAGCGTGTACATGTCGGAATCCGAGCGGATGCCGGGATAACGGAACAGATCCCAAGTGCCGCCGATCGCCTCGCGCCCTTCCAGGATCAGGTAGGACCGGTTCGGACAATTGGTTTGCAGATGAACCGCGGCCCCGATGCCGGAGAGACCGGCGCCCACGATCAGCACATCGACATGTTGCTTTGCCACGATGACAGCCTTTTGACACGTTCCCCGAGCGCGGAACCGTGAACCTGCCGCCGCCCGCGGTCAACCATCTCGAAGCGAGTCCGGCGACTTCCCGCTCGCGAATGGCGGCCGGCGTTCGGTGCTTAGCCGATCATCCCGGCTGGATCGCGGTCATCGACCGCCACGGCTTCGACCAGACAACTCGCCGCCTCACTTGCATTGCCGGCGCGCCGGGCGGCGTCGACCAGCAGATGCCGCGATTGGGCCTGGTGGCGATTAAGCGCGAGCGCGCCGCCGAAATCATTGGGGTAGAGACCGCCATTGCGGCGCGCGGTCGAATAGCCGAGATCGATGATTGTCAGACACATATCGGCCGGACGGTCGCGCGCGAGGCGTTCCAGGCAATCATCGCCACCCTGACGATGATCGATGCCGATCACGATCTGGATGTGCGCCTTCAGATCCTGCGCGAAGACCGATCGCACGGCCCGCTCCAGAGACGGGCGCAGCATCGTCGCAATCACCACGGCCACCTCGAACGGCGTCTGTCGATGGACAGTATCGTCAGATGGTAAGGTCATGGTTGCGATTCTCCCCCGTGCCGTGCCCCCTCATAAAGCCGGACGTGCCAGGTCGCAAAGGCCAAACATGGCTGTCCGCGCATCGGACGGGTCGCCTCGCTCACAATGACGTGTTTGACCGATTTTTCGGCCAAATCGGGCGCGTCGGTCGCGGCCATTTCCCCTAGACTTCGCCGATCCACGACAAAGTAAGAGGTTTGACGCCATGAGCGTTCGGATCACCGATCTCCGCGAAATCACGCTCTCCATCGCATCGCCTATTCGCAATGCCTATATCGATTTCTCGAAAATGACCTTCAGCCTGGTCGCCCTGGTGACCGATGTGGTGCGCGATGGAAGGCGGGTCGTCGGCTATGGCTTCAATTCCAATGGCCGCTACGGCCAGGGCGGTTTGATCCGCGAGCGGTTCGCGCCGCGGATTCTGGCCGCCGAGAGTGCCGCACTGCTTGACGACGCCGCGAGCAATCTCGATCCGGATCGCATCTGGGCCGCGATGATGGCCAACGAGAAGCCCGGCGGCCATGGCGAGCGCTCGGTCGCGGTCGGTACGATCGACATGGCGGTGTGGGACGCGGTGGCGAAAATCGCCGGGCAGCCTTTGTTCCGCCTGCTGGCCGACCGGCACGGCCGCGCCGCCGATCCCAAGGTTTTCGTCTACGCCGCCGGCGGCTACTACTATCCGGAAAAAGGCCTCGACGCGCTGCGAGCCGAGATGCGCGGCCATCTCGATCGCGGCTATAATGTGGTCAAGATGAAGATCGGCGGCGCCACGCTGGCCGAGGATGTCCAGCGGATCGAGGCGGTGCTGGTCGAACTCGGCGGTGCCGCGCGCCTCGCGGTCGATGCCAACGGCCGGTTCGACACCGAACAGGCGATCGCCTACGCCAAGGCGCTTCGGGCGTATGATCTGTTTTGGTACGAGGAGCCGGGTGATCCGCTCGATTTCCGTCTCCAGGCGACGCTGGCCGAGCTCTATCCGGGCGCTATGGCCACCGGAGAAAATCTGTTCAGCCACCAGGATGCCCGCAACCTCATCCGCTATGGCGGCTTGCGGCCCGATCGCGATTGGCTGCAATTCGACTGCGCCTTGTCCTACGGGGTATGCGAGTATCAGCGCACCCTGGCGATGCTGGGCGCCCATGGCTGGTCGCCTCGCCGCTGCATTCCGCATGGCGGCCATCAAATGTCGCTGGCCATTGCCGCCGGTCTCGGCCTCGGCGGCAATGAAAGCTATCCCAATCTGTTTCAGCCATTCGGCGGTTTTCCCGATGGCGTGCACGTCGAGGACGGCCATATCCGGATGCCGGAATTGCCCGGGATCGGCTTCGAAGGGAAGGCCGACCTCTATCGCATCATGCGGGATCTGGCGGAATGACCGAATGCGCCGTTCTTCTCGGAAGCCTGAATACGTATCGCTCCTATGGCGTTACCTGGTAAATGGGACAAAACGCCGGGCGGCTTGATGTTTGGTCGGAGCAGCGGTCTTTCGTGCGAGGTATCGACTCGGGGTAACGGTTGAGGGTTTGCACGCGGGACGGTTTACGATTCTATGGCTGAATGTCGCCGCCTGATGATAGGGCTATGAGAACTTCACCGTCCAGGACATTAAGATCGAAGCCAGTGTGGTATGCTATCGCCGGGACCGGTGGCTGACGCCGGACGGGCGAACATTGGTGGCACCGCTCCCGCCCGGGATCGGCGACCATTTTGGCCCCGAACTCAAGCGCT
>JBAVTK010000236.1:0-4628 GCA_049696095.1 Aliidongia sp. | reverse complement strand
TCCTTGATCAGAGCGAGGTCGGTTTCGAACGGTACCCGAAATTCCAGCTTCATGATGGCCCAATCCCGACTGAGATTGACCAGCCATTTGATTTCACCGAACGGCACGGTATAAACAGCGCCTCGATGGTGGCGAATGCGTAGAAAACGTAGCGAGATACCCTCGACCGTGCCGCGGATTTCGCCGAACTCGACATATTCGCCGACCCGAAATGAGTCGGCGAGAAGATAGAACACGCCGGAAACAATGTCGCGGACCAGGGTTTGCGCCCCCAGCCCGATCGCGATGCCCACGACTCCGGCGCCGGCGAGCAGGGGCGCGATGTCGATCCCGAGGGCCGAGAGCGAGATCAAGCCGACGAGCCCGATCAACACCACCAGGATGACTTTGCGCAGCAGAGGCAGAAGCGTCGCCAGACGTGCGCTCGGCGCCAGCCCGCCATTCTCGCGCGTGCGCGCCGGAATCGCCGACAGCTTGCCGTCGATAATCGTGCGCGCCCAGACCCAAATGAGATCGGCGATCAGCATCACTACAATGACGTCGAACGCGCGTGCGAGCGAGCGGCCGACCAAAGTGTCCGATTGCGAAAGCTGCAACAACGGGATGTTCCAGATAATCGCCGTCGCGGCGGCGGCGGCGCCGAAGGTGACGATGCGCACGCCGCTTTTGAGGACGGAGCGATATTCGGACGCTTGACGCGGCGCTTGGGGGATGGTCGTTGTGAAGGCCTCGACGAGCGTTTGCGCCATCGCACCGACGATCATCGCCCCGGCCCACAGCAACGCGGTCCAGACGATCTCGTGCGCGCCCAAAAGATGCAGGACCGTGACTAGCAACACCATCGCGATCAGGGCGATCGGGCGAAGCGCGGCGGGTCTGCGGCCCGGTGCCGGCACCCAGAATCGCAGAACGATCAGCGTCAGAATGGCAGCGAGGATACCGCTTACCCCGGAAATGAGTGTCGCCAAGCCCACGGCACCGAGTGTCGCGTGCAGCAGCGATTGGGTCGCGTACCCCGCCGCCAGCACTATGCTTAGCGCGAACAGAGCGAGGTTGAGGCGGCCGGCGCTCTTGTCCGGCAAAGCCGCCAGCCGCAGCCGCGCCGGATGCGGCGACAGCATGAAAATTGCGGAGATGCGTGTGACGCGAATTGCCGTGATCGCCAAGGCAGCACTCACGACACCCGCCTGAACATCGCCGGGCCAGGAAAAAATCGACGACGGTACGAGGACGCCACTGGCGAACAGCACGGCCCCAAAGGCGCTCAGCGCTGCCCGTCGCAGGCCCAGAATGGCGGCTCGTGCCGGCGGCAGCGGATCGCGGCCGACCGCCGCGGCCTCGGCGATCGCACGCCAAGCCTTGCCGGCGTAGCACCAATAGAGCCACTCGGCACCGCCACCGATCATCAGCAGCACCAGACCGTAGATCGTGGCCCGCAGAATCTCGCCGCTCCGCCACGCCCGATCCGCATCGGCTTGCAGCCCGCGTGCCTCGGAGGGCGCCGAATGGATCGCCGCTGAACTCCGATCGAGGTCGTCGCGGACCGCGTCCGAAATTCCCATGATTTGCCGGTGCAGGTTGGGCAACAGCTCGGCACCGCAGGCCGCTGAAAGCGGCAAGAGATTGAGGCCGAGCAGCACGAGCCACGCGAGCGGACGAGACCGTGCAAGAGCGCAGCGGCGGCGCGTCATGCGGTCGCTCCATTGGCCGAAGCATCGCAGTTCCGCCAGCCCAGCGGATCACGCGCGGCGTCTTCTTCCTCGTCGGCGGGAACCAGACGCTGCACCGTGACCCCTGCGCCGGTCAGAAAGGCCTGGCATGCCAGCCGGACATCCGGACCGAGGCCGAGCCGCCCCAGCAATTCGGTTTCGGCCGGCTGCGGAACTGACAGGTTTTGCATGCCGGACACGACCATAACCCGACACGTGCCGCAGCGTCCGTGGCCGGCGCAGGCGCTTGCATGCGGCAGATCATTCGCCCGGCTCGCCTCCAAGACCGACAGGCCAAGCGCGGCGCGCACCGTCGGTCCGCCCACATAATCGATGCGCGCGGTCACCTTTCGCCGCCGATGGGCGCGCGCGGCGAACGCGCCGAGTGCGACCGCCAGTGCCGTAGCATATGCGACGAAAAAGATCGTTTGAAGGATCAGAAGCGTGGGCGATATCTGGGTGAACTGCGCCGCCTGATTGACGATTTCGGCCGCCCAAATGAGGTTGCCAGTCTCAAAGGACGCGATGATCTCCTTGCCGGCTTCGACAAAGCCGAGCAATGCCAGGATCGGCAGCAGGAAAACTACCGGGTACACGAATCCTGCCGCCTTAGGCCACCACGGCCGCAGCCGCAGCCAAATGTGCAAGCCCAGACAGCCGTGAATCCAAGCGGCCGAGACGACGAAAACCTGTTGCAGGCCGTGGAGCGGCGCGTGTTTCCAGTACACGTACAGGAACCAGCTATAGCTGGGGTGAAAGCCGTCCAACAGGGCGGCACCGCGCGATGCCAAAAGGTGCGAGGCCAAGAGCGGTGGAATGAGCAGGCCGAGGGCGAGTTGCGCCATCTCGCCCGGCCCGATCGACGCTGTGCCCCGCCGATGGCCGAGCGACACCAGCCCCAGGACCATATGGCTTGCCAACGCGCCATAGAGCATGGCTTGCCCGACCCAGCTTTGCCACGGCGCCATGATCAAGGGCCGCCACTCATCCATGAGCTCAAGCGACCCGAGGCCGAGCGACAAATTCGAAAGATGGCAAATCACGTAAAGCATGAGAACCATGCCGCCGAACAGCCGAACGCGTGCGGCCACCGTTGCGAGACCCATCTTGCTCTATGCTCCAGCGACTGTCACCGCCCCGAATCAGGGGGGCAATCAGCAGACTCAACCGCGCCAGATCTTATTCGCGACGCAAGCCGTTCGGCAGCGCGGCCCAAGCAGGTTACGGCACCCCACTATTGCCCAGGACATAGCGCGGCTCGGCCGAGAGCGGCTTGGGACAGGCGACGAGGAATTTGCGATCGGTCGCTTTGCCGCCCAAAATGACTGGCTCGGATGAGCCGCATTTCTTGACCATGGCGGCAAAGGCGCCGGGCATGTCGCGAAACAGATCATGTCCCTCGACCGAGTCGATGGCCGGATCACCGGCGAGGCTGCCGCAGCCGGGTCCGGTATCAAGTTGGAGGAAGCCCGGCTCGGTCGCGAAGCCATGCCGGTCGGTGCCGCAGGCGTGAATCAGTAGATGCTGCAACGCCCGGCGGCGCAGCGCATCGTCGGTCGCGAGATCGCCGGGCGGGGCGAGTTCGATACCGAAGGGTTTCAGCCGCGTCGGCAGCGCCGCCCAGCGCTCGGTGCCCGATTCGGTGAGAATCGAGGCGATCGCCGGCCGTGCCTCCGGCGGCGCGCTCTCGGCAAAGTCCGCGCCATCATAGAGGTCATGGTGGAGTGCCGCATTCTGGAAAATTCCCCGCCACAGGGCGAAGAAATCCCGCGGGTGATCCAGATTATGTCGGGCCGCGGCGTCGGCGATCCATTGCACGACGACGCCGCAATCATAGGTCACGCTTGTCCGCCGCACGGCCGCCTCGGTCAGCGGTTCGGTCGCGAGATCGGTGCGGCAGCGATTGATTCGGTCTTCCAACTCGTCGCGAAACTCCTCGTCGGACATCTCGCCCAGGATCCGCAGGGCGAGCAAGGCGGCATATTCCGCGCCGCCCTCGTGCAGCCAGGGTTGATCGCCCATCTCGCGCGAATGGAACAGCATGCCGTTCCACAGGTGAAAGGCTTCATGCGCGATCAGATGGACGATATCGTAAGTGTCGCCCGCGCCACGCTCGCGCCAACCATCGCCGCGAAACCGCAACGCGATGATCGAGCCGGCCGAGACGTCGCCGCGATAGCGGCTGGGCTCCGCCATACCGGCATAGGCCATGAGCACCGTGGGGGCGACCGGCAGCGCTGTATCGAGCCGCATGTTGTAAAGCGTGAGAATCCGGTCGAGCTGCATCTTGGCCGTCTCGCCGAGCCAGCCCGGCAGGTCGGGCGGGATGATGAAGGTGGCGTTGCCGCGCTCAATATAATCGGACGGACCGAGATAGACGTACCGATCGACCCCGAGCATGCCGAATGCCCCGATGACGCGCTCCGTGCCGGCAAAGGCCAGTGAATTTGCCGGCAATTTCGGCTCAACGAAGCTTTGATAGGCTGCCGACTCACCCGCCAGATACGGCGTGTAGAGCGCCAGCCCGTCCGGCCCGATTCGGAACAAGGCAGGATATGTCCGATCCGAAGCGGTCTCGTCCGGCTTGATCGCAATGGTGAATTCGCGAAAGGCCGAGCCGTTTTCGGCACTGACCACGTCATGATCAAGCGTCAAGCCGGGCGTCTTCATGGTCCAGCTTCGGCTGCGGATCGCATCGAGATTTTGGGCGAAATGGAAATGGGTCGTCGGGCGAGCCAGCCGATAGGCGGCTCGTACCGTACCATCGAGTGGAAAGACGATGATGTGGAGCGGCGTTTGCTGCTCGACGGGCGCGGCGCCGGTGATGTTGCATAGGGAAAGGCCTGCCGCGAAGCTGGTTAGCAACCATAACGGGGTCAGTTTATGTTGGAGGCATCGCATGGCGACGTGTCGCTCTCC
>JBAVTK010000235.1:0-1767 GCA_049696095.1 Aliidongia sp. | reverse complement strand
GGCCGGCATCGCCAGCGCGATGATGGATATCTCCGACGGGCTGGTCGGCGACCTCGATCACCTCGCCGCGGCATCCGGCGTTGCCGCCGTGATCGACGCCGCATGCGTGCCGCTCTCACCCGCCGCGGCATCGGTCCTGGCCGATGATGTCGGACGCATCGAAACAGTGTTGACCGGTGGCGATGACTACGAATTGCTGTTCACCGCGGCGCCGGAGGCCGATCTCACCGGCCCGGCTGCCCGTGCGGGTGTCGTCGTCACGGCGATCGGCCGTTTGATGGAAGGCAGCGCCGTCGCGATCCTCGACCGCGACGGCCGACCGCTGGCGCTGTCCCGGCGCGGCTTTCGGCACGGGTGATCTAAACGTTCTGGTGAAGCTTTGGCGCTAAGCCTTGCGGGGCCGATCTTGTCCCGAGGATGCCATGACGCCGCTCCGTGCTCTGTTACTTACCATCTGCTTCGCCTTGCTGTCGGCACCGGCGGCCTTCGCCCAGGGGCACGCCCCAAGCCTGCCAGGGGCGCCGGTCTATGTCCGGCTGAAGCCGATCGCCTTTTCGGTCATCGGCCCGAACAATAAAATCGACAAGGAAGTGAGCATCCTGCTGGATCTTGAGATGGAGCCGGACAAAACCGAACCGATGCTCGACCCCTATCGGCGCAAGCTGACCGATGCGTTCATGGTGGCGCTCAATGAGGTCTATACCGAGCACCGGCCGGACGATCCGCCAGTCGGCGGCGAGATCCTGAAGGATAAGTTGCTGCAAGTGGCGACCGACATCGCCGGTCCCGGCTTGATCCATGGCGTGCTGATCATGTCGATCGGCGAGCGCGGGCACGCACGCTAGATCAAGATGATTTTGGGTGACTTGACCCAGAATCATCTTGATCTATGCCGACACCACGCCGCTGATGAGGTTGGCCGACAGCAGATCTTCGCTGCGCGGAACGGTGGCTATCGGCGCGATCCGATCAACCATTCGACGGAACGCGCGTTCCTGCTCGCGACGCAAGGCCTCGGCGGCCTCGGTCTCGATCGGGGTGAAGCGGAGTTGCTGGCCCGGCCGACACCGGCCTAGTCGCGGCAGATCGGCCGAGGCGACGGTGCCGAGCTTGGGATAGCCGCCGATCGTCTGATGATCGGCTAAGAGCAGGATCGGCTGGCCGGTGCCCGGCACTTGAACGGCACCGGTCGCGATCCCGTCCGAGGCGATGTTGAAGCCGCGGGAATGGCGCAGCGCCGGCCCGGCCAGCCGCATGCCCATGCGATCGGCCTCGGCGGTGATGTCATAGGGATCGCTGAAAAAACGCGAGAGCGAGTCAGGCTCGAACCAATCGGCTTGCGGGCCGAGGATAATGCGGATCGGCCCGTCGCCATAGGGAATCGGCTCAGCGCATCGCTCCGGCCCGGCCGGGGCGGAACGGCGGCGCAGCGGCAACGTGTCATCCCGCTTGAGCAGACGGCCGAGGCCACCGAAGCCGCCGCGGGCGTAAGTCGAATTGCTGCCCATCACCGGTTCGAGATCGAAGCCGCCGCCGACCGCGAGATAGCAGCACGCGCTGTCGGTGAAGCCGGTAACGGCCACCTTGGCGCCGCGCTCGACCGTCACGCTGCGTCCGGCCTCGATCGCCCGGCCGTCGAGTCGCAGGCCGACCGCGGAGCCGACCAGGGCCAGCTGGACCGAGTCGGCCTCGACGATAAAAAGCGGGCCGAGCGCCAGCATCTCCAACACGGCCTCGCCCGCCTTATTGCCGACCAGCGCATTCGCC
>JBAVTK010000234.1:0-10128 GCA_049696095.1 Aliidongia sp. | reverse complement strand
GCGCCGGCTGCCGTGCCGGCGCAATAACCGCGCAGCGCGCCGGCTGCCGTGCCGGCGCAATAACAGTGCAGCGCGCCGGCTGCCGTGCCGGCGCAATAACCATGTGTCGTGCCGAGCGATCTCGGCCGGCAGCTATTCGGCGGCAAGCGCCGGCATCGAGCCCGCGCCGTTGGCTGGTCTCCGCTGGGCGACGGCCGCGACAATCCGCTGATAGACGACCGGCGTGCGAACACCGAGTTCCGGCCGGATTTCGTCGAGCTGGCGCGACAGCATGGCTTCCCAATCGAGCGCGGGCAGCCAAGCCGCCTTGCGGCCGTGGCGCCAGGCTTCCCAGATGGCGCGCTTGACCGGTTGGCCGGGGATCTCCTTGGCCGTCTTGAACATGCCCGCAATCACGATCAGCAACAGGCCCGGATTCCAGCTTTGCGCACACAGGAAAGTCAGCACGCAGACCTCGCCAAGCCCGTTGCGGCCATAGCCGGTCAGCGCGTGCTGGAGATCGTGCCAATCGCGGCCGCGCTCGGCGAAGAGCCGGAACTCGTCAGAGCCCGGCTTGAAACTCTCGGTCTTCGAGGCCTCGACCAGCCCATCGGCAGTCAGCCCTTCGCACGACATGAATTCGTAATAGTCCCGGCCGAGCGTGCCGATCGGAAGCTGCGCCAGCCGATCCTGATCGCGCAGACGATCGAGCAGGATTCGCCGCTCGCTGAGCACGGCCCGCCCGACCGCGCTATCGCGGAACCGCTCGAAGGCCCGCACCCCGGCATTGCCGTTCAGCGCTTCCGTCACCAGGAAGACCTGACGGGTGTCTTCCGGATTCTTGAGCAGGGCACGCACGGCCTTGATCGCGGCAATCGGACGGATGCGGTTTTTCTGCGCGGTCATCGGCAACTCCTGTCTTCCGGTGGCACCGGGAATTTCATAGGGGTCGTATGCGCAGGCGATCTTCGGCTAGTATCAACATGATCCACCTCCCCCTGCGGGTCCGGCACGCTCAAAATGAGACCTACTTACAAAATTGTCAATAGTGCGTTCGGTGTGACATCGTTGGGCCGCCATCATGGCTAGCGCACCCAAACGTATCCGTCGGACCGCCGAGGATGCCCGTCGGCAGATTCTGGATGCAGCCGAGGCGCGGCTGGCCCGGATCGGGCCGGCCGGCATCAAACTCCAGGACGTAGCGGCCGATCTCGGCATTTCGCATCCGGTCATTCTGCATCATTTCGGCAGCCGCGAGGGGTTGATCCGGGCGCTGACCAACCGCGCCATGGTCGAACTCAAGGACCGACTGATGCTGGCGCTGCATGCGACCGAGGTGAAGACCGAGAACATCCTGGGCGAAGTGTTCAATGCCTTTCGCGGCGGCTTGGCCCAGCGTCTGGCCTGGCTTGCCGTCAGCGGCAGCGGCAGCGGCGAGGATAATGGGCAACAGGATATAGTGACGCTGGAGATTGTCCGCACGGTGCATGAGATGCGGATGGCAAAGACCCCGCCGGGGACGGCGATCGACGAAGAAGACACCAAATCGATCGTCTATCTGGTCACCGCCGCGGCCTTCGGCGATGCGATTTTCGGTGCGCAACTGCGCAAGCGCGCCGGGCTGCCGGACGATTCCGGGGCGAATAGCGGTTTTCAACTGTGGTTCGCCGAGTTGCTGCGCCGGCATCTGGACGAGATCGCGCGCGTCACACCGCCTCGTCCGCCACATGGCGAGATACCCGCGACGGTGCCGCGGCTTCGCACCAGATCGCGTCCGCCGGGAAACTCAGCGTGACGGTCGTGCCGACCTGCACCGTGCTGCGCAGATCAAGACGCCCGCCATGCCGTTCCATCAGCATCCGGGTGATGTAAAGCCCGAGGCCGCTGCCGCCACGTTGTCGGTTGAAGCCCTTTTCGACCTGCTCGAAGGCCCGGCCCATCATCGGGACCGCGCTGGCCGGAATGCCGATGCCGGTATCGCTGACGGCGATCTCCAGGCCGCCGCCATCGGCATGCGCCACCGCGACCAGGACACGTCCGCCGGCCGGTGTGAATTTCGCGGCATTGCCGACGACATTGAGCGCGATCTGCCGCAGGCAATGGCGATCGACGAACAGATCCGGGAACTCGGCCGGCCCGGCCAATTCGATCTCGTGACTCGTCACCGGATAGGCGTTGCGCACCAGCCGGATCGTTTCCTCCAACAGCGTGCGCAGGGCAACGCGTGTCCGGTTGACCTCGATCTTGCCGGCCTCGATTCTGGCGACATCCAGGATATCGTCGATCAGATGCAATAGATGATGGCCGCTGGCATTGATGTCGCGGACATATTCCTGATAGCGCGGGTTGCTAAGCGGCCCCAGCATCTGATGCTGCATGATGTCGGTGAAGCCGATGATCGCGTTGAGCGGCGTGCGCAACTCGTGACTCATATGGGCCAGAAAATCGCTCTTGACCTGGCTGGCCCGCTCGGCGCGCTGCCGGGCCTCGATCAGTTCCAGCTCGAAATGCTTGCGCTGAAGCGCAATCGCAGTCGAACGGGCTAAGCGCGAAATGACATGCCGTTCCCAGGCGCCGGGCGAGTAGCAAACCGTGCGATAGACAGCAAACGTACCGAGACGGCGCTGTTTGCGCGACACGAGCGGCGTCGACCAGCACGACCGCAACCCATAGCGCGTAGCGGCATCGCGATAATCGACCCACAGAGGATCCTTCATGATGTCTTCGACAACCACGGTTTCGCCGAGGAAGGCGGCGGTGCCGCAACTCCCCGCCGCCGGACCGATCGCGGCGCCGTCGATCACCGCGCGATAACCCGGCGCCAGATTCGGCCCAGCCCCGACCAGCAGATGCCCGCCATCGGCCGAGAACAGCATGACGGAACAGATCGTGCCCTCAAGCAACGTCTGAACCGCCTCACAGACATTGTCGAGCGTGCTGCCGATCGGCCGCTCGTCCGCGATGGCCAGCAGCAGATCCTCCTCCACGTCGCCCAGCGCCCGCTGCCGTTCGCTTTCGGTCAGGTCCCGCCCGACCGCGAAAATCAGACCATCACGGCTGCGGCACCGCCACTCGATCCAACGCCACCCGCCGTCGCGCGCCTGGATTCGCCCCTCGCAGACCACCGGTGCGGTGGATGGCAAATGTGCCATCGCCTCGCGAATCGACGGACGATCGTCGTCATGCACAATATCGAGAAACGGCAGACCGATCAGGGTCTCGGCTGATCGTCCGAGGAAATCCGTCACGGCCCGATTCATCCGAATAAATTGGCCCGTGGCGGACGTCGCCCACGACATGTCGATTGAAAGCTCGAAGAGCAGCTCGCAATCGGCTGAAAAAATCAATGTCTCAGCCTGAGTCGGCGATCTGTCCGTCACTGGTCCTTCTCCCGCCGGCTCGGTGGCACGCCCTTTTGGCAGATTTTCGTCCCGGCTATACAAGCAAAGCGATCGTTAAAGAAGCCTTGTCGGTTGAGAACGAAGCCCGCCGCAGGTTGAAAAATCGATCTGGCCGACCGCGCGGTCGTAATATCGGCGGCAAATCAGCCACCACACCTACGTCGTGCATGCAAATCACGGCGGCATAAGATAAAGATATCCTTAAGCGTCCCACTCGAAGTTTCGCCGGTCGAGACGCCTCCCTGTTCGTTCCGCCGGAGCCTTCGTGAGCGCGCGCCAGAAACTGCTTCTTGTCGAGGACAATCCCGCTGTTGCGCAGACCTATCTGGAGTATCTGCGGCGCAGCCGGTATGAAGCCAGTCATTGTGCGACCGGAATGGCCGCGCTCGCCTGCTTGTCGGAAACCCGTTTCACGGTAATTTTGCTCGATTTGCAATTGCCCGATATGGCTGGGCTCGACATCCTGAAACAGGTCGTGGCCGAGCGATTGGGTTGCGTCGTGATCGTTATCACCGCCAACGGCTCGATTAACATCGCGGTCGAGGCGATGCGCGAGGGCGCGGCCGATTTCCTGGTCAAGCCGTTTGCGCCCGAGCGGCTCTTCGTCACCATCGAACATGCGTTGGAGCGGCACGATCTGAAACGAATCGTCGGCGCGCTGCCGGTTCCCGCCGAGGGAGCAGCATTTTGCGGCTTTATCGGTCAATCGCTTGCGATGCGCGCGGTCTATCGGATCATCGACATCGCAGCCGCATCCAAGGCACCGGTCTTCATCACGGGCGAAAGCGGCACCGGCAAGGAGTTGGCGGCAGAGGCGATTCATCAGCGCGGCGCGCGCGCGGCACGGCCCTTCATCGCACTCAATTGCGCGGCCATGCCGAAAGATCTGATGGAAAGCGAGATCTTCGGCCATATCCGGGGTGCGTTCACCGGCGCGATCGCCGATCGCGACGGGGCCGGAACGCGGGCCAATGGCGGTACTTTGTTCCTTGATGAGATCTGCGAAATGGATTTGACCTTGCAGGCCAAACTGCTGCGCTTCGTGCAAACCGGCAGTTTCACCAAGGTTGGCGGCAACCAATCGCAAAAAGCCGATATCCGCTTCATTTCAGCCACCAACCGCGACCCGTTGAAGGAAGTTGCGGCCGGGCGATTCCGCGAGGATCTGTATTACCGGCTTTATGTCATGCCGCTGGCGCTGCCGCCGTTGCGTGAGCGGGACACAGATCTGCTGTTGATCGCACAGCATTTCCTGGAGCAATATGCGACTGAGGAAGGCCGGCCCTTCGACCGCTTCGCACCCGAGACCGCAGCGCTGCTGCTCGATTATGCTTGGCCCGGCAATGTCCGCCAATTGCAGAACGTCGTGCGCCAAATCGTGCTGTTCAACGAGGGCGAGATCGTCACGCCCGAGATGCTGCCGCCACCGCTGGCCGCATCGGGCATTGCCGAGGTCCAGCCGACTCGATCGAAGCCGCGCTCGGTCGAGCCCCCCCCGATTTCCTACAATCTTGGAGAGCTGGAGCGCGGGTTGATCGAGTTGGCTTTGGCGCAAACCACCGGCAATGTCCCGCAGGCCGCCGCCCTGCTCGACATCAGCCCATCGACCCTCTACCGCAAGCGCGAGCAATTCCAGCCACGCGATCGTCCAGGTACGCCGCCTCTGCGCGAGATCGAGCCGTTGGCGCGGGCCGAACAGCGGATGATCGAGGCGGCGCTCAACGAGTGCGGCGGCAATATCGCACGATCGGCCGCCTTGCTCGGCATCAACCCGTCGACGCTGTATCGCAAGATGCAGCAGCGGAAGGGCGAGTAGCCATGAGCGCGGCTCAGGCGGTCGGCGACCGCGCGATTACCCGGCTCACGCCGTCGCAGCCATCGTCGTTCGAACGCATCACGACCTTGATGGCCGACGCCTTCGCCGCACCCGATGCCGCGTTGGAACTGATTGAGGATGGCGAGTCAGTTCTCCATTGCCAAGTCGGGCAACTGCCGGCGGCCGACTTGCTCGACCTGCTGCGGCGCGACCGGGCGACTCGGCGCGGCGGCGCCTTGATGCTGGAGGATGCGAAGCGCGAACCCCGGCTGGCGGATCATCCGCTGGTCGCGCGCGACGGCGGTGTGCGCTTTCTGGCGATTGCGCCGCTGATCGATCATGATGGCGTGCTGCTGGGCACGCTCGCCGCCTTCGCGCCGATTCCGCGGCGGTCACGGCCGGTGCAGTTGAAGACGCTGGCGACCTTTTGCGACATGCTGCTGGACCAAATCGCGGCCCAAGCCGAGCATCGCCGCCAGCGGCAGATCGATGCTTTGATCGCCACCAGTCGCGACCGCTATCGCTCGGTGATCGACAGCCTGACCGAGGTGATCTTTCAGATCGGCATGGATGGCCGCTGGCGGTTTCTCAATCGCGCCTACACGACGCTGACCGGCCAGGATTTCCGCGTGGCACTTGGCGAGCGCGCCTTGCGGCGGGTCGTACCCGAAGACCGGCGCCAATTGCTGGAACTGCTCGACCCGTTGCGCGAAGGCACATCGCCCGCCGCCGCCCAGGAGTTTCGCTATCGCACAGCCGGCGGGGCTGTGCGCTGGTTCGGCATGGTCGCCTTCGTGGCTCAGGAAGAGGTGGACGGCATGCCGGTCATCACCGGCACCTTGACCGACATCACCGAACGGCGCGAAACCGAGGCGGCGCTCAAGGCCGCCCGCGAGGAGGCCGAGCGCGCCAACCGCGCCCGCGCCGAATTCCTGGCGACGGTCAGCCACGAGATCCGCACGCCGATCAATGGCGTCATCGGCATGACCGGATTGCTGCTCGACACCAATCTTTCGGCCGAGCAATGGCGCTATGCCAACAGCCTGCGCGTCTCGGCCGAACATCTGCTGCAGGTTATCAACGATATTCTCGACTATTCCAAGATCGATGCCGGCAAGTTGGAGTTCGAGCGGTTGCATATCGGCCTGCGCGACGTGGTCGATAGCGTACTGGCGATTACCGCACCCAAGGCCGGCGCCAAAGGCCTCGAATTGAAGGCGGTGCTGCCCCGCGACCTGCCGGGCAATCTGATCGGCGATCCGGGCCGGCTGCGCCAGATTCTGCTCAATCTGGTCAGCAACGCGGTGAAATTCACCGAGACCGGCTTGGTCACGATCGAGATGCATCTCGCCGATCTGGCCCCGGCACGGGCAGAACTCACCCTCGCCGTCACCGATACCGGGATCGGCATTGCGCCCGAATCGGTCGCGACCCTCTTCACCGAATTCGGTCAGGTCGATAGCTCCGTCTCGCGCCGCTTCGGGGGTACCGGGCTCGGTCTCGCGATCTGCAAGCGGCTGCTCGACGGGATGGGCGGCCGGATCGAGGTCGAGAGCATGCCGGGCGTCGGTTCGCGCTTCGTCTTCTCCGTGCCGCTCGACCGGGATCTCGACTTCAAGGGTGGCGAGGTCGTGATCGACGCCGAACCCCACATCGCCGATCTCTCGCTCACCGGCCGTGTTCTGGTGGCCGAGGACAATCCGACCAACCAGCTGATCATCGCCTCGGTGCTCGACAAATACGGTCTGCGGGTCGATGTCGTGTCGAACGGCGTCGAGGCAGTCAATGCCGTGCGCACGCTGCCCTATGATCTGGTGCTGATGGACATGCAGATGCCGGAATTGGACGGGCTGGGGGCGACGCTGGCGATTCGTCGGATGGGCGGCAGGGCGGGGGCGATTCCGATCATCGGCGTCACGGCCAACGCGTTCCACGAGGATCACGAACGCTGCCGCGCGGCCGGCATGCAGGATATCGTCACCAAGCCATTCCGCTGGTCCGATCTGGCAAAGCGCATGGCCCGCCATTTACCCGGCACCGAGACGCCCAAATCCGGCATCGCGCTCGACCATCTCGACATCGCCGACCATGCGGCCTATGACCAACTGGTCGGCGATGTCGGCGCCGAGGCGGCATTGGCCATCACCGAAGTCTTTCTGCGCGACAGCCGCGCGCGCATTCAGCGCATGATCGAGCGGGCCGAGGGCTTGGATCTCAAGACGCTCGGCCGCGAAGCCCATGCCCTCAAAGGTTCGGTCGAGATGCTGGGCTTCGAGCGCCTGACCTGCATCGCTGCGATGCTGGAAAGCATCGGCAAGGACAGCGCGGCGCCTGAGGAATTGACCAAGCTCGTCGGGCTGCTGACGACCGAATTCACCGAGGTCGAGCGGCTCTGCCTGCACCGACTGGGCCGATCCTGACGGTCTCAGAGCGTGCCCGAACCGTCGCCCCCATGACAATCATCGTCATCACCCGACGCAAGGCAAACCCAAGGGTATGATAGAGCGCGATCGCGCCCCTGTTGCTGGCATAGGCATGCAGGAAGGGCGTCTCGCCCCGCGCCAGGATGCGCGTCGCCACCGCGCACATCAACCCGCCGGCATAGCCACGGCCGCGATATTCGGGGTGCGTGCAAACGCCGCTGACCTCGGTAAAACCCTCCGGCTTCAGCCGCTCTCCCGCCATCGCCACCAACCGGTTATCCTGCTTTACCCCGAAGAAATCGCCCAGCCGGTGCGTCTGCGCAAAATACGGTCCGGGCTCGGTCAGCGTCGCCAAGGCCAGCATGTCGGGCGCGTCATCCTCGCACAGCGCAGTGATCGCGAAGGACGGTTCGATCGGCCGCGGCACGATCGCGACCATCTGATGGCAGAGTGCCATACGCCGCGCGGCGATGCCCGCCGGCAGCGGTTCCGCCTCGATCAGCACCAGCCCGCCCGCCGCGGGATCGAGGCGGGCCAGCGCCGCCAAGCTCTCGGACGAAGCATCGGCCGCGGCGGCAAACAGGCCGAATGCCGGGGCGAGACGAACGGCCCTGGCGTCGCCTTGCGCGAACCTCGCCTGCCGGGTCGTCAGCGCGCTCCAGACGGGCCGGTCGAGCGGATGCCCGGACAGTCTGTTGTCGGCTTCATCGATCATGCCCGCTCACCCGTCAAATCGCCCCCGGCCGCACGAATTTCGTCGACAGGATAATCGACGACATCGTGCGCTCGATACCTTCGAGCGCGCCGATTTCGTCGATCGCCTGATCCATCTGCTCGACCGAAACCGCCTCAATGAGCGCGATCAGATCATACATGCCGCTGACCGAGTAAAGTGCGGCGATTTGCGGGATGCGCCGTAGACCGGCCTCGGCGCGGGCTGCCGATTTCGGCGCGACCGTGATCAGCACCTGGGCGCGGATCATGGTCCGGGCGAAGGGCTGGGCCAGCCGGACCGTGTAACCGTCGATCACACCGTGCCGCTCCAACCGCTCAAGGCGGCTTTGCACCGTGGTCCGCGACAGCTTCAGGCGCCGCGCCAGTTCGGCAGTCGGCAGTCGGGCATTCTCGCGCAACAGGCGCAACAGCGCTTCGTCCGTCGGGTCTACGGTCATTGTGTCCATGATTTTCGTCGTTCCGCCGAAACCGGTTTGGCGCTTCGTCACCTTGCCCACTACAAACCGGCGGCGGCGCTTTGTAAAGCTGTGGTCATCGCAGCGGGGAGATGAGCGTGAAGAATATCCTGGTAATCGGTGCCGGCAAGATCGGCTCGACCATTGCCGAAATGCTGGCGCAAACCGGCGATTATGGCGTCACCATCGCCGATCGTTCGCCCGAGCAGTTGCGCCGGCTGGAAGTGCCCGAGGCGGTTGAGCGCCGCGTACTCGACATCACCGACGACGCCGCCTTGCGTCAGGCGCTGTCCGGCAGCTTCGCGGTACTGAGTGCCGCCCCGTTCCACCTGACCGGCCAGATCGCCCAGGCCGCGCGCGCGACCGGAACCCATTACCTCGACCTGACTGAGGATGTCGCGACCACGCGGCTGGTCAAGGGGCTGGCCGTCGATGCGCCCAGCGCCTTCATCCCGCAATGCGGCCTCGCCCCCGGTTTCATCGCGATCGTCGCACATGACCTGGCGAGCCGGTTCGAGACACTCGATTCGATCAAGATGCGCGTCGGCGCCTTGCCGGAATTTCCATCGAATGCCTTGAATTATAACCTGACCTGGTCAACCGACGGCGTGATCAACGAATATTGCGAACCGTGCGAGGCGATCGTCAACGGCGCGCTGCGCGAAGTGCCGCCGCTGGAGGAACTCGAGGAGTTCTCGCTCGACGGGGTGAAATACGAGGCGTTCAACACCTCGGGCGGGCTCGGCACGCTGTGCGAAACGCTGAGCGGCAAGGTCCGTTCGCTGAATTACCGCACGATCCGCTATCCGGGCCATTGCGCGATTATGAAGGCGCTGTTGAATGATCTGCGCCTGCGCGATCGGCGCGACGTGCTGAAGGACATCCTCGAACATGCGCTGCCGGCGACGCTCCAGGATGTCGTGGTCATCTTGGTGACGGTCAGCGGCTGGCGTGCCGGTCGGCTGGTCCAGGAGACCTATGCCAACAAGGTCTATGCCCAGGATCTGGGCGGGCGCGTCCACAGTGCCATCCAGGTGACGACCGCCGCCGGGATCTGCACCGTGCTCGATATGCTGGCCGACGGCACGCTGCCCCAGGCCGGCTTCATTCGGCAGGAAGATATTCCGTTTGCCAGCTTCATCAAGAATCGCTTCGGCCGGCTCTACCGCCATGTCGAGCGCAGCACCACCGCGGCCTGACGCCGAACTCGTCAGTGCTGCAAGCAACGGCCCCCGCCGAAAGACGGGGGCCGTTGCCGTTTCTGCCGGCCGGACTCAGTGCGGCTGGTCTTTCTTGTCTTTGTCATCCTTCTTCGGTGC
>JBAVTK010000233.1:0-6774 GCA_049696095.1 Aliidongia sp. | reverse complement strand
GAGATCGGGTGATGGTGGTCAAGCAACTGGTCTATCTCTTGGCGCTGTCGCGCGAGCGGCATTTCGGTGCCGCGGCCGAGCGCTGCCATGTCACGCAGCCGACGCTGTCGGCCGCGATCCGTCAGCTTGAGGACGAGTTGGGCGTGCCGATCGTCGAGCGCGGCAACCGCTTCATCGGGTTCACGCCGGAAGGCGAGCGCGTGCTCGATCACGCCCGACGGATCGTCGCCGATTGCGATGCGATGCGCCAGGAATTGTCGGAAATGCGCCAGGGCCTGAGCGGGCATCTGCGGATCGGCGCGGTTCCGACCGTGCTGCCGATCATGTCGCTGATCACCGGCCCCTTCGCGGCACTGCATCCCCAGGTTTCGATCTCGGTGCTGTCGATGACCTCGAGCGAGATACAGAAGGGGCTCGACGAATTCACCATCGAGGCCGGTTTCACCTATCTCGATAACGAGCCGATCAGTCACGCCAAGGCGGCACCGCTCTATCGCGAGGAATATCTGCTGCTGACCCCGTCCGGCGGCGCGCTTGCCGATCGGCAAGCCGTCACCTGGGCCGAGGCGGCCGCTCTGCCGCTCTGTCTCTTGACGCCGGACATGCAGAACCGGCGCATTGTCGATGGCATCTTCCGTTCGGTCGGCTGCCACCCGGTACCTGCGGTCGAAACCAATTCGATCGTCAATCTCTGCTCGCATGTCAGTTCGGGCCTGTGGTCCTCGGTCATGCCCTATGCGCTCGTGAGCCTGCTCGGATTGCCCGAAGGCACCCGGGCGTTGCGGCTGGTGTCGCCCGACATAACCCACGTCATCGGCATTGTCATCGCCGATCGCGAGCCGGCCCTGCCGCTGGCGCGCACACTCTTCGTCCAGGCGCCCGGCCTCGGCCTCGATGCTGCGATCCGGCAGCGGTTGCCGATGCCGGCGGGCGGGTAGGGGGGCGCTCTGGAATGGACGAGGTCGGGCTTTTGCCAATCGATTTGAGGTTCAAATGCCATGAGAAAAAGTCTGTTTGTGATATCAACTGCATTCGCTGTCGTCTGGGGGGCCGCCTCCGCGTCGGAGGTGCCGCCGTTCAATTTCAACGGGCAATGGCGTGTGGACTCGATTGTCGGATATAGCGCGGTGTCGGCAAGCCAAGATGGGGTGGATCCGTTGATTGGGCAGCGCATCGATATTTCGAACAGCGGTTTGAAAATTGCGGCTAACCAATGCAAGGCGGAATCCATGCAGGCCGCCCTGCGCGACACAGAGCCATTGTTACTCAGCGAATATAGGGCAAGACGCCAAGATGTCGGATTGCCGGCCAAGACGTTGACACTGAGTGCGCAACCTTGTGGGTATGTGTTTCGATCCGGGCAAGATATTGTGTTCAGCCAAGACGGTGCCTTCTACCGCGCCTCCCGCGTGACGAATTAGGAGGTGTAGCGGCCCGCCGTAGGGCAGGCACGCTGCCCGCCCCGGCTCTTACGGCGCCAAGGTCGCGTCACCCTGGCCGCTCGCGGCCAAAGCCTTGGCGATGAAGCCGGAGGATTTTTGGGTTTCGATGAAACCGCGCAGAAAACCGAATCCGGCCTCGCGGCCTTTGGGGGCGGCCATCGCCTGGTTGATCGTCATGAAAGTGCCGGGGATGACGCGCATTTCCGGATGGGAAGCGGCATAGTCGACCAGAGGCTGCTTCACGCCGGCCAGAATGTCGGCTTCCTTGTTCGGCAACAGATCCATCGACGCGATCGAGGTGGCGGCGCGAACGATCTGCGCTTGCTTCAGCGTGCGGGTGAGGAAGAGATCATAGGCGGTGCCGACGCCGACGCCGACGCGCAAGCCCGCCCGGTCGATATCGGCCAGCTCTTTCAACGGCGAGTCCGCCGGGACGAGATAGACGCCTTCGAGCACGACATAGGGTGCGGTGAAATCGATCTCGGCGGCGCGCCGCGGATCGACGGCCAGGAAGGCGACATCCCAGGCGCCGTGCTTGACCGCATTCACCACATCCCCCGCCTCGGTGAACGGAACCAGCTCGACCGGCACGTCGAGTTGCCGGGCCAGTTCGCGCGCCAGTGCAACCGACACACCTTGTGCGGCACCGGTCGCCGGATCTTTCTGCGCGAGCACCGGATTGCCGAAATTGATCGCGGCGCGCAGCCGGCCGCTCGGTGCCAGTTCCTTGACGATGTCGGGCGAGGCGGCCGGGGCTGCGGCGCCGATTGCCATCGAGACGATCCCGGCGAGGAGCGCTTTGTCGTTGATCATGTTTGGAGTTCCGTCAGATCGGAGAGGAAAGCCGGTCCCAGGCGCCGAGCATCAGCAGCCCGGAAAACCCGACCACAGCGAGCGAGCCGGCGATCGCCATCAGGCGTTCGATCCGCTCGCCACGCTCATTTGAACCAGTGGCGAAGCGCTTCATGACATTGCGGGCGACGATGCTCAGTACCCCGATCGCCGACACGGTCAGCCCCATGCCGAGTGACAGCGCCAGCACCGCCACCGCGCCGATCAGGATGGCGTCGTTGGCCAGCGAAAACAGCATGATGATGATGGCACTGGCGCAGGGGGCGATGCCGGCAAACAAGGTCAGGATCGAACCGAAGCCCGGTGTCCGGTGCGGTTGCGCCGGGGGTGTGTCATGGTGATCGTGACCATGGTGGTGGTCATGATGATCGTGGCCGTGCCCATGCTCGTGGCTATGGGCATTGCCGATCGGCCCGTGATGGTGGCTGTGCCCCTGGCCGGTCACCGCGCGCCAGAACATGACGAGTCCGAGGATCGCGACCAGCCCATAGCTGACCAGTTCGATCATCGCGCCATCCAAGCGCACCTTGGTTTGCAGCCCATGGAGGATCGCCGCCAGGATGAACACAGTGACGATCGCGGTCAGGCCCTGGAGCAGCGAGATCACGCCGCCCATGACGATACCGCTGGTCCAGCGCGCCTCGGTCGCGACGAAATAGGCGGCGACGACGGATTTGCCGTGGCCCGGCCCGGCTGCATGCAATACGCCCCACAAAAAGGCGATCGACAGAATGGTCAGGAGCGCCGGGATCGAGCCCGTGTCGCGGACGGTGCGGATCTCATGCGAAATCCGGTCGTTGATCCGGCTTTGCGTCCGGGCCAACCGCTGGATGAAGCCGCCCAGAAGCGACGGCCCGGTCGATGCCGGTTCTTCTGCGACCGGATTCTTGCCGGGCGGTGGTCCGAAGGGGTCGGCCAGTGCCGCGGTTGCGGTGCCGAGGCACAGCAGCAAGACGAGGAGGATAAGCCGCATCACGAGGGGGGTCCGTTATAGGTGCAGGTAACTAGGTCGCTATCGACCTCGCCCCAGCCAATCGTACTGCGCGACACCGTGGTATTGCTGCAGCGCGCGGCCAGCTTCTGGCCGCCTGAGATTTTGACCGGCGTCTCGGCCGCCAGCTCGAAATCGATATAATATTCCGGGTCGAACACCGCCACGTCGAGCGTGTTCGTCGCGGCTTGATTCGACGGCTTCAGCGGGATGGTGAAACTATAGACCGCTTTGTTATCGACAAATTTCGCCTCGAAATCGGTGAATTGATCGAGCGGCAGTTTCTCGCCGTTGAGGGTCGCCCCGGCGAAAAAATGCTTGGCCGCAACCGGCGTGAAATGGTGCTCGCGCAGGCTCTGAACATCATTGGCCGTGATCGGCCCTTTCGGCGAATCCGTATAGTCGGTACGCAATGTCGAGCTGTACAGCTCGTCGAAGCGCCATACCATGCGCAGCCCGGTGACGCCGGTTTGGTCGAACAACAACTGCATGCGGTGTTCGATGAAAATATGCGGATGTGCCGCCGCCGCCGCCGGCAGAGCGAGGATGGCGACCATAACGGCGGCGAGGAACCGATTTCGGATGGCGATCATGGCCCGCAGCATATCAGAAACGTCGCGCCATGCGAGGGCAGCTTTCGCTCAGCCATACCGCGCCAAGTCCGCACCGGCACGCGTTCGATATTATCGTTCTCGACTTTCGTCGGTATCCGCCGCAACCGCGTGGGTCAGCCGAGTCGGGCAATTGTCGAGCCGGGCCGACAATTCAGCCAAGCGGGACAGAAGGATACCGGCATCGAGCGGCTTGGTCAGATAGTCATCCATGCCGGCCGCCAAATATTGTTCCTTGGCGCCGACCATGGCGTGGGCGGTCAGGGCGATCACCGCGGTGGTGTTGTTCGGCGCCGGCAGCGCGCGGATTCGCTGAGTCGCTTCGGCGCCATCAAGCACCGGCATCTGGACATCCATCAGGACGACGTCATATGTGCTGTTTCGCACGGCCTCGACCGCCGCGATTCCGTCGCCCACGACATCGACCTGATGGCCCGCCGAGGAAAGGATCGCGCGGACCAGCTTTTGATTGATCGAATTATCCTCGGCCAGCAGAACGCGCAGCGGTCGGGTCGAGCGGATGATGGCGTCCGATGCCATTTCGGTCAGGGTGTCCGAGCCACCCGGAGCCAGCGGAACTTCGAACCAAAAGGTACTGCCGAGTCCCAATCGGCTGGTCACGCCGATGCGTCCGCCCATCAATTCGACCAATTGACGCGAGATGGCAAGGCCAAGGCCGGAGCCGCCGAACCGGCGTGTGACCGAACTGTCGGCCTGGGTGAATTTTTGAAATAATTGTCGGCATGTCGCTGTCGTCATGCCGATGCCGGTGTCGACAACCTCAATGCGCAAGACCGGAAATTCGTCCGGGTCCATGGTTTCCGCTGTGACCGTGACCTTGCCCCATTCAGTGAATTTCACCGCGTTGGCGAGGAGGTTCAACAAAATCTGGCGCAGGCGGGTCGGATCACCGCGAAAGGGGCGGCGGCTTTGCGCGCTCACGGTCAGCTCTATCGCGATCTGTTTGCTTTGGGCGCGTGGTACCAGCAATTCGACCGCACCATCGATCAGCGCCCCCAAATCGAAATCGATGGCTTCCAGTTCGACCTTACCCGATTCGAGCTTGGAGATATCGAGAATGTCGTCGATGACCGCCAGCAAAGAATCGGCGCTGTCGCGAACTGCCTCGGCATAGTTCCGTTGTTCGGGATCGAGTCGGGTGCGCAAAAGCATTCCAGTCATCCCGATGACGCCATTCATCGGTGTGCGGATCTCATGACTCATATTCGCCAGAAATTCGGATTTGGCCCGGTTGGCCAGTTCGGCCGCTTCCTTGCTCTGGCGCAATGCTTCCTCATGGCGCCGTCGTTCGGTCACGTCGCGCCCGATGGCGAGAACAAGATCCTGATCTTCGAACTTGATCGGTTGGGCCGAGATTTCGATATCGCGCACGTCGCCTTTGGGCGTTCGAATCGAGACCGACACCGTTCGGCCGGTGCCGCTCAGCAAATGGTCAAGATCCGGTCCGCGGCTGTCGTGCTGACGCCAGATGCCGATCTCAGTATCGGCACGGCCGATCACATCTGCGCGTGTGCAGCCGTAGAGCTTGAGAAAAGCCTCGTTGACGTCGAGATAACGCCCTTCGTTCAGGGTGGTGAGTGTCATCACGTCGGGACTGGATTGGAACAGCGTCATGAACAGCTTTTCCGACCGATTGCGGGCATCTTCCGCCTGTTTGCGCGCGGTAATGTCGGTCAGCCAAGCCAAGGATGCCTGTTTGCCGTTCCAGGTGATGGTCGAAGCCATGGTTTCCACCCAAATGACCGTGCCGTCGGGCCGGCGCAGGCGGAATTCATATTGGGCCAGCAAATGCTTGCCGGCGAGCCGTTCCAGCCGCCGCGCCGCGACCATAGCCACATCATCGGGGTGGATATAGCTGATGGCATTGTTCCCGGCCGCGTTAAAGGCGGTAATCGAGTCGAAACCGACCATTCGACCCAAGCCGATATTGGCAAAGAGCACTCTACCGTCGCCTGCGGTCACCAAGATGCCGTGACCTGCGCCTTCGACGATTTTGGTCAATTGCTGCTCGGCCCGACGAGCCTCGGCCAGATCGTTGATCCGCAATACCAGTGATTGATTACCCTGTGCGCGAGGCACGATATATAATTGCATAGAGGCCGATTGCGTCAAGTCGGGACGAAGCTGGATCGGCAATCCCATGCCATTGGTCTCGATTCGCGCCTCGCGGATCGCCGCCGTCACAAGGCTGCGATCCATCGGATGAATGAGTTCGATGAAGCGGCTGCCAGGGATCATTGCCACCGCCATCTGCCGCTCGCGCTTCCCCTGCACCAAAATCTGTTGAATGTGCCCCAAAGCGTCCAGGTCCAGATAGATTCCGGGTTCTGCCGTACCGGTGAATGCAATCGGGCCGCCTGCGGACACTGTTTTCCTCCGGATCTTCCTGATGCGCGTATATCCAAAACGGTACCCGCGTCAAAGGTTCTTTACCGCCGGATTTCTAGAGGCATCGTTAAGATCAATTATTTGCCACACAAAATCCCCTAGCAATTCTCATTATGACAGTTTGTACCTATTTCGCCTCCCTGCCCCAGCGGGGCGGAGAGGCCGGGAGAACTTCGGGAACGCTCTGAAATCACAGGAAAAACTCTGACCTATACCGACCGCGATGTCGGCAGCCCCCGCCTCAGCCGGTATCGAAACCCCAAAGGTGAAGAGGAGAAGAATGCCGACTCGATCATACTAAGAATTGCTGACAAAATCCCTTGCAGAGTGGGTGATTAAATATATTCATGACAATCTAGGTGGCGGCTCGGTCGGTCGTGTCCCCGGCCGTGGTGTAGGAGCACCGCCCTGAAGGGTCTGAGATTGGGGAGGGGCGGAGCGGAGCGCCCCAACACGCGCAGCGGAGCCC
>JBAVTK010000232.1:0-37211 GCA_049696095.1 Aliidongia sp. | reverse complement strand
ATGCGGCGCAGCCTAGCCGATTGGCGGCGCCGAACAAGGATAAACGGAGCGGATGTGGTACGATGAAAACAGGAGTCGACATAGTGAAAGCCGAACCGACGCTGCCCGCTCTGTCGGATGGAAATTCGGCGCTCACCTTTTTTCGGCAATGGCTGAAGGCGCCGCGGCGCATGGGGTCGCTCACGCCGTCGAGCCGCCATCTCGCCCGCGACATCGCCCGACAGATTCCACCGACAGCCCTAAGCGACCGGGCGCCGATCATCGAACTGGGCGGCGGCACCGGCAGCATTACGCATGCCCTGCTGGCGGCTGGCGTGCGGCCCGATCGGTTGTTCGTGGTCGAGCGGGATCCGGCGTTGGCTGGCTTGCTGCGCGGCCGCTTTCCCGGCGTCCATGTCTTGTGCGGCGACGCCACCGCCCTTCCGGCCCTGCTGGCGCCGCATGGCATCCACAGCGTAGGGGCCATCGTGTCCGGCCTGCCGCTGCTGCTGTTTCCCGACGAGGTCATCGCCCAACTGGTCGAAAGCTGCTTCACGCTGCTCGGCACCGGCCGGCCGTTCATCCAATTCACCTATGGCTTCAAATCGCCGCTGGCCGCCCAAGCCCACCATTTGATCTCGCGCCGCGCCGCGTGGGTCCCGCGCAACCTGCCGCCGGCCTTCGTCTGGACCTATCGGCGCGGGCCGGGGTGAATGGCGCGCGCTTCGCCGATGACGGCCGCCCTCTATCTCGATGTGGTCGGGTCGAGGAACGGAGACTTGCCCGCCGCATGCAGTGACATGCAGAACCGATCAATCGGCCAACGGATCGGCCAAATTATCTGGTGAATCAGGTGTTTTCCCTTTATCATCATCGAACTATGAACGCAGAAAATCGGCCAAGATCGTGATTGTCGAGACCGCCACGCGCATTGAGCCGGCGCGGCTTGAGGAGATTCCGGAGGTCATTTCCGATGCCGTTGCCGAAGTCGTGGCTGCATCGGTCAAATTGGGGCATGCACTGAATCCGCACACGGCGAGCAATCTTGCGAGCCTCGTCCGGATCATGAATAGCTACTACAGCAATCTCATCGAGGGGCACAATACGCGCCCCAGAGATATCGAGCGCGCGCTCGCCGGACAGTTCGACGCGAGCGAGGAACGCCGCAACCTTCAGTTCGAAGCGGCGGCTCACGTGCGCGTGCAGGCCGAGATCGATCGTATGGCAGCCGAAAGCCGTTTGCCGGAACCGGCTTCCCCTGAATTTATTCTGTGGTTGCACCAAGAATTCTATCGCGACGCGCCGGCCGACCTGTTGCAGGTCAAAGACGAGAGCCGCACGCTGACCATGACGCCGGGCCGATGGCGCTCACGCCCGGAGGACGATGTCGCGGTCGGGCGGCATCAACCGCCGTCGAGCGAGCGCGTTGCCGCCTTCATGGACCATTTCGCCGAGCGCTATCGCCTCGACCGGCTTGGCAAGGCCGCTCGAATCCTCGCAATCCCGGCGGCACACCACCGCTTCAATTATATCCATCCCTTCCTGGACGGAAACGGTCGCGTCAGCCGGCTTGTGAGCCATGCGATGGCCCATAAGGCCGGCATCAGCGCGCACGGGCTATGGTCGATTTCCCGCGGGCTCGCGCGCGGCCTTGAGAGCCGGGGCGAGTACAAGCGAATGATGGATCACGCCGATACACCGCGGCAGGGCGATCTTGATGGCCGTGGTAATCTCTCGCAGCGGGCGCTGATCGAATTTACCCTGTGGTTCCTGCGCGTGTGCCTCGATCAGATCATTTTCATGACGGGCCTCTTCGAGCTTGATACGCTCGGGCGCCGGTTGCGCATTTATGTCGAGCGCCATGACAAGCTGAAGCCGGAAGCCACTCGGTTGCTGGAAGAGGCGATGATCCGGGGCGAGTTTGAGCGAGGCGATGTGCCCCGCATCACGGGTCTTGCCGAGCGAACGGCGCGGCGCGTCCTCAATGATGTGATCGCCACCGGTCTTCTCGCGTCGAACACACCAAAAGGGGCGGTATCGCTCCGCTTTCCGGTCGAGACGCTCGATATCCTCTTTCCCCGGCTGTTTCCAGAAAGCTGATAGGGGCACAGAGGCCCGCCCACTTGACCCAACCCGTCAAAAACTCGCCGCATCCAACTCCATCAGCGTATCGGCACCCGCCTTGACCCGCTCCAGCAAAGCCGCCGTCATCGGCATCTCACGCTCCATCCAGTACTTCGCCAGCACCAGCTTGCGCTTATAGAATTCCGGATTGCCGTCACCCGCCGCCAGTTTAGTTTGGGCGATCTTGGCCATTTGCGCCCACATCCAGCCGAGCGCGACGATGCCGAACATGGTCATGACATCGTAGGACGCGGCCCCGGCATGATCGTAATTTTGCGGTGCGTTCTGCATCAGCCAGCCGGCCGCCTCGCCCAGACGGTGATGGCCTTGGCTCAACGGTGCGACGAATGGTGCCATCGCGCTATCACCCTCCTGCGCCTTGATGAAGCCGTCGATCTTGCCGAAGAACAGAAAGGTGCCGCGACCGCCCTTGGCGGTCATCTTGCGGGCGACCAGATCGAGCGCCTGGATGCCGTTGGCGCCTTCATAAATCTGATTGATCCGGGCATCGCGCACGAATTGTTCCATGCCGTGCTCGCGAATATAGCCATGGCCGCCGAAGACTTGCATCGCGGCATTGGCCGCCTCGAAGCCCTTGTCGGTGAAATAGGCTTTGATCACCGGCGTCAGCAATTGGCAGAAATCGTTCGCTTCCTCGCGTTCCTGGGCATCGGCGCTGAATTGCCCGATCGAGAAATTGAACGATACCCAGGAGGCCAGTGCCCGCGCACCTTCGACGAACGCCCGCGCGCCGATCAGCAGGCGGCGGACATCGGGATAGACGATGATCGGATCGGCCGCGCCGTCGGGATTCTTGGTGCCGGTCAGCGCGCGGCCGGCCAAGCGTTCCTGCGCATAGGCCCGGCCATTCTGATAGGCGACCTCGCCGACCGCGACGCCCTGGATGCCGACGCCCATGCGCGCCGCATTCATCATGGCGAACATGCCGGCCATGCCGGCTGAGCGCGACGGCTTGGCTACGTCGCCGCTCGGTTGCCGCCCGGCCAGGCGATAGGCCACGGCCTCGTCGAAATTCAGCACGCAAGTGGCGTTACCCTTGATGCCCATCTTCTTTTCGACACCGCCGGTCGTGACGCCATTGCGGCCCATTACTTTGCCGGTCTCGGGATCGACCAGATATTTCGGCACCAGAAAAAAGTTCACCGTCGCCAGATCGTCATGCAGTTTGCCGTCGGCATCGGGGATTTTGGCGATCACCGTGTGCATGATGTTGTCGGTCAGGTCGTGGTCGCCGCCGGAGATGAAGATCTTGGTTCCGCTCATGCGATAGGTGCCGTCCGGCTGCGGCACGGCCTTGGTCTTCATCAGCTTGAGATCGGTGCCGCAATGCGCCTCGGTCAGGCACATGGTGCCGGTCCATTCGCCCGTGACCATCCGCGGCACGATATGCTCGCGCATCCAGGGTTCGCCGGCTTCCCAGATCGCCGAACAGGCCGCACCGGACAGGCCGGGATACATCGAAAATGCCTGATTGGCCGAAGAACTCATCTCGGAGAAGGCCAGCGTCATGACCATTGGCAGATCGGCGCCGCCCGCTGCCTCCGGCGCCCCCAGGCGGTTCCAGCCAGCTTCGCACAGTTTCACGAAGGCCTGCTTGAACCCCTTGGGTGTCCGCACGACGCCGTTTTCCAGCGTGCAGCCTTCCTCGTCGCCGATCTGATTGAGCGGCTGGAGCACCTCTTCGAAGAATTTGGCACCGCCTTCCAGCATGGCGCCGGTCATGTCCGGCGTCAGATCGGCAAAGCCGGGCAGATCCGTTCGCCGGTCGATCTGAAGCAGATCGTGGAACAGGAACAGAAAATCGTCCACGGGTGCTTTGTAACTGGGCATGGCATTCCTCGGCGGAATCAATTTACAATTTTGTCAGTAGCGTAATCCGGGGGCCAGCGGCGAGTCGAGAATTTTCATGCCGCGCCCTGACGCGGGCAAAAGACACGATCAGCGTTCTGTTTGCAACCAACGAGTATTTGCGCTGATCAAGGCTGCGAGCGCACCGGCCGGTGTGGTCTCCGGCCGGTCGGCGCCAAGCACGGTGAATTCGAGTTCGCCCAGATCCGGCAGCCCCAATTCCGGCGGCAATTCGCTGAGACCGCGCGAGATCAGGCTGCGCGCCTGGGCGGTGACGCCCAACCCGGCCTCGGCTGCGGCGATCAGTCCGGTCAGGCTGCCGCTGGTGCAGACGATGCGCCAGGCCCGTCCGGCCCGTGCCAGCGCGTCGAGCACGGCCTTGCGGCTGATGCTCGGTTCGGGAAACAGCAGCAGCGGCAAGGGCGCGTGCGCATCGGGCAAGGCCAAGGGATTGCCGACCCAGGCCAGCGCCTCGCGCCGTATCAGCCGGCCGCGCTCATCGCCCAGCCGGCGCTTGCCGAGTGCCAGATCGAGTTGGCCGGCATCGTAAAGTTCGACCAGCCGGCCGCTCAGCGCGACCACCAGTTCGAGATCGACCGCCGGATGCCGCCGCGTGAAATCGCGCAGCAGGGCAGGCAGCCGGCTTGTGACGAAATCCTCCGACGTGCCGAACCGGACACGGCCGCGCAATTCGGCGGCGGCGAAATGGCGACGCGCACGGTCATGCGCCTGCAAAATAATCTCGGCATGCGCCAGCAGCGCGTCGCCATCGGCGGTCGGCGTGACCGAATGGGTATCGCGCACGAACAGCCGCCGGCCGATGCTCTGTTCCAGGCGGGCGACATGTTGGCTGACGGTCGGCTGGCGCAGATTGAGTCGCCGCGCGGCCTCGCTGAAGCTGCGGGTCTCGGCGACCAGCTTGAAGCTGGCCAGCAGGATCGGATCGAACATGCGTTACGCCCATCATGATTCGTGATGATAATAACAGCGGTAATCGTTCTTCACAATGACCGTGACGAATGCTAAGTGAGAAAGGTCGCCGTTGTCAGGATGCTGATCATGTTCCGCCTCAAGCAATTTCTGCCCGACCGCTTCACCCTGTTGATGTTGGCGACGGTGGCGTTCGCCACCTTCGTGCCGGGGCGTGGCAGTGTGGCCGGTGCGGTCGAAATCGCCGCCAAGGCGGCGATCTTTCTGCTGTTCTTTTTGCATGGTGCACGGCTGCCGCGCGAAGCGGCGATCCAGGGGCTGACCCATTGGCGGCTGCATCTCATGGTCCTGATCCTCAGCTTCGTCATCTTCCCGCTGCTCGGGCTGGCGCTCCATGCGGCGTTGTTGACCATCCTCGGGCCGGTGCTGGCGCTGGGCATCCTGTTTCTCTGCACACTACCCTCGACGGTGCAGGCCTCGATCGCCTTCACCGCAGTCGCCCGCGGCAATGTCGCGGCGGCCGTGTGCAGTGCTGCCGCTTCCAACCTGCTCGGTATATTTCTTACCCCGGCACTGCTGGCCGTCTTAGCCGGGACCGCCGGACAGACTTTGTCGGCTGGCACGGCGGCAACGCTCGCCTGGCAGCTTGTCCTGCCGTTTGTCGCCGGCCAGCTGCTCCATACCAGGCTCGGTCCGGTGTTGATCCGCTACAAGGCACCGATGACGATCGTCGATCGCGGCTCGATCCTGCTCGTGGTCTATTCCGCGTTCAGCGCCGCTGTCATCGGCGGCCTTTGGCAGCAATTGCCGGCAGAGAAACTGTCCCTGCTGCTCGCGATCTGCATCGGTCTGCTGGCGTTGATCATGGGCATTGCCGTGTTCGGCAGCCGGTTGCTGGGTTTCTCGCGCGAAGATGAAATCGCCATCCTGTTCTGCGGCTCGAAGAAAAGCCTGATCAGCGGCCTGCCGCTAGCCAGCGTGCTGTTCCCCGCGGCCAGCGTCGGCGTGTTGGTCGTGCCGCTGATGCTGTTTCACCAGGTGCAACTGATCGCGTGTGCCGTGCTTGCCCGCCGTTATGCCGCGCGGATCATCGACACACAGCCGCAATCCGCTAAAGCGGCTCGGATCGCGGCTTGATCGCGGTCACGCGATAGCGGGCCGGGGCGTGCTCGGGCGGTGACGGCAGCAGCAACCGCCAATTCGCCACCGTGCCGAACTCGATGAAGCGATAGGACAGGGCGCCGATCGTGGTGAGCAGAACCAGATAGACGGGCAAGGTTTGGGCCAGCCCGTCCAGCGGCGCCGCAGCCGTGCCGTCCGTCTTGAAATACGATCCGAACAGATGATGCCAGAGAACCGCGAGAATCGGGAAGCCGCGCAGGCCGTTGATGATCTCAAGCTTGGCGTGCATCGGTTGATCAGGCGACCTGGGCCGGGGCGGCCCGTGCGCCCAGAATGCCGAGTAGGTCGGCGGTCAAGCGGGTTTGATCGAAGCGCTCACGCACGAAGCTCCGACCGGCTCGACCCATCGGCGCCCACCGTTCCGGATGGCGTGCCAATTCGATCATTGCGACCGCGAGGGCGTCGATGTCGCCTTCCGGAACCAGCACGCCGCTCTCGCCACTGCGGATGCCTTCGGGAAAGCCGTTGTGATCGCTGGCGATAACCGGAAGCCCCATGGCCTGAGCTTCCTGGAGTACCAGGCCCTGACCTTCGACATCGCCGCTGGTCGATGCGGTGCTGGCCAGCACGAAGATGTCCGCTTCATTGGCCAGCCGCGCGACCGCCTCTTGGCTGCGCCGGCCGAGCAGCGTCACCGTATCGGTCAAATTCAGTGCCGCGATCAGCGCTTCGAGGCCGGCGCGCAGTGGACCATCGCCCACGATGGCGAATTCCGCAGCGATGCCGGCGTCCAGCACTTGGCGAAAGGCGTGGATCGCCAGTGCATGGCCTTTTTTCTCGACCAACCGGCCGATGCTGAAAAACCGCACGGGCCGATCGGGTGCAGAAAAGCGGACACGGTAATGGAACCGGCCGGGGAACAAACCGACCGGCAGGGTCAGAGTCCGTGCCGTCGGAGCGCCGATCTCCAGGATACGCCGCTTGGTATAATCGGTGTTTGCGACGAACAGATCGCCTTCGGCGAAGAGCCGGTCGAAGATCGCTGCTCCGCGCGCCTGCACCAGTTCCGAGAAATCATAGCCATGGAAGAAGGTCAGAATCCGGCCTTTCAGCAGGCCGATATCGCGCAGCCAGACGCCGAAATCGCCGTTCGGGGCGAAATGGCAGAAGACGTAATCGAACGCCATCGGTTTGCCGACAAGCGCCGTCGCTGCCTTGATCAAACGGATGACGCCATACGGCCCCGGCGCGGTGCCCAGCCGACGCAAAGCGTATAAAACATGGAGCGCCGAGCGCGGCTGAGTCAGCCCCGCCAGCAGATCGAGCCAGCGCTGACGTGACGGCCGCGGAACGGGCAGATGGATGACCGGCGCCTTGGCAAGAATCCGGCGCGTGGCGGCATGGGTGATGTCCGCGGCGCCCCGACCCGAGGCGAGAATGACGACTTCGATGCCCAGATCGAGCAATGACAGGATCTGGTTCTCGATGAAGGTCTCGGAGAGCGACGGAAAGCGGTCGGTAAGGATGGCGATCCTCATGGGCGGCGTCCCGAGTGAGGGGTCGCGGCCAACCCCGACGTTGCGATCGGCGAGGGGCGCAGCCAAGCTTCCAGGCGTTCGAGACGCGTAGCGATGCGAAAATACCGAGCCTTGCCGATGCCGAACCAAGCCAGCACCAGCAGGGTGAAGCGCTTTATCGACCAGGGCTTCGCCCGCCACAGTGCCGCGAATTGCCGGCGAGCATAGCCGGGCCGGTCGAGCTGCATGAAGATCTCGCCGAGATTGGTCCGGAACAAGCTGGAATCGACCAGCCCAGCCTTGAAAGGCCGACGCAGATGCGTCCGGTATAATTGCAGGTAGCCGGACAGCCGGGCATGGCCGTTCGTGCTGATGCGGCCTTCGCGCGCGATATGCACAAGGGTCAGCGGTTCCGGCACGCAGACGAAGCGCGTATGGCCGGCCAAGCGGAGCCATAGATCCCAATCCTGGCAGGCGGCAAGGCTGCGGTCGAAGCCACCGATCTGTTGCAGCAGCGTGCGACGTGCCAGTACGCACGAGGTCGAACCGACCAGATTATGATTGAGCAGAGCTTGGCGCAGATCGCCGCCCGCGACCGCCCGGCTGACGGCGCAGAGCGCGCCGTCCTCGGCATAGCTGGCGATACCGGTGTAGCTCGCGCCATATTCCAGCCCGGCCGTATCGAGTGCCGCCAACTGCTTGGCGATCTTGTCGGGTTGCCATTCATCGTCGCTGTCGAGAAAGGCGACGAAATCGCCGCGCGCCAGGGTGATGCCGTGATTGCGCGCCGCTGCCGCCCCCTCATTGTGGCCGAGCGAAATCACGGTCAGCGGCACGGGACAGGCCTCGTGATCGATCGCGGCGAGTGTCTCGTCGGTCGAGCCGTCATCGACCACGATGATTTCCAGCGGTCGGTGGCTCTGCCCGATCACACTGTCGAGCGCGCGGGCGATCGTGGCGACGCGGTTGTAGGTCGGGATCACGATCGAGACGAGCGGGGTGGCAGTCATGGTGGTTCCTTCGTTGTTCCGATGTCACGCCCGCGCACGGATCAGGCCGGCCAATTGCGCGACGTCGCCGCGCCGGAAGATCACATTCAAGGCGCCGTAGAGCGTCGCACCGACCGCGATTTGCAGTATCAGCATGGTAAAGGCCGGTGCGACGCTCGCTTGTCCGATCTGGCGGACGACGCCGGCCATCGCGAGGGCAATCGCGATCGGCGGCAGCACCGCGGCCGCGTAATCCCGCGCGATCGGCCCCAAGATCGGTCGAACCAGCCAGAAATAGACGACAGGCACAGCAATGATGTTGATCGCACAGAGCAGCCAGGTTGCCGGAATCAAGCCGAACATGACGAGTCCGGCGGCGTAGAGCGGTAATTGCAGGCCGGACTGAAACAAAGACCAGTAAAACGACCGATCGGCCCGGCCGACCGCCAGCACGAGCGAGCCGACCGGATTGTTGATCGTGCGCGCGACGGCGATCAGCGAGCAGAGTTCGATGAGCGGAATGGCCGGCTGCCACCGCTCGCCCAAAAGCAGCGGCACCGCGATCGGGGCCACGGCGGCGCAGCCGAGCAGCAGCGGAGCGTTCGTCGTGGCCAAGAGCTTGGCGACGACCAGAAAACCGCGCCTCAGGGCCGACGGATCATCCTGCTTGCGCGCAAAAACCGGGAAGGCGACCGAGGTGATGATCGGGTTGATCCGATAGACCGGCTCGACCACCAGCAGCCACGCCATGTTGTAATAGCCTAGCATCTGCGGCCCCAGCAGGGCCGCGATAAGCAGTTGGTCGAGCCGGGTATTGAGGTAGTTCACCGCCCGGTCGCCGACCTGATACAGGCCGAAATGCACGAAGCCGCTGATCTCGCCATAGCGCAGCCGCGCGCGCACATGCAGCAGGTCGCGGCCGCAGAGCCACAAAAACAGGCTGCGCGCTGCCGCGGTCAGCAATTGCGCCAGCACCAGCGCATAGATGCCGAAGCCGGCCACCAATAATAGTACGGCACCGACGACACCCAGCAGATTGGCGCCCAGATCGACCCGCGCCAACGCGTTAAAGCGCAACTCGCGCTGAAGCAGGGCCTGGAAGCTTTGTGCGATCGGCGTCACGGCGAAATTCAGCCCGGCAAGCAGCAACATGCCGAGCAGGCGCGGCTGGCCGTACAGCCCGGCGATCAGGGGGGCCGCAAGGCCGACCAAGCCGGCGATGGCGAGGCCGAACAGCACATTGAACCAATAAAGGCTGGAGAGCTGCGCCTCGCTTGCGCCCTGCTTGGCGATGATCGCCTGGCTGATCCCGGCATCGGCGAACAGCCAGGCAAACCCCAGTACCAGATTGACCAGGGCATAAAGGCCGAGATCGACCGGCGGGATCAGATGGGCGGCCAACAATGTCACGGCGAAGCGGGCGCCCAGATTGGACACCGTGCTGGCGGCGGTCCAGCGGACGGATCGCAAAGCGATAAGACGCAAACTCATCGCGCTCCGCCGTGCCGCGGCGTTTGCCCGGCCATGGTGCGCTCGCATATTGCAGTTTCAAACATTCGTATCGTCCTCGACGCCCCGTCAATCCGAGATAGTGGGGAATAAACACTGCACCATGCCCAATAAATCCACGCCATTCTGTGTGGCATTGTTGGGCCGTTACCGCGCAGGGAAACCGCCTGCGTAATGAGATGTTAGTATCCTTACGGATCGCAGTGATCGGATTCACAGGTACTGTGACAACAATTATTTGGGGTGAAACGATGCCGGAATGGTCCACTGAGCGGTTTCGAGGTTTGAATGCGCTGTTGCAAGTGCCGGTTTTACGACCGATCGCACGCACTCTGATCGACCCGATGAAGGCACTGCGGCGCCAGATGCGGTTCCCCGGCTCGTCATCCTATTGGGAAGAGCGGTACCGCGCCGGCGGCACTTCGGGTGCCGGCTCCTACGGCCGGCTGGCCCGGTTCAAGGCGGAAATCCTCAATGACTTCGTCACACAACAGAACATCGCCTCGGTCGCCGAGTTCGGCTGCGGCGATGGCGCGCAACTGGCGCTAGCGCACTACCCGAACTATGTCGGCATCGATGTCGCCGCGTCCTCGATCGAACTCTGCCGGGAGCGCTTCGCCCAGGATACGACCAAGCGCTTTCATCTAGCCGGCGAACTGCCCGCCGCGCTCGCCGGCTTCGATCTCGCGCTCTCGCTCGATGTCATTTACCATCTGGTCGAGGATGCGGTGTTCAACACCTATATGACCCAGCTTTTTGCCCATAGCGGCCGGTTCGTGGCGATCTATGCCAGCAATACCGACCGGAAAACCGACTCGCCCCATGTCCGTCATCGGCAATTCTCACGCTGGATCGATCGCAATGCGCCGCACTGGCGCCTTTGGCGCCATGTCCCCAATCGCTATCCGTTCGATCCGGCTGAACCGGATAATTCGTCCTTCGCCGATTTCTATTTCTTCCACCGCGATCTGGAGGAAAGTCAGCGGCCGTAGCCGCGGTAGAGATCCTGATCGGCGCTCTGGCTCGGCACCTTGGTCAGCACGATGCCGGCCGGCAGGTCGGGATGCAGCGCCAGGCGGCGCATCGCCTCCTGGACCAGCCGGCGGCTTGTGCGGCGCCATGACACGACCAGCGCCACGGCATCGGCGGCGCGGGCCAGCATCATGGCGTCGGGCACACGCATAATCGGCGGCGAATCGATGACGATCAGATCGTAATCCGACCGGGCTTCGTCGATGATCAAGGTCAGCGCGTCGGAATTGAGATAGGGCGTGACGTGGGCCGTGGCGACCGGTGCCGCTAGATAATCGAGCCCGCTAACCGAGTCGGACTCGACCGATTTGCGCCACTGCTGCGGTTCTTCGAGGAACATCGGCACTCCCGGTTCGATTGCACGGGCCAGCGTTTCTTTCAGCACCGGCCGCCGGAAATCGCATTCGATCAGCAATGTCCGGCAGCCATCCCGCGCGGCCAGCCGCGCCAGAGCCAGCGCGAAGCTGGTCTTGCCCTCGCCGGGCAGGACCGAGGTGACCAGCAGCACCTTGAGCGGCGGTCGGAACGCGGACCAGCGCATCTTGGCGCGAAAGGCACGCAGGGTTTCGGCGAGCGGCGATCCCGGCTGATCGACCACATAGGCCGGCGGCAGCGATTTGCGTCCGCGATGCCACACCAAAGGGATCGCGGCAAGGCCGGGAAATCCCGAGCGCTGCCGGACCTCGTCCAGAGTCTCGAAGCCATGATCGAGTTGGTCATGGATGAGCGTGCCGACCACGGCGAGCAACATGCCGGCGAACCCGGCCAGCAAGGCGAGCAAACCGGTTCGTGGGCTCGACGGCTTGACCGGGACCAAAGCCAGCGAAATCGGCCGCGCATTTGCTTGCTGCTGATCCTGCGGCTTGGCCGTCTGGGCCACGCGCAGCATGAATTGCTCGTAGATCTTGTGCTTGCTCTCGGCGTCGTCATTGAGCCGCTGAAGATGGTCCGCCTGATCGCTGCTGCCCGATGCCGTTTTGCGCAGGGCCGCCAACCGGCCCTCCAACTCGCTCTCGCGCTGTTGGGCGACCTGGACCTGGCCGCGCAGCGAGGTCACGACCTTGCCGATTTCGCGCTGGATCGCCGCGCGGATCTCGCGCAACTGCTCCTCCGCGGCTTGGCGGGTCGGATGCGCCGGGCCGAGGCGGCTCGACAAATCGGCGACATTGCGGGCGGTTTCCGCCTCCTGCGTCCGCAATTGCTGGATCACCGGCGAGGCCAGCACGTCGGCATTGGCCGCCGTGCCGCCGGTGCCGGCCTGGCGGGCATGGGCCTCGGCCGCGGTTCGATCGGCGCGTGCCAGGGCCAGTTGGGTATTGATGTCGGCCACTTGCTGAGCCGCGACCGTCCCTTGGGCCGTCGTGATCAACCCGGTTTCGGCCGTATAATCCTGCACTGCTTTTTCGGCAGCTTGCATGTCACGACGCAATTCCTCGCCGCGTGCCGCCAAGGAATGATCGGCGGCCACCGTCGCTTCGACATTCTCGGCGATAGATTGCTCAAGATAGGTGTGGATCTGGGTGTTGACGATGGCGGCCGCCAGCACGGGATCCTCGCTTTGATATGCGATGTTGATGACGTAGTCGCGACCATCATTGATCAGGCTGAGATTGCGTTCCAGCGTGGTTTCGACATCGGCCTCGATCGCCGCCGTCTCATCGCGCGGTCCGCCAGCATCGGGATGCAGCAGGGCTGTGATCCAGGGCCGAGGATCGAGCTTCGTCCAAATCGTGTCGTCGGGCGGCCGCAGGCGGGGATTGAATTCGGGCAACTGGTCGAGATGGAGCTTCCGTGCCACCGTTTGCAGCACATTGCGCGAATTCATCGTTGCCATTTCGCTGCGGACCAAGGCGCTGTCGCCGGTCGGCGTCACCAGCGTCTCCAATTCCGGGACCGACAATTTCCGGCTGGCGATGACGATCGCACCGTCGGCGGTATATTTCGGGGTCAATTGCCGGGCGATCAGCACGGTCGCGGCCACGGCCACCAGCATGGTTGCCAGGATCACCCAGCGTCGGCGCCACAGCCGCGCGCCCAGCCCGACGATGCTCAGCGCACTGGGCTCGTGCACCATCGGCTCGATCTCCGGCATCGGACGATCGGTCGAGAGCGACGAGCGGTAGACGAGCGATGGCGGGTGGACTTCGTAGTTCGCGGCATCTTTCATCTCATAATCCTGATCGTTGGAACACGAAACGCGTCGGGGCGGCGGCCGGCCAGCGCCAAGTTGGTGCCGGCTGCCAACATTTGACGGCGGCCCGAGGTTTCATCGCGGCTGCCGCGCGCGATTGTTTGTCGCCGCCGGGAGTGCTCGGGCGTCGGTCGGTGTTGGTCTTGATCACCAACACGGAGCATCGGTCGGCATGACAGTGGATATTTTCGCCCGAGGCGTAGCGCGGCGGCAAAGCGAGCCTTGGTCGCTCGTCTCGCTGACCATTGCTGCCATGCTGATCTCGACGCTGTTTCTCACCCGGTTTGCTCTGACGCTGGGTGAGCGCGAATTGTCGCTGCCGCTGGTCGTCGTGCTGCTGGGCACGGCTTTTCTGTTCGTGACCGGCGCCGTGACGATCAGCCCGACGCGGGTCGTGCTGTTCGGCGTCGCCATGGCGGCGATGCTGATGGCGAGCGTCTTCGGCGGTGCCGTCCGAGTGTCCTGGGCCTCGTATCTCAACGTCGTGCTGCTCTATGCCTGCTATCTGAGCGTCGCGCCGGATGATCTCGAGTTCGAACGGGCGATCCGGCTGTTCCGCGGGCTGATGGTCGTGATTGCGATCGCCGGGATCGTGCAGTTCTTCGCGCAGATCGCCGTGCCGGGCCCGACGCTCTTTACCTTCAGCGGAATTTTTCCGGCCCAGATCCTCAGCCATGGCTTCAATTACGTGATTGCGGCGCCCGGTCTGGGCGGCTTGAACAAGAGCAACGGGTTTTTCCTGGTCGAACCGTCGAGCTTTTCGCAGCTCACGGCGCTGGCGATCATCATCGAGCTGGAATTCTTCCGGCCGTCCTGGCGGCTCGGCCTGTTCGGCGCCGGCCTCGTCCTGTCCTTTTCGGGTACCGGGCTGCTGCTGTTCCTGGCGATCGTGCCGCTTTACATGGTCCGGCGCGGCTGGGGCGGGCTGTTGCTGCTCGGCCTGCCGACCGCGCTGGTCGCCGCCGCGGTGCTGGCCGGTCCAAAGCTCGCCGCTGTGCTGGCGCGGGTCGGCGAGTTCGGCTCGAACCAGTCGAGCGCCTTTGCCCGCTTCCTGTCGCCGTTCTATTTGGTCGACGAATATCTGTTTCCGAATCTCGACACGACCCTCTTCGGCATGGGGCCGGGCGCGATCGAACCGTTCTTCAAGAAGGCGGCCTACCAAATTCATGATCCGACCTGGGGCAAACTGGTGTTCGAATACGGGCTGGTCGGCACGACGGCGTTCGTGGTCTTCGTCCTGCATTGCTTCTTTGCCGGAACGCGGTCGATCTGGTTGAGCACGGCGCTGTTCCTCAATTACCTCATCCTCGGCGGCAATCTGGTCGATGCGCGGGTCCAGGTCCTGATCCTGGTCCTGCTGGTGATGCACAACCGCCCGGCCGATATCAGGCACGCACAGGCCTTAGCAGCACGCGCCGATCAAGCGCCCGCTTGGCCCGGTGGGTCAGTGCCGGATAATGGCGCTCGAACAAAAACCAGAAACCCAGCGCCACGGCATTGGCTGTAGCGAACAGGGCGGCGAACAGGATCGGATCCCGATGCGTGGTGCTGGGCAGACGCAAGTTGAACCATGTCAACACGGTGAAATGCGTCAGATAGAGCGAATAGCTGTAGCCGGCCAGCCGATCGAACCCCCAGACGACAATGCCGGGCGGCGGTTGCCGGAACGTCCCGAGCAGAAAGAAAATACTGAACAGGACAAAGCCGGTCAGGACGGCGAATTGCAGCTCGTAGATTTGAAGCCCGCTTGCCACAACATGGCCGCCGAGCGCCGTCAGCGACACGAGCACCGCACCGGCCCAGCAGCGGCGGGCATGGCTGCGGGTCGCCAGCCGCGAAATCGCGGTCAGCCGGTGCCGCAGCAGCGCCACGCTGGCACCCAGCGCCCAGACAAAGGTCAGGCAATGGCCGACGCCGGCCATCGCATTGTAGAGCGGCACGATCGTCAGGACCGACAGGACTGCGATCTCGCGCAGACCCAGCCAGCCGCGGCGGATGATGCGAAAGACCAGATAGCCGAATGCCAGATAGATCCACCACTCGACGGCCACGGTCCAGAACGGCCGGCCCGACCCGAAGGTCTCGATGAACCAGGGTTGCTCCGCTACCCCGAGGCGACGCAGAATCTGAAAGACCGGATATTCCTGGAGCATGAAAAGATTGCCGAACCAGGTCATCGGCGACGCGCTGGCGTGATAGGGATAGTCGGGCGAGCCTCGCATCGTCGCATCGACCACCGCGACCAGCAGCAGGGCAGGGACATAAGCCGAGAAGATCCGGCAGAACCGCTCGATCACGAAATGGCAATAGCCGTATTCCGGCTGTTGCAGCTTCTGAAACGCGCTCGACGTGATGAGAAAGCCCGAGAGCAGGAAAAATATCAGGACGCCGAAGGTTTCGATATGGCCGCCCGTTTCCAATCCGGCCAAGTAATAGCCGCTCGCGTGACCGATCAGCACGATCTGGGCGGCACCGCCGCGCACCAGGTTCAAATAGGCGATTTGCAGCGGCGCCAGCCGTACGGAACCGGCCATTAGCCGCAGGCCCTGCCGCCGAACGCGCCGACCAGATACGGCCAGACGCCGCGGCAAGCCCGCCGGATCGCTTTGGTCGGACGGAGCAATGCCGCGACCGCTAGATAGCACGCGGCCTGCATCGGCCGGTCGGCGGTCAGGGCTGCCGAATAGCGGCGATAAAGCTGATCCGACCAAGCGAGCAGACAGGTTCTGAGACGGGCATGAAGCGGCCGGCGCCGCTCGAACAATTCGAACTCGGCAAGTGTCAGGACCGGCTGCCCGGCCTGTGCCGCATGGAAATTATGATAGATGCAGCGGGTCATCTGGAATTGCAGCCGGGATTTCCGGCCGGACAGCGAGCCGGGCCGGATCCGGTACTGCATCAGCACTTCGGGCTGGATGAGAATCGCCGCCCCGGTCGCCAGCATACGGGCAAAGAGATCGACATCCTCGCACGGTTCGCATTCCGGGCGATAACCGCCGAGCCGGAGAGCTAGGTCGCGGCGATAAAGCATAGTCGGATGGGTGAAGCTCAGTGGCTCGCGCGCCGTCAGGAAGCGGTTCAACTCGTCCCGGTCACGCGGCAGCGGCCGGCGCGTGCCCCGGCGGCGGCCGGCCATGTCGATAATGTCGTAGCAGCAGCCGCAGGCGGCGAGATCGGGATTTGCTTCGGCGAAGGCCAATTGGCTGTGCAGCCGGCTGGGCAGCATGATGTCGTCGGCATCGAGTCGGGCGATCCAGGGTGCCTGCGCCACGGCGAGGCCGGCATTGAGTGCGCGGCTGATGCCGCCATTGGTTCGCGTCACGATCCGGAAGCGCCGGTCGCGGCGTGCATAATCGGCCAGGATAGCGGGTGTCGGGTCGGTCGAGCCGTCATCGACCACGATGCACTCGAACTCCTCAAGGCTTTGTTGCCGCACGCTGTCGAGTGCCGCCGGCAGCAGCGCGGCTTCATTGAAGGCCGGAATGACGATCGAGACGCGCGGGAGTAGGCCGGTCATGTCGGTTCGTTCACTTTCTCAAAAGTGAGATGGGATGCGAACCAGATAAACAGGAACCGGACGAGTCCGCTCCGCCGCGACCGGCCGTCCCCAAAAGGACACAAGCCCTCGACCGGTCGCACGGATCGATCGCGCCGCGGTTCTGTTCCTTTCGGGTGCGGCTGGTGGCAGCCGGGGGGAGAGGCTATCCGTGTCAAACCGCGTCATTTTGGTCAGTTCGGCCGACACCAAATTCTTTGCATTGCTGCGTGAGATGATCTGCTCGCTGGAACGGCTGCCGAGGCAGAGTTTAGGCGAGTACAAACTAGCTGTATTCGACCTTGGATTGTCGGACGAGGATCGCCGGTGGCTTCAGGAGCGCGATGCCCAAATCGCCGTGCCGCGCCCGCATGACGGCCTTGGCTCGGCCGATCGGCCGCTGGAACTGGCCTTTCTCGTGCGGCCTTATCTGCGCGAGTATTTTCCAGGCTACGATATCTATCTCTGGATCGATTCGGATGTCTGGCTGCAAAGTCCCGATATGCTGCGCGCGTTGATCGACGGGGCCGCGCGCAAGGGCATGGCGATCGCGCATGAGAGTGAGCGCGGCTATCGCTTCCAGCGTGCCTTGTTCCTGTGGACCGCAAAGCATTTCCTGCTGGGCTACGGCATCGTGCGCGGCGCCTGGCTCATGACCCGGCCGCACCTCAATGCCGGCCTGTTCGCCATTCGGGTCGATGCGCCGCATTGGCAAGCCTGGGCCGAGCGCTACCGCGCGGCGATCCGGCGGACCGGCAAGTTGACGCCGCATGACCAGTTCGCGCTCAATCAGGCGATCTATCAGGATCGGCTGCCGACCGAGATTCTGCCGGCCAACGCCAATTGGATCTGCGACCGCGGCGTGCCGATGTGGAACGATGAGCGGTGCGAGTTCTGCGAGCCTTATCCGCCCTATCGGCCGATCGCGGCGCTGCATCTGGCCGGGCCGGGCAAGCGCACAGTCTACCGCATCCGCCGCACCGGCGGCAGCGCCTTCACCGCGATGATTCGCTTCGGCATGGCGCCGCCCTGATCATGCATATCGCCCTCATCGACCCGTCGCTCTTCACCCTGCCTTATGATCTCAAATTGGCCGGCGGCTTGGCCGAGGTCGGCCATCGCGTCGAACGGTTCGGCACCGCGCTCCCGGCCGATCAAGTGCCGCCGCCGCTCTTGCGCCCGCATTTCTACGGCGAATTGGCGGCGCTTGGCGCCGAGCGCTGGCCGGCCGGCCTCGGCAAGGCGGCCAAGGGGCTGGCCCATCTGCGCGGCATGTGGCGGCTGGCCGAGACGTTGGAGCGCGAGCGGCCGGACATCATCCATTTCCAGTGGCTGCCGCTGCCGATCGTCGATCGCGCCTTCCTGGCCCGGCTCCGGCGGATCGCGCCGCTTGTCGTCACGGCCCATGATTCCGAACCGTTCAACGGCAATGCTGGTGCAGCACTTCAGCACTATGGCGCGATCGAGAGCCTTGGGCGGTTCGACCGGATCATCATCCACACCGAACAGGCGCGGCGACGCCTGATCGGCCATCGGCTGGCGCCGGCCAAGCTGAGCAAGATCGCCCATGGTTTTCTCGATCACGACGAACCGGCGGCACCGCCCGCGAGCGGCGCTGGAAAGGTGCGCTTTCTGCTGTTCGGCAAGGTGAAACCCTATAAAGGGGCCGATCTGCTGATCGAGGCGGCGCGTCGGCTGGCGCCGGCGATCCGGGCACGCTGCGAAGTGCTGATCGTCGGCAAACCCTATATGGACACGAAATCATTGACCGACGCCGCTGCAATGCTGGGTGGTGCCGTGCGCTGCGAGTTCCGCTTCGTCCCGGACACCGAAATGCACGCGATGTTCGCCGCGGCCGATGTGCTGGTCTTTCCCTACCGCGAAATCGACATGAGCGGCGTGCTGATGGCGGCGCTCAAGACCAGCCGGCCGATGCTGGCCTCGAATATCGGCGGGTTCGCCGAATTGCTGGAGCATGGAAGACACGGGTTGCTGGTGCCGCCGGGCGACATCGACGGTCTCGCCGCCGCGATGACGCGCCTGGTTTGCGAGCCGGAGACGCGAAGTGCGATGGCCGACGCGATCCGCGCACTCGCCGGCTCGATCCCCACTTGGCGCCAGATCGCCGAGACGACCACCGAACTCTATCGGAAAATTAGAAATGAACAATCATCGCAAGCCACTTATGGTGAATAAAATTTTACAAATATTGTTAATGTAATGGATATTAACATATCCGATCAGTATCGGTTCAGATGCTGTTAATCGGCGTATTTTATACCCCGGCCCTGGAAACGCTCCGGTGCTGGGAAGAGCCGCAATCTTCACCGCAAGTTCCTGACTTCAGGCCGCTGAAAGCGGCTGCCGGAGGCGTTCGACTTTGAACGTCAGCCATGGAGACGGGGAATTGAAACGGTTGAAGGGGCGCGCGCGCGCGGCGATGCTAGGCGTGGCGGCGATGCTGGCGGGCGGCACCGCGATCGGGCAGGGTGTGACCGGTGGCGGGTTTTTAGGGGTCTATGCGCCGGGCGCTGGCGGGGTTTCGGCTCCGGCCTTCGAGCGTCGCGATGTCAGGCTCGATTTCGTCTGGAATGCGGCCGGGCCGGGCGGTTCGCCCGCGCCGGCCTTCGACAGCCGGGGATGGCAGAATTTCTCGGCGCGCTGGCAGGGCCAGATCGTCGCATCGACGAGCGAAACCTATCAGTTTTTTCTCGATGCCGGCGGCAGCGCCGATCTGCTGATTCGGCCGGTCGGGGCCGCGGCCTGGAATGTTCTGGTGCCGATGTCGAACGGTGCCGCCACGGCCGAGGCGAGCCTCGCCCTCACCGCCGGCCAGCTCTATGAAATCCAGCTCGACTATATCCAGCCAGGCAAGACCGGCAATCTCAGCCTGGCCTGGGCCAGCCCGAGCGTGCCCCGGCAAATCATCGAACCGGCGACACCGATCGGCGTCAACGCACCGGCCATGATGGCGGGCGAGCCGGGTAATATGCTGGCCGACATTGCCAAGGAAGCCAAGGCGTTCGCCGGCTACTCCAATCAAAATGCCGCGGTTCCGCTCGATGCGAATGGCTGGCCGATGACCGATGCCAGCCTGCCGCTTTGGACCAGCGGGCGTGAGATGAACGGCACCTACAGTCTCAGCTTTAGCGGTCAGGCAAAGCTGACCGATTGGGCCGGGATCGGCAGCTTCTCGGTCGATGGCGTCAGTTACGGCACGGTGCTGCCGGCCGGCACCGGCTATAATTCCACGACCAATATCACGAGCGCGCAATGGCGGGTCACGGCGGCCGGCGATGTGGCGGCGAGCCTGGGATTTGGCCAGACGCGCCGCTCAGCCCAGGCCGCGGTCGGGTCCGGCATCACCGGGCTGCATATTATGCGGCCGCTTCAGCCCGGCGCCAGCCAGAGCCATCCGGCCGGGGCGGTGATCGGGGCACAGTTCAAGGCGTTTGCCGCCGGATTCACCGGTATCCGCTTCATGGATTACCTCGCGACCAATGGCAATCAGCAGAGCCAATGGACCGATCGGGTCAAGCCGGGCGATGCCACGCAGTTCCAATCGGTCGCCGGCTATGGCTGGCAGGGCAAAGGTGGATCGCTGGAAAATCTCGTGATCATCGCGAACGAGACCGGCAAGGATGTCTGGATCAACGTGCCGCTTCTGGCCGACGACGATTATGTTACCAAGCTCGCGCAATTGCTGGCCTATGGCAGTGACGGAACGACGCCTTATACCGGTCCGCAGGCCAATCCGGCCTATCCGCCGCTCAATTCCAATCTCAAGGCCTATATCGAATATTCCAACGAGATCTGGAACAGCGCCTTTACCCAGTATAATGAGAATATCAAGCTGGCCGAGGCCGAGGTGGCGGCGGGTAATTCGCCGCTGGCCTATGATGGCTCTACGAGCTGGTTCACCTGGGAACGGCGCCGCGTGGTCGAGCGTACTGCACAGATCAGCGATCTGTTCCGCGGCGTCTGGGGCGATGGCGGGATGATGACGCGGATTCGTCCGGTCTTCGAATGGCAATATGGCGACACCAACATGACCGCGGCGGTCGGGCTGGGATTTCTCGAAGCCTGGTACGACAATGCCGACGGCCGGTCGCATGTGCCGGTGCCGCACCCCGCGCAATATTATCTGTGGGGCGGCGGCGCCGGTTGGTACATCACGCCCAAGAATCAGGGTTTGACCAGCATATCGGCAATCCTGGCCTCGGGCGTCACCAACCCATCGACCGAACTCGATACGCTTTGGGCAACACCGTTCGGTCTGCATGAAATGGGTTACGAGGGCGGCTTCGAGGTCGGTGGCGATAATCCGTCGGCGCTGCAACTGGCCGCGAATGTCGATCCGGCGGCCATGGCACCGGCCGCGGCGGCGATCGGCGAGTTCTTCCGCGATGGCGGCGGTTATCCCTTTGTCTTCGATGCGGCCGGTGCCACCGCCTATGGCCTGGCCAATCCCACGATCAACGAAGCGGCAACGCCCAAGATCGCGGCGGTCATGCAAATGGCCGGGGCAACCCGTCCGGCGGCGCAGATCACCGGTCATGTGCCTGGCACGTTCCCGGTGCTGTCGGTCTTCGGGGTGACGACCTCCGGCCTGACCAGCGGGCTGATGAGCAATGTCGGCGATTTCATCGGCTTCAGCGTTACGGCGGCGAAGGCCGGCAATTTCACGATCACGACCGACGCGCCGAGACCGACCGTGCAAATCCTGCTCGACAATGTGTTGGTCGGCACCGGCAGTTGGACCGGGCCGATCGCGGGTGGCCTGCACGGCATCCGCATTCGCAACATCAGCCCGGCCGGGACCACGATCAGCAAGCTGATCGTGACCGCGCCGGCCGGGTGAGTGCTAGAACCACCGCTCCGGCACAATGACCGTGTCTCCCGGTCCGACCCAGGTAGATTGGTCGGCCGGGAGTTCGGCCTTGGACGGATCGTCGTAGCGGATTACCCGCACCTCGCTTTTCTTTGCGCGATAGGTGAAGCCACCGGCCTGGGCAACCACGCTGATGACGCGCAAATCGTTCGACCAGTCATAGCTTCCGGGCTTGGTCACCTCGCCGACCACATAGACCGGCAGGCGGTGGGTGACGACGACCGCCACGCTGGGATTGACGATGACACCATGGCCGAGCTGGCGCGTCAGCGTCGCCTCGGCCTCCGCTGGGGTCAGGCCGGCGAGTTTCGTCCGCCCGGCCAGCAGCACCGAAACCTCGCCATGGCTATCGATCACCTGTTCGCCGGTCAGGTCGTTCTGGCCGAAGACGGTGATGGTGACGGTATCGCCCGGACGCAGCCGATCCAGGCCGCTCCCAACTTGCGCCCCCGGTGCAGCCGGTGGGGCGGCGCAGCCGGCCAATCCGAGGATGAGCAAGGCCATGAAACCGGTTGAGCGTATCCCCATCATTATTACCTCCCTTCGGCCCAGACGGCAGGCCGGTTAGAACTGCTTTTTCACGGTGAAAAGCGCGATATCGTCCGAATAATGCGTCGCGATGTTCGAGCTGAGCTGAACATGGTCGTAATTGAGAGCGAGGGAGATGCCTTCGGCCAGCCGGTATTGCACCTTGGGGCCGACATCGACGAGGTTGAAGCGAGTCGGTGAACGTTCCAGATCCCGAAAATCGTCGCTGACCAGCAGGCTCAGCAGAATGTCGCGACGCAACTCGTGCTGAAGCGCGAGGATACCCTCATTGTGGGTGTAGCCCGGACTGTTGATCGGCGCGTTGACGTCGATATCCTCAGCATATTCATGAATGTATTTCGCATCGAGCTGGGTGAGCAGCGTCGGCGACCAGCGGACATCGACCGTCGCATCCGGCACGCCGATCGCGCCGAAACGCGGCTCGGCATAGTCCTGCTGCTGCCAGCCGCCGGAAACGGTGATCAGGAACAACGAATTCAGATCGAACACGAAACCGGTATCGGCGCGGCCGCCATTGCTCGATTGGAGAAAGCCGGACGAGTCGAATTTCTGCTGATAATTCCGCGTGTCGGGCCGCAATTCGACAAAGACCTCCTGCTGGCCGAAAAAGAAGTGATCCAGCCTGAGATCGGCCAGAAACTCCGTTCGATTGCGCTGGGTCGCATCGACCGGGCCGTTCAGCCCTTGGATATTGTCGAAGATCGTCTGATCGTAGCCGAGGCTTAGGGTGAGCAAATTGCCCTGGCCGCTGCCGAACGACACGCCGGGCAACGCGTCGAACAGCAGATATGTTGCCGGAGTGCGGCCATTGATCGGGTTGGGATCGGTGCGCGGCACGGCCAGCCGTTGCACGCCGCCTTGAAAAAGATAGGCGAAATCGTCGGTCAGCGCCTCATGCAGCGATAGGCGGGCATTGGCTTCCCAAAAATTCTCGGTCGTCAGTGTCACGAATTGATGATCGAGCACCGAGGTATCGAGCACGGCGGTAAACGCATCGCGCTGATAGTTGGTGTGAAGCTTGGCGCCGACATCGAAAAAGAAATCGGATTTAAGCCCGGTCGACTGGGCGAAAATATTGTCGTTGAAGCCGAGATCGGCATCGGCGAGTGCCGTAACCTGGACAGGATACGCGTCGATCGTCGGGATTTGGCCGCGGCGATCATACCGATCCTGAAGCAGCTCGTTCGGGCGGAGTTCGTCCGTCGGCGCTGGAAGCACTTGCTGCGCCAGTCCCGGCAGTGTGCTGCCGAGCAAAACCATAATTCCCAGACTCAATGGCCATTGCCACTGCGGTCGCACCGCAAAAATCCCGATACGTCGCGCGACAGCGATCCTGTCTCTGATCTGCAAAATGCTGGTCCCGATTGATGAGAAAGGAAAAGTGGCGACGGCAGCTGCCGGAGGCGAGGCGGATTCTACGGGGTTTACGCATAAAACTCATGGAATGATCCATAACATTATCAGGGCCATGTTATGGCGAGAATGTCCTTTGTGGAACAAAGCTCGATATCGATCCCCCGATGAAGGATTGGTGTGTTTAACCCGAAATGTCGTGTTCCTTCATCAGTTTTTGGAGTGATTGATCCCTCAAGTTTCGCAAAAATGCCACGCGCTCAACTAAAATAATTTCGATATGTTGTAGTTAATATCACTTAAAGTAGCAAATCTCAGTTAGAGAATTGCGTAGATTTATAAAGACGTTCATTCGATGACAGATGATGAGGGCAGAGTGATGCAAAATTCGATTTTGCACGACAACACTGTAGCGCGTCAAAAAATTTCTGGAATAGATCCGGTTCACCACGAGTCCGAAGTCGATCCAATGTTGATCGGGTTGGGATCTGTGCTGCGGGAGATGACTTATTCTGCCGGACCGGATCGGGCACCGATAGACAATCGGTTGAAACGCGTATTGGATATTGTAGGAGGTCTGCTGCTGTCTGTTGCATTTGCTCCGTTGTTTCTGCTGCTGGCCGCGCTGATTTCGCGTGACGGCGGCCCCGTTCTGTTTGGCCATCGTCGGATCGGTGCCGGTGGCCGGAGTTTCAGATGCTGGAAGTTCCGATCCATGGTCGTCGATGCCGAGGCTGCGCTGGCCCGTACCCTGGCTTCGGATCCGCAGGCGCGACGGGAATGGGCGCGCGATTTCAAGCTGCGCAACGATCCGCGGATCACCTCGCTCGGCCGCTTTCTGCGCAAAACCAGTCTGGATGAGCTGCCGCAACTGTTTAATGTCATCATGGGCGATATGAGTCTGGTCGGTCCGCGTCCGATCGTTACCGACGAAATCGGCCGTTACGGCGCGGCATTCGCCGATTATGCCGCCTGCCGTCCCGGTCTCACTGGCCTGTGGCAGGTCAGTGGGCGCAACGATATCGACTATGCCGAGCGGGTTGCGATCGATCGGCGCTATGCGCGGACCTGCTCGTTCGGCGGCGATTTCGTAATCCTGATCCGCACGGTCGGCGTCGTTCTGCGCCGCGGCGGCGCTTACTGAGCGAGGCTCACAAATGGTCGTGGTCCTGCTCGGCGCCGCCGCGCTGTTTTTCATGGTGCTGGCAACGCATCCTTTCATCACCTACCCGCTCAGCCTGCGGTTTCTTAAGCGCCGGAAACGGGCGCTCCCGACAGTTCGGCCACGCCCGACGCCACCTCGGCTCGCGGTCTGTATGTGTGCATATAATGAGGAAGCCTGCATCGAACGCAAAATGGTCAATTTACTGGAACTGCGCGAGCGGCGCGGTCAACTCGACATTCTGATCTATGTCGACGGTTCCAGCGACCGGACGGCGATGTTGCTGGCGCCGTTCGCCGATCGCGCGACGATCATCGTGTCGGCCGGACGCCATGGCAAGACGCACGGCATGAATCTGCTGGTCGCGGCGAGCAAGGCCGATATCATCGTCTTTACCGATGCCAATGTCCTGATCGATCCAGCGGCGATCGACGCGCTCGCGCGGCCGTTCCGCGACCCCGAAATCGGCTGTGTTTGTGGACATCTCGTCTATACCAACGGCGCGGCGACGGCGACAGCCAAGGTCGGCTCGCTTTATTGGCGCTTGGAAGAACTGGTCAAGCGCTTCGAAAGCGGTTTGGGCGCAGTCATGGGGGCGGACGGGTCGCTGTTTGCCGTCCGCCGCCGGCTTCATCGCCCGGTGCCGGTCTGGCTGATCGACGACATGTTCGTCTCGCTGTCGATCTTGTGCGACGGTTATCGGGTCGTGCGGGCCGAGGACGCGATGGCCTACGAAGCGTCGGTTACGGCACCGGCCGAAGAATTCCGCCGGAAAATCCGTATTTCCTGTCAGGCATTCAATGTCCACCGGGTGCTGTGGCCGCGGCTGCGGCGGTTGCCAGCGCTGATCTTATATCTATATCTGTCGCATAAATTGCTGCGCTGGCTCTCCGGGTTCAGCCTGTCGGTCTCGGCGGCGTGTACCGGCACGGTGTTGATTCTGCTGGGCGTGCCACCGGTCTCGGTCGTGGCCGCGGCGGCGGGCGGTATTGCCACGCTATGGTTGGCCGCGCGTTATCAATGGCGGCCCTGGGCCGCGATCGGTGAGATTTTGGCGGCCCTTGCCGGGGCGGCCGCCGGGGTGGTGCAATCTCTCCGCGGCCGGACGTTTCAGATCTGGACACCGGCGGCTTCGATCCGGCGTGGGGAATGATTTGCCGGACAAATTGTTGACGGACTGGACAGAGAGGTTTTCCCGAATGTTGCAACCGAATCCTTCGACCCCCGTGCTGGTCACCGGTGGCGCCGGCTATATCGGCAGCCACGTCGTCTGGGCCTTGAACGATGCCGGTTATCAGGTCGTCGTGCTCGACGATTTGTCGAGCGGTCGGCGCGAGGCGCTGCCGGCTTCGGTGCGGCTGATCGTGGGCGATGTCGGCGATCGGCGGCTCGTCGAGTCGCTGCTTCGCGAGAACGCGATCGGCGCCGTCATGCATTTTGCCGGCAGCGTCTTGGTCGCGCGATCGATGGAGGATCCGCTCGGCTATTACGCGAATAACACCGTCAACAGCCACGCCCTGATCGCGGCCTCAATCGCCGCCGGGGTGACGAGTTTCATCTTTTCCTCGACGGCCGCGGTCTATGGCATCCCGGCCGCGCAGCCGATCACCGAAACCGCGCCGACCGTACCGATCAATCCCTATGGCGCCTCGAAGCTCATGACCGAGATCATGCTGCGCGATGCGGCGGCCGCGAGCGGGCTGAATTATGTGATTCTGCGTTATTTCAACGTGGCGGGAGCGGATCCGGCCCGCCGGACCGGCGAATGCCGGCCGATGGCGACCCATCTGATCAATGTTGCGACCCAGGTCGCACTGGGCCGGCGGCCCGCGCTGTTGATTTTCGGCGAGGATTACGACACGCCGGACGGCACCTGCATCCGCGATTACATTCACGTCACAGACCTTGCCGACGCCCATGTCCGTGCTCTCGATCATCTCGAGCGCGGTTGCGCCAGCCAGATTCTCAATTGCGGCTATGGTCGCGGCGTTTCGGTACGCGAGGTGATCGATAAGATCGGCCAAATCAGCGGTTGGCATTTGCCGACCCAATCGGCACCGCGCCGGCCGGGCGATCCACCCAAGCTGGTCGCCGCGGCCGATCGTCTGCGGGCGGTTCTCGATTGGCGGCCGCGCCATGACGATCTCGGCGTCATCATCGAAACCGCGCTGGCATGGGAACAGCGCCTGGCCGATACCGTTACCCGCCGTGCGACGGCATGATCGGCCGCCGCTCCGTGTTGGCCGCGATGGCGGCGGCCTTTGTCGCGCCGGCAGGACGCGCCATTGCCGCTCAGCCCAGCGTCGTGCCGGAGGGCTACAAGTTGGTTTTCGGCGATGATTTCGACGATCCCGACCTGTCGCGAATCAACGAAACCGCCATTGGTGGCCGTCCTGGGGCGCCGGCCTGGCGCAGCCGTTATCGGCAGGATCGATTCACCGTGATCAACCAGGAAAAACAGATCTATATGGACCCCAAATTTCGCGGCAAGGCGGCACAGCCGCTGGGTGTCCAGCCTTTTTCGATCCGCAATGGCGTCTTGACCATCACCGCGGACCGCGCCGACCCGGTCGCGGTCAGCCCCTCTATCCTCACTTTCAAATATACTTCGGGCTGCATTACCAGCGAACTGACGCATTGGCAGACCTACGGCTATTTCGAGATGCGGGCGAAGTTGCCGATCGGCAGGGGCTTTTGGCCGGCCTTCTGGCTTCTGCCCAAGCGCGCCGCCTGGCCACCCGAGATCGATGTTTTCGAAGGGTCCGGTGCTCGACCCGATGCGGTCCATCTCGGTGTCGTCCTCGAACGGCATCGCGGGGCCGACAAATGGATCGAGCACGCCATCTCGGTCGGCGACGGTTTCCACATCTATGGCCTCGAATGGACGCCGGATCGGTTGGTCTGGTCGCTCGACGGCCGGCCGGTCTGGCAGCAGCCGAACGAGATTGACGAGGATATGTACATTCTTGCCAATCTGGCGCTCGGCAATCGCGACCCGCATTTCATCCCCGATCCCGACGAGACCACGCCATTTCCCGGCCATTTCGAGATCGATTACATTCGAGCCTTTCAAAAGGGATGAACGCAAACCGCATTCGGGCATTTATTGGATACAATATCCGCCTGAATGCGTTTGGATCTCTCCAGGAGATCACCCGATGAGAATTGCTTCCGTCGAACCCGTCAGACTTCAGACTTCACCCCTGCACGAAGGAGGGGAGGCAGTGTCACGCGTCCTGCTAGTGTCGAACCGGGTCGTGATTCCGGATCCGGACGGTCCGCGCCAGGCCGGCGGGCTTGTGGTCGCCGTTGATGCGGTCCTGCGGCGCTACGACGGAATCTGGTTCGGCTGGAGCGGCCAGGTGACCGATCGCGACACCGCTGCGCCGCCCCATATCGTCCATCGGCGCAACCGTACCTTTGTCACGCTCGACCTTACTGCGGCCGATTACGAAGAATATTACAGCGGCTTTGCCAACCGCGTCCTTTGGCCGATTCTGCATTATCGAGTCGATTTAGCGGAATTCAGTGCCGGCGATCTCAGCGGCTATCTGCGGGTCAACGCCCGTTTTGCCCAATCTCTGTCGAAATTCATCGAACCGGACGATGTGATCTGGGTCCATGATTATCATTTGCTGCCGCTTGCCAAGGAGTTGCGTGCGCTCGGTCACGACAACGCCATCGGTTTCTTCCTCCATGTCCCCTGTCCGCCATCGGATATTCTCCAGGCGTTGCCGCAGCACGGTGAAACCATGGGCGCGCTCACCCATTACGATCTCATCGGATTGCAGACCCGTCAGGATGCCGAGAATCTGGGCCGTTACTTTACCCATGTCGCTGGGCTTGCTCAACGCGGCCGAGGCGTCTTTGAGGGGGAGGGGCTGCGGATTCAGGTCCGCGCATTGCCGGTCAGTATCAACACGCGCGTCATCGCGCGCGCCGCCCGCACGGCGGTCCGCTCGCCGCTCATCGTCGGGCTGCGCCAGAGCCTCGCCGGCAAGCGGCTTATCCTGGGTGTCGATCGCCTGGATTATTCCAAGGGCATTACCCACCGCCTTCAGGCGTTCGGCCATTTTCTCGATGCGCATCCTGAATGGCTGGGCGCGGTCACGCTGCTCCAGATCACGCCGAAAAGCCGGGTCGAGGTGCCCGAATATGCCGAGATGGACCGGATGGTGAGCGGTCTGGTCGGCCAGATCAACGGTCGTCACGGTGAAGCGGATTGGACGCCGATCCGTTATGTCAACCGGTCCTATTCGCGCGCCTCGCTCGCCGGCCTCTACCGGTCGGCTCATGTCGGGCTGGTCACGCCGTTGCGCGACGGCATGAATCTCGTCGCCAAGGAATATGTCGCGGCCCAGGATCCGCAGGATCCAGGCGTCCTCATCCTGTCACGCTTCGCGGGTGCCGCCGAAGAACTCGACGCCGCTCTGCTGGTCAATCCACATGAGCCCCAGGCGATGGCCGAGGCGATCGCCCAGGCCCTCGCCATGCCGTTGCAAGAACGCATCGAGCGGCACGCGCAAATGCTGGCGCATATCATGGAGCACGATATCAATCGATGGGTCGAAACCTTTCTGGCCGCTCTCGCCGATGCGCGCCAGCGCCCCGGTGTCCTGGATACTCTGCGCAATCTGTTCGAGTCGCGCAATTGACCATTTCGAGCTGAGGACCGTTGCGGCAAGCGCGTAAAATTACATAGACCGCGTCATATGTTCGCCTGTATCGCTGAAGCTTCGTTGGCGCAGCATCATGCAGGAAGGACGCCCATGCCCGACCACGATCTCGTCTCTCTTTGGGAAGCGCATTGCCGGTATGAGTTTGAAACCCGCGATGTCGATGCCACCATGGCGACCATGGTTGCCGAACCCTATGTGAACCATGTGCCGACCATGACCGGCGGTGTCGGTCACGACCAGCTCAAGCGTTTCTACAAATACCATTTCATCGGGCGCAATCCGCCCGACACCGAGCTGGCACCGATCAGCCGAACTGTCGGCACCGACCAAATCGTCGATGAGATGCTGTTCAAATTCACGCACACCAGCGAAATCGACTGGATGCTGCCGGGGATCGCCCCAACCGGCCGACGCGTCGAGATTCCACTGGTCGCGATCGTGCGCTTCGTCGGGGGCAAGGTTGCGCACGAGCACATCTATTGGGATCAAGCCTCGGTGCTGGTCCAAATCGGCCTGCTTGCCCCAGACGGGTTGCCGGTCGCCGGCATCGCGTCGGCCCACAAGGTCATCGACACGACGCGGCCCAGCAACGAACTCATGGCGCGGTGGGCGGATAGTGCAGGCCAACCGATCTCCTGACACCGATGCGCATAACCTATGGTCGCGCCATTATTGACATATGACCACAGTTCGGGTAATTCTCAGCGGAATCTCGCAACCCATCGGCATGATCTACCGCCGAAGGGTGAGACCGGGGGGAGTTCCGACATGAGAAATCTCTACATCGCGGCGCTGACATCGTTCACGCTGACAGCAGCCGTGCTCTGTGCCACGGCCGCCCGCGCTGGCGCCGATGCGCCGAACGGCGATGCGCGGCTTTGCGCCAATACGATCGACGCGGATGTCGTGGCGATCGATCAGCCGATCTTTTTCAATCGGCTTGGGGCTAACATGCCGGGTGGAATGATCTATGCGCTGCGCCGCGACATCGTCTCGGATGCGAAGGATGGCGAGATTTCGGCTGGTCATGCCCGGCTCAACCCCAACCATCGCCCCCGACCGCTGGTGCTGCGTGCGCGGGTCGGCGATTGCCTGCATATCCGGTTTCAGAACTTGCTCGCGCCAAACGCGCTGGAGGGACCGGAGGTAACGTTAAAAGACCCAAAGAAGCAGACCAAGATGCCCTGCGATCCAACGGTTACCCTAGTTGGACAAGAAAAGACCCTGCGAAACGGGCAGACCTGTACGCGTGCGGCCGGCGTGCATGTTGCCGGTATGGAAGAGGGCAATGTGGACGCCACCCTGGGCGACGGTTCCTTCGTCGGGGCCAACCCGTCGAGCCTTGTCGCCCCTGGAGAGAAAATCGACTATACGCTGCGCGCCCCGGCCGAGGGTGTGTTTCTGATGTACAGCACCGCCGCCAATGCCAGCACCAATTTTTCCGGAGGCGGGGTCGGCGGTCAGCTCTCCGCCGGTTTGTTCGGCAGTGTCGTGGTCGAGCCGGCATCGGCCGAATGGTATCGCAGCCAGGTCACCAAGGTCGATCTGGATGCCGCGACCACGCGGCTCAGCGCCGATCTCCATCCGATCCTGAATTATGGCGCCTTACGCAAGGAAGCGGATGGCAGTTGCACGCCGATCCTGCGCATGGTTGACCGGCGATACAAACAGGAAAATGGCAAATGCGTCGCGGTCGGCGACGAATTGGTGACGTATCATGGCGATCTGACCGCCTTGATCACCGGGCCGCAGGCCGGGCGTTTTCCGGAATCGGACAAGGATCCGTCCTTGGTGTCCAATCCGGTCGAACCGAACCGGCGCGAGCCCTATCGCGAATTCGTGCAGCATTACCACGACGCCTTCAACGTGGATCAGGCATTCGCCACAGTTTACAATGCGGAGGATACGAAATACGTCATGGGGAAGGGCGCCGACGCCTTCGCCATCAATTACGGCTCGGACGGCATCGGCAGCGAAATCCTGGCCAACCGCTTGGGCGTCGGACCCGAGGGGGGATGCGTCGAATGCCGCTTCGAGGAATTCTTCCTCAGTTCCTGGGCGGTCGGTGATCCGGCCACGTTGGTCGGCAAGCCTGAGGGGTTGCAGCCGGTCCCGCAGCCACGACCTGTGCCCTATGAGCCGAAGACGGTCCTCACCAACGACGATTCGGTAAAATATCCGGACGATCCGTCCAATGTCTATCACAGCTATATTGGCGACCGGGTGATCTTCCGCATCGTGCATGCCGGACAACTTGTCACCCATTTGCATCATTTGCATGCGCATCAATGGCTGCACACCCCGAACAGCGACACCAGCACCTATCTCGACAGCCAGCTCATCAGCCCAGGCTCGGCCTTTACGCAGGAAATCGATTACGACGGCAGCGGCAACCGCAACCGGACGCCGGGCGACGCGATTTTCCACTGCCACTTCTATCCGCATTTCGCCGCCGGCATGTGGGGCATGTGGCGCAATCACGATGTCTTCGAAGGCGGCACCGATCTGAACAAGGACCCCGCCCCGAAATTCACCCGCGCCCTGCCGGACGGCCAGTTCCGGAACGGTGCGCCGATCCCGGCGATCGTGCCGCTGCCGACTCTGGCCATGGCGCCGATGCCGGCGAAGACCAAGCTGTGCCCGGTCGACCAAAAATGGAATGGGCAGCAAGTGCTCGACGGCCGAGGCGCTTGCCCAATCGTCGATTACCGAACGATCAGCGGTGAGGTCGCCTATATCGCGAAGGATGATTTTACGGCCGGACGGGATCCGGGATATCCGTTCTATGTTCCCGGCGTCGCCGGCCAGCGCGCGCCACATCCGCCGCTCGGCTATGCCCCTGACGACACGAAACAGCCGACGGGCCAGACCGCCTATCTCGATGGCGGCCTCGCACGCCATGTCACATTGGCCGGCGAAGTGTCCAACGACCATTATAATCTCTGGGATTTCAGCAAGGATCTCGACAGCGTCACGGCGGTTCAGCTCAATGAAACGGGCACGCCGATCGAAAAGCTGGCCATGAAGAGCCACAGCATTTGCGAGCATGCCAGTTTCACGCCCGAAGGCACCAAGGCGGCATATCTGCTGAATGGCGGCCCGGCCGTGCCCGGCGCTCCCTATGCCAACCCATCCTGGGGCAGCAAGGGTGCAACGCCCTGCACCGATCTCGCTGACCCGAAACCGGTCGGCGATTTGAAGAAGTCGAGCCGCATCTACAAAGCGGCCGATATCCAGATGGATGTCGTCAACAACAAGGCCGGCTGGCACTATCCACAGCAGCGCTTCGAGGCGCTCTGGCAGGATGTCAAACCGACCGTCACCGGAAAGCGCGCGCCGGAACCGCTGTTCTTCCGCGCCAATTCAGGCGAAACGATCGAATTCTGGCAGACCAATTTGGTCCCGGCCTATTACGAGCTGGATGATTTCGAGGTGCGCACCCCGACCGATGTGATCGGGCAGCATATTCATCTGGTCAAGTTCGACGTCACCTCGTCGGACGGTGCCGCGAACGGCTATAATTACGAAGCCGGCTCGCTCAGCGGCGAAGCGGTGCGGGACGAGATCAAGGCGATCCGCCACGCCAACGCCAAACTTTGCCGCGATCCGAACTCGATTTCCTTCAATTGTCCGGTTGCCAAACCGGCGCCCGCGATCTTTGGCACAGCACCGGCCGGTCAGAACTGGGACGGTGCGCAAACCACGGTCGAGCGCTGGTGGGCCGATCCGGTGGTCGACCACCAGGGCAATGATCGGACCTTGCGGACCGTCTTCACCCATGATCATTTCGGCCCGTCAACTCATCAGCAGACCGGCCTCTATAGCGGATTGGTCGTGGAGCCCAAAGGCTCGGATTGGCGTATTCCGGCCGAGACCGACCCCGACACGCAAACGGTCCACACCAATGTGCCGATGGGCACACGGCCCGATGGCGGCCCGACCAGTTGGGCGGCCGATGTGCAGACGGCGGATATCCAGCAAAGCTATCGCGAGTTTGCCCTTGAGTTTCAAGACATGCAGCTCGCCTATACCGCGGCGAGCGTTCACCACGCGACGCCCTATCCATGCGGACCGGACGAAGCTCGTCCAGCGCTGAAAGCCGAACCCGCTGCGACCGATCCCTATGATTGCCGGACCAATAAAGCGCCGACTGCCGGGACACCGGTCTGGGGCTGGGCGAATCAGACAGCAGCGCTGAACCGGCCGGTTGCTGTGCCGGCAGAAGACGACCCGCGGCCGACGCCGGCACCGCAGCTGACACCACAACTGGTCAGCTCTCCGGCACCGGTTCCCGGCGTTGCCAGTTTGAATTATCGCAGCGAGCCGCTGCCGCTGCGGGTCGCTCCGGCACCGCTTGCCCTCGCGTCGCTCGCCTCAACCGTTCCTGTGCCGACTCATAACCCGGCCGATGCGGCAGAGGATTTGGCACTCGGCTATGCCTCGATCGAGCGCAAGACACCGATCCTCAATACCCAACCACCGAATACCCAGAAACTATGGCCGGAAGATGCGGCCTCGAACGTAACCTATCCAGGCGGGTTCATCGGTGCCGCGGGCATGGACCCCTATACGCCGCTGCTGCGGGCCTATCCCAATGACCGCGTGCAGATTCGTGTTTTGGTCGGCGCTCATGCGGAAAATCACACCTTCGCGATGCATGGGGTGAAATGGCTGACCGAACCATCTTATGAGAATTCGGGCCATGTCGCGGCCCAGCCCATGGGAATTTCCGAACATTTCGAAATGTTGTTTACGGTCCCGCCGGCCCGTTCGGGCGATAACGACCAGGATTACCTCTATCAGGCCGGTGCCACTTTCACCGATCAGGAGCAGGGCCTGTGGGGCATCATGCGCGCATATAACCGCCCCCAGGAAACTCTGCCGACACTGCCGAACAACCCGGCGGTTGTCACGGCCGGCGAACCGCCGATTTGTCCGATCGGTGCGCCGGAGCGCGACTTCAAAATCACCGCCGTCACTGCGAAGAGCGTGCTTGCCAAACAGACACTCACCTACAACTCACGCAGTACCGGTCCGATCACCCAGCCGGATGCGCTGATGTATGTTCTGTCCAGTAATCTTGAGAAGATTTCCGGCAGCTATCGGCTGAAAAACGATGCGCCGATCGAGCCGCTGATCTTGCGCGTCGCCGCGGGTGAGTGCGTCCATGTTGCCCTGACCAACCGACTCGACCCGACCGAGAAGAATGTCCATGGCGACCCGATCTTCGTCAGTTCCAACCCTGATACGTTTCCGTCGAGCGGCATGGCGCCGGTTTCGATCTACCCCTCGGCGCGTGTCGGGCTCCATGCCCAAATGCTGGAGGGTAATGTCCTGAGCAGCGACGGGACGCGGATCGGCAACAACCCCGATCGGACCGCGGCACCGGGCGATACGATCGATTACACATGGTATGCCGGCAATCGCGAGAATGACCGGTTCATTCCCGCGGAACTGGGGGTCGTCAATCTGCAATCGGCCGATCCGATCGAACAACCGGCCTTTGGCGCGGTCGGCGCCTTGGTGGTCGAACCGAAGGGCTCCAACTGGCAAACCGATCTCGGGACCGCCGCCGCGGCGACGATCTTCCAGGAGGGCGCGGCGCCGGCATTCCGCGAGTTCGTCGGCGTTTGGCAGTCTGAGATCAACAAGACATCCTATCCGCCGGGCGGCAAACACCAGCAAGTCGGCGAAGGTTTGAACTACCGGGCGGAACCGATTCCGTATCGGGTCGCCCCGTTGGCGACCGATCTTGCCGACGCCTATTCGAACACGGTGCTGGGACCCGGCGCGCCCAACCCACCAATCCTCACGCTCGACCCGCAGACGCCGGTATTTTCCGCGTCTTCCGGGATGCCGGTCCGGTTCCGGTTCGTCAATCCGGGCGGCGCCATTACCCTGCCTGAGGTGTTCGGCCATCATTGGCAGGAAGAACCCTGGCGGGAGAAAAGCACAATCATGGGCGACAACCCGTTGTCGCAAACCATGGGTGCTGCGATCCTCGGCCCAAGCCATGAGCTTAATCTCGTCGTGGATAAGGCCGGCGTGGAAGGCGATTATCTCTATCGCAACTTCATCGTCACCCCGGGAAATTACGCCATGTGGGGCGTATTCCGTGTCGGCCCGCCGGCCAGCGATGTCGTGGTTTTGACTGATTACCAACTGGGCGATTCGGGCAAAGTCGTGCTGAATGGCTATGTCACCAAGGATCTGCAAACGCGCGCATACGCGCATAATGTCGCCCTGACCGATCCGCCTTGTGCGGGGTTCGAGTGCCAGGCATCGGTCAACCAGGAGACCGGCGCATTCTCCTTCGCCGCGATGGCGCCGAGTCTGGCATCCGCCAAGGTGACCGTCCGGTCGGACAATGGCGGCGAAGCCAGGGCGGCCTTGCCGCCGCCACCGGCGCTCCTCGCCAAAGCGGCGATCCCGGCGCCTGTGGAAATTACCCGTGCCGACAGGCTGGCGTTCGACCGTACGCAAAATCGGGCCTTGCAATTCGTGCCCAGTCGACTCGACGACGCACGCTCGAACGACCAGTGACGGGTGATCGAGTAAGCCGGACGTGCCCGATGATCGCGTTGATCGTCGCGGCACTTCTGGTGCAGACCGCTCCGGCCGGCGCGGTCGAGCATTATGTCAATCAAGGCATCGCAATCGATCTGGAGATTGCGGCACCGGATGGCCTGCGGGCTGGCGATGATGTTCGCCTGACGCTGCATCTGTCCGACGCCACGGCGGGCACGCCGCTGACCGCGGCCAAGCCGGCCGCTTGGCTGTCGCTGAATCGGCGCGGCGGCGTCACCGACGATCAGGCCTGCACGCGCAAGGTCGCCGCCTTCATCGGCAGCAACCCGGTCGCCCAGCCGGAGGTCGATTTGACCGGCTTCGCGTTGCTGTCTCTCAACCGCGACCCGAGCATCACCGTGATCGATCCGCAAGGCGGCTATAACGGCTCGCGCACGATCACCGAGTTGGCGCTCGATTCACCGGGCACGGATTGGGCGGTGGCACCGGAGCCGCCGCGGCTTTATGTCAGCGAACCGGCGGCGCACCGCATTGCGATGTTCGATACCGAACGTTGGCGGCGGGTCGGCGAGGCGGTCTTGCCCGATAGCCCCGGCCCGGTGCGGTTGCAGCATGATGGCCGTCGGCTGTGGAGTGCTGCCGCGACCGGCGGCGATCTCGTGGCGTTCGATCCCGGCAGTCTGGCCGAACTGACCCGCATCCCGCTCGGACGCGGTGCCCATCGCCTCGCCATCACGGCCGATGATCGCTTCTTGCTCGCGACCAATCAGGATGACGGCACAATCAGCGTCGTCGATCTCGCCAGCTTGGCGCGCATCCGCGAGATTGAGGTCGGCGCCGCGCCCGGCCCGCTCGCGGTGTCCACACTGGCCGGTGCCATCTATGTCGCACTCGGCGATGCGGTCGCGGTCGTCGATCCGGCGCGCGATCAGCCGCTGGCCCGGATCGACGGCGTGTCCGGCGTGGCAGCGCTCGGCATCACACCGGATGGACGCTGGGGTTTCGCCGCCAGCCCGACCCAGGGTCGGGTCACGATCTTCGACACGGTGACCAATCGCGTCACTCAGACGGTGCCGGTCGCGGACCAGCCCTATGAGATCGGCTTTACCGAGACCCAGGCCTATATTCGCCGCCATGGCAGCGAAGCCGTGACCGTGATCCCGCTGGCGCCGCTCGGCACTACCGGCAAGACTGCCGGCCTCGCGGAGTTCCCGGTCGGCGACCGACCCGACCCGCCGGGCGATACCGCACC
>JBAVTK010000231.1:0-1551 GCA_049696095.1 Aliidongia sp. | reverse complement strand
GGCCCTGTGTCTCCTGCGTTGACAGTCACTTTAGCGCTCGCCGGCACCATCGCCCACGCGGCGCCACGCAACTACTTTCTGGCGTTGCTCGCCGAGCTTGTCTATTCCTAGATGCATTTCATCGCCGGCCTTGAGGAAAATGGGATTTGGCTTGTGACCCATGCCAACGCCCGGCGGCGTGCCGGTGATCAACAAGTCGCCGGGATACAACGTCATAAACCGGCTCACATAGGCTACCAGCTGCCGCACGCTAAAAATCATTCGCTGCGTATTGCCGGTTTGCATGCGTCGGCCGTTGACGTTCAGAAACATGTCAAGATTTTGCGGGTCGCCGACTTCATCGGCGGTTACGAGCCAAGGTCCAACCGGTCCGAATGTGTCGCAGCCCTTGCCTTTGTCCCACTGGCTGCCACGCTCCAATTGAAACGCGCGTTCCGACACATCATTGGCAATCACATAGCCGGCCACCAAATCGAGCGCCTCTTCCTCGCTGGCATATCGGGCCGTGCGGCCGAGAATGAGCCCCAATTCGACCTCCCAATCGCCTTTCAGAGAGTCCTTGGGCAACATGACATCATCATTGGGGCCGTTTAGACAGCTGATCGCCTTGGTGAACATCGGGGGTTCGGCGGGAATTGGAAGATTCGCTTCCTTGGCGTGATCCGCGTAGTTCAAGCCGATTGCAATAAACTTTCCGATCCCTTTGACCGGAACACCCAATCGCGGAGCGCCGCTAACCAACGGGAGTTCCTTGCTGTTCAACGCGGCGAGGCGCGCCAACCCCTGCGGCGTCACTGTCCGAGGTGAGATGTCATCGATATGCGCCGACAGATCGCGGATAGCGCCCTCGCTGTCCATAAGACCCGGTTTTTCGTGATTTGGCGGACCATAGCGCAGTAGTTTCATAGACCCCGATCTTAGGTATCGAAAGCACGCCCTGCAACTGGGTCCTGATCCTTGCTTTCTGGATCCGGGCGCAAGCTGCTGTCACAATCACTGTCATGAACGCTTTCGGCCTTTGGACGATTACGGTAGCGGCAGCACTCGCAAGCGCGAGCACGGCAGCGTCCGCAACCGGGAGCCCGACGGCGGCCGAAATTCGCGGGATTGCCGCAAGCGCTTACACGTTTGCCTATCCTTTGGTGCTTCTGGATGTCACGCGGCGTACGGATTTAGAGCGACGCGCGCAAGCCGGCTTGCCGGGCGCCAACCATTTCGTACACGCGCGCGCATTTCCTGACGAACACAGCCGCATCGTGATCCGGCCGAATGCCGATACGCTGTATTCGACCGCGTGGCTCGATCTGTCGCACGAACCAATTCTGCTGCATGTGCCCGACACGCACGGCCGGTACTATGTCATGCAGCTGTTGGATGCCTGGACCGAGACTTTCGACATGCCTGGAAAACGCACGCGCGGCACGGACGCGCGCTGGTTCGGAATTGTCGGACCCGGTTGGAAAGGGCGCTTGCCGCCGAATGTTGAAAAAATTAATGCGCCGACCAACACAGTGTGGGTGCTCGGCCGCACACAGGTGAACGGCGTCGCCG
>JBAVTK010000230.1:0-3815 GCA_049696095.1 Aliidongia sp. | reverse complement strand
GCCGCATCCTGGACCCACCATGCCCCTTCGGTATAGCCGGGCATATTGGCAATCGCCCCGCCGGCCACACGCCGGAGCGTGCCGGTCGGCAGGATCGTCGCTTCAAGCCGTTCGGCCCAGCCGGCCGGATCTCGGCTGACCGTGATGTCGAGCGGCGCCTCACGCACATGACTTTCGGCAATGCGCCGAACATTGTCTTCGCCATAGGCCGCGGCCCAGGTCGCCCAAAGCCATTTCGGCGTATTGAGCCGCGCAGCATCCTGGCGTTCGACCAATGCAGGCCCGTCGGACGATAAACGGCGCAGGACAGCATTCACTAAGCCTTTGTGGCTGGAAAAGCCGCGGGAATCGGCAAGATCGACGGTTGTCGCCACGGCCGCGTGAGGCGGCGTGCGCAAAAACAACAACTGAGCTATGCCCAGACGGAGCATGTCGTGCACTTGCGCCGCACGGGGTGGTAGAGGTGTCATCAAGCAATAGGCGATCAGCGCATCGATCTGTCCAAGCCGGCGCAACACGGTCGCAACCAGCAAACGCGCAAATGCCCGATCCCGCACTGACAGGGTGGAAAGATCAGGCGCCTCCTCGATTGCGTCGTCCAACGGACGGCGACGCCGAAGCACCGCACCTAAGAGGTCAATGGCCACGCCACGGGCCGAAGCAGCGCCTGTCGAGCTCAGCAAAGTACTATCTGCCATATTGTCCCATTCGCGGTTACGTGCCCAACGCTCCGCCGTCATTGAGGTTCCCAAAACGCCCCTGCACCAGGGAAGATTTATAGCACGCAAGACGCGAGAGAGCATTACACATTTGCCGCACCCCTCGATTGCGACCGATTGGACTCTATCAGTACGCTGGCTGTTATCACGTAAAACCCTGGCGCCGGGGTGCGCCTTTCCTACATATGGGATATATGAACGACGATACCAAGCACCCAATACCGACTTTGGAGCCGACGAGGTCCGCACCGCGTCCGGAGTTGCCATCTCCGCCCGAAATCGGCGGTTCCCCCGGCCCCGAGCCAACGCGTTACGGCGACTGGGAACATAAGGGCCGCTGCACGGATTTCTAGCAAGAGCATGATGGGTTCGAGCGAGGCCTGACTCGCGTAACAGTGGATCGCAATCCGGCTATTGACTGTCGACCCGGCCGCCTTGACGAACCCGTTTTGTTCCCAAAACGCCGCTTCACCACCCTGCGCCACCTCGCGCGGGGTCGCAACGCCTGGGCACGACGATCGGCCGGGAGATTTGCCGCGCGGGTTCCGGCGAATTCGATTAATCTCGCAAGATTGATGGATTATCATCACCGCTCACCGCTCACCGGCGGCGGATCGGACTGGAGGAATGGCATGAGCGCGGCCCTGCTTTTCGCCGCCAATCTCGTTTCGATCGCGGCCCTCACCGGCCTGATTCATTGGCTCGGCCACAGCGTCGCGGCGCGGCTGGAATCGGCCGAGGCGGCAAAAGCGCTGTTTCTGGCGGAATATCCCGAGGCGCGGGTGGTCGACATCGCGCTCACCGGCCCGCGCGACGGGGCGCTGCTGCGGCTTGATGACGGTGCAGCACTCGGCGTGATCGCCGCTTGCGGCCGGCATTGGCTGGTCCGCCTGATCGAGCCGGATGGTTTTGGTAGCGCCCGCGTCACGGCGGCGGGGCGGATCGCTCTCCGCCTTGCCGATTTCACCGCACCGCGCCTCACTCTCGATCTCGGCGATGCCGCGTTGGCCGCCCTCTGGTGCGAGCGGCTGAATGGCCTGCGCCCGGCGCCGGTTCGAGCGGTTGCAGCATGACCGCGCCGCTCGACCTGCCCGATGCGGTGACGCTCGCCACGCCGATCTTCGTGCTGGCGATCATGCTCGAAGCGATCCTGACCAAACGTGGCCGGCTCAAGGGCAGCTATGAGACGCGCGACACCGCGACCAGCCTGCTGATGGGGTTCGGCAGCCTGATCGGCGGGCTGCTTTTCGCCTGGATCGGCCTTGACGCCATCCTCTTTGCCTATCGCTTCCGGCTGTTCGAGTTCGGGTTCACTTGGTGGGCTTTCCCGCTCGCCTTTGTGCTCGACGATCTGGCCTATTACTGGGTCCATCGCATCGGCCATCGGTCCCGCTGGTTCTGGGCGAGCCATGTCGTCCACCATTCGAGCCAGCATTTCAATCTTTCGACCGCGCTGCGCCAAACCTGGACCGGCGAAATCAGCGGATTATTCATACTGAAAGTACCGCTGGCGCTGTTGGGCTTTCCGCCCACCCTCCTAATCTTCGTTGCCGGCGTCAATCTGGTCTATCAGTTCTTCATCCACACCGAAGCGGTCGGCCGGCTGCCGCGCTGGGTCGAAACAATCTTTAACACGCCGTCGCATCACCGCGTCCATCACGGTCGCGATGCGCACTATCTCGATGCCAATTACGCAGGCGTGTTCATCGTCTGGGACCGGCTGTTCGGCAGCTTCACCCCGGAACTGACCACCGCGCCGCCGCATTACGGGCTGGTCCGCAATATCGGTACCTTCAACCCGCTGCGCGTCGCCTTTCACGAATTCATCGCCATCGCCCAGGATCTGATCCGGCCCGGCCTGACACTTGGCCAGCGCCTGGGCTATCTGTTCGCCCCGCCGGGCTGGAGCCATGATGGCAGCCGAATGACCACCGCCGATCTGAAACGCGCCGCGGCCGAGCGGCGCCGCTTGCCGATGGCGGCCGACTGACAACGCGCTAACGGCGGGCCGGCAGTGCTGCCAACCAGCCGGCCAGATCGTCGGTGCGGTGGTGGATCCAATCGCCCTCGGCCCCGTCGATCGCCCACTCATTGGCGCTGCGGACCAGCACGGTCACCATGCCGAGAGCGGCGGCCGGTGCCAGATTGACCGCCATATCCTCGACCATGGCGGCACGGCCGGGCTCGACGCCGAAACGGCCGATCAAGGTCCGATAGCCGGCCGGGTCGGGTTTGGGCAGGAAGCCGGCATCGGCAATGTCGAAGATGCCGACGACATGCCCGGCCAGACCCAGATGGTCCAGAATGCGCGCAGCATGCCGGCGCGAGCCGTTGGTGTGGACCAGCTTGCGCGCCGGCAATGCCGCGAATACAGCCGCCAAACCGCGGGCGGGCGCCAAGCCGGAAAGATCGATATCGTGGACATAATCCATAAATTCATGCGGATCGACGCCATGATCGACCATCAAGCCGCGCAGCGTCGTGCCATGGCTGCGGAACAGCCGTGTCCGCATCGCCCGCGCCGCCTCGGCATCGAGCCCGAAACGGCCGGCGATAAATTCCCCCATCCGCGCCGAGATCTGCGGAAATAGATCGGAACTGGCCGGGTAGAGCGTGTTGTCGAGATCGAAGATCCAGGTATCGATATCGCTGTGGATCAAAGGCTTCATTCCGGCATCGCCCTGTCTTGCGCCTGGATTGGTCCACGGCGTTGTAGCGCAGCTTCCAGCGCCGGTCGAGCGGGCCAGCGCAGTTAACAGCCCCTTTACCGCACCCGCGTTAAGGAAGAATACGCAGCTGGATTGCCGTTCGGGGAGGGGCCGTGGACCGTCATTGCAAAGTCGCCGCCAAAACGGCGGCCGGATGATTCGCACTGCCCTAGCCCGCTGGTTCGGGGGACGCAAGGCCGCGCCCCCAGTCGGCGGCGATCCCAAGGCGTTGGCGCGAAGCCGGGAGCCGGCCGTGCGACAGGCCGTGGCGGCCGCGGCCGAGACGCTGCCCGAATTGCTGTATTTCCTGGCACGCGATCCGGTGCCGGCCGTACGCCTCGCCGTTGCGCGCAATCGGGCGACGCCGCGCCAAGCCGATCTTCTGCTG
>JBAVTK010000229.1:0-5169 GCA_049696095.1 Aliidongia sp. | reverse complement strand
CGGCAACAGATCGAACGACGCCGCGATCAGAAACGCGAGCAGCGTCGCGGCCGCCGGCCAGAAGGCGGGCCACCCGCCCTCCCAGGCCACCGCGATCCGCGCCATGCGCAGGCGCCAGAGCATCGGCATCCTCACCTCCCCGCGGGTTCGAGCCAATCGGGCACGCGATCGAGCCCGATCAGATCGTCATAACTCGGTCGCGGCCGCACGATCGCCCAGCGCCCGCCCTCGACCAACACTTCCGGAATCAGACGACGCGAATTATAGCTCGAACTCATCACCGCTCCGTAAGCGCCGGCGCACAACACCGCCAGCAGCGCGCCCGGCGCCAGTTCCGGCAGATCGCGCGCGAGGGCCAGATAATCGCCCGACTCGCAGACCGGGCCGACGATATCGGCCGGACTCCCCGGCGCGGCACCGGCATCCCGCACCGCGACGATCGGATGATACGCCTCATAGAGCGTCGGCCGAAGCAGATCGTTCATCGCCGCATCCTGAATGACCACCCGACGCCCCTCGCCCGGCTTGATCGCCAGCACGCGCGACACCAGCACGCCCGCTTCGGCGATCAGAAACCGGCCCGGTTCGAGAGTAAGGCTACAGTTCAGGGTTTCCGTGGTGCGGCGAATGATCGCGGCATAGGCGGCCAGATCGGCCGGCGCCTCGCCGCGATAGGGCACGCCGACCCCACCACCCAGATCGAGATGACCGATCGCAATGCCCTGCCCACGCAGATCGCGGACCAACTGCGCGACATGCGCAAAGGCGGTTTCGAACGGCGCGAAATCGAGCAATTGCGAGCCGATATGGACCGCGACCGATATCGGCGCGAGCCCCGGCAGTGCCGCGGCGTGGGCATAAAGCTGGGGCGCCTCGGCAATGGCGATGCCGAATTTGTTGCCGGCTTTGCCCGTCGTGATCTTGGGATGAGTCAGCGCATCGACATCGGGATTGACCCGGATCGCGATCGGCGCCCGTCGGCCGCGCTCGACGGCCAGCGCCGACAATAGATCGAGTTCACCCTCGCATTCGACATTGATCTGGCCAATGCCGCAATCGAGCGCGAAGCTCAGTTCGTCCGCCGTCTTGGCCACGCCGGAAAACACGATCTGCCCGGCCGGAATCCCGGCGGCGAGCGCGCGGCGAAGCTCGCCCTCGGACACGACATCGGCGCCCGCGCCGAGCCGCGCGAAGCTTGCCAGCACCGCCTGATTGGAATTGGCCTTGACCGCATAGCAGATCCGGGCGTGTTGGCCGGCGAAGGCCGCCTCGAACGCCCGGTACCGCCCGGTCAGGGCCGCGGTCGAATAACAATAGAACGGCGTGCCAACCGCTTCAGCGATCGCTTCGAGGGCGACCTCCTCGCACTGCAGCGCGCCCTGGCGATAGGGAAACTCAGGGACGGGGCTTGTCATCGGGCGGGGCTGCCGGCACCGGCGCGGTCTCGTCGGCAGGCACGCCGCCAGGAACGCTCGGTGTCGAATTTTGAACGGGTGCCGCAACCGGGTAGGGATGCGGATAGGTGCTCTTTTCGCCCATCGGCACCTTCGGCTCGCCCTTCTTGCCGCAAGCGGCAAGAAGGATGACGAGGGCGAGGCACAGGACGCGGACGGTCATAGGAAATGTTGCCGGGCGGTCGCGACGGCCTCCGTCACGCGGGTCGGCGCGGTGCCACCGAAACTGGTCCGGCTTTCGATCGAGCGATCGGGCGACAGAACCGTGAATATCTCGGCGGTGATGTTCGGCTCGACCGCTTGGAATTCGGCCAAAGGCAGATCCTCCAGCGTGCTGTTCAGCGTCTCGGCCCGGCGCACGATGGTGCCAGTGACATGATGGGCCTGACGGAACGGCAGGCCCAGCCGGCGCACCAGCCAATCGGCCAGATCGGTCGCGGTGATGAAGCCCGAGCCCATGGCCGTGCGCATCGCCGCCGGATCGGCCGAAAGGTCGGCGATCATGCCGGCCATGGCCGCAAGGCAGAGATCGAGCGTGGCCGAGACCTCGAAGCTCGGCTCCTTGTCTTCCTGCATGTCCTTGCCATAGGCGAGCGGCAGGCCCTTCATCATCACCAGAAGATTGACCAGCGCGCCGATCACCCGCCCGGCCTTGCCGCGCACCAGCTCGGCGGCATCGGGATTGCGCTTTTGCGGCATGATCGAACTGCCGGTGGTGAACGCGTCGGACAGTTTCACAAAACCGAACGCATCGGTGGTCCAGAGTACAATCTCCTCGGCCAAACGCGACAGATGCATCGCCACGATCGCCGCGGATGACAGGAATTCGAGCGCGAAATCGCGATCGGACACGCCGTCGAGCGAATTCGCCATCGGCCGGTCGAAGCCAAGCGCCGTAGCCGTCATGTGCCGGTCGATCGGAAAGGAGGTTCCGGCCAACGCGGCCGAGCCGAGCGGGCATTCGTTCAACCGCCGCCGGCAATCGGTCAGACGGCCGCGGTCGCGCCCGAACATCTCGACATAGGCCATCAAATGATGGCCGAAGGTCACGGGCTGCGCCACTTGCAGATGGGTGAAGCCGGGCATCGGCGTGGCCGCATGGCGCTCGGCCTGATCGAGCAGCGCCTTTTGCAGCGCCTGGAGCTGCCGCTCATGGCGATCGAGCGCATCGCGCACCCAAAGCCGAAAATCGGTCGCGACCTGATCGTTGCGCGACCGGGCGGTATGCAATCGTCCGGCGGCCGGGCCGATCAGCTGACTCAGCCGATCTTCGACATTCATGTGAATGTCTTCGAGCGCGCGCTGAAAGACAAAGCTGCCCGATTCGATTTCGGCCAGCACGGTATCGAGGCCGGTCTGAATCGCCACCCCATCCTCGGGCGAGATTATGCCGGTCGCGGCCAGCATCGCGGCATGCGCCTTGGACGCAGCGATATCCTGGGCATAGAGCTGTCGGTCAAAGTCGATCGAGACGTTGATGCGCTCCATCACCGCGGCCGGACCGCCAGCGAACCGACCGCCCCACATTTCATTTGCCGCTTGCGGCGTCGCTGGGGCTTGATTGGTGCCCCCACCAACGGGCATACCCGCGCTCACGAGCAACGACATGGCGAGATGGCCGCGAACATGAACATCAGGCTGGTACTCTTGGGCGGGGTGATCCTGCTCGGCACGGTGATTGGCTCCTTCAAGTTCCTCATGCCGCACAGTGCCCCGTCCGACGCGCCGCCGCAAGACGGTGCGATAACGGGCTTCCATCCGCTGGCGGCACCGCTGACCGTGCCGGCCGGGGATTTCATCGATGAAGTCGGCAAAGCCGCCGATTTGTCCCGCTTCAAGGGCAAGGTGACGCTGGTCAATCTCTGGGCGACCTGGTGCCAACCCTGCATCCGGGAAATGCCCTCGCTCGAACGATTGAAGGCGGCGCGCGAAGGCGCGCATTTCACCGTCGCGACGATTTCCGAAGACATCAAGGGCGGCTTGGTCGTCGAGCCGTTCTTCGCGAAAAGCGGCCTGTCGAGCCTGCCGCGCTATATCGATCCGAAAAACACGCTGCTGCGGGCGTTCGGCGTCGAGGGTCTACCGACCACCCTGCTGCTCGACAGCGAAGGCCGCGAGATCGCCCGATTCGAAGGTGCGGCCGAATGGGACGGGCCGGACGCGATGCGTTTGCTCGATTGGTATATCGAGCATGCCGGGTAGTGGGGGTTGGTAGCTGTGGCCAGGGGTTTTGACGGGTTGAGCGCGGGTTGGCTGGCCAGGCCTGACGCCAGTGGGTTTGGGTACGCTCGGACGGACGGCGTGGTGGGGTGCGGACATTACGACCGTGCTTCGCCTCGCGACCGACCGCTTTGCGCCTATCCCGGTCGTTCAGTCGATCTGCATTGACTTCTAATAGCGGACGGAGCAGATTTACCGTAAATTAAACCGATTTCTCTCTTTTAACCACTTCTAGCCGTTTTTCCTTCATCTGCGCCGAATGAACATCACACGATACTTTTGGAAAATTCAGAGTTATCGTCGATATAATATTTATATATTATCTTTCCCATGTGAATTCTCAAACTATTTTTATCTAGATTTGCAAGAACGACGGCTTCTACCAAAGCAAATGCTACATTTATAAGTAGTGATGCGTCACGCTCATCGACTTTTTCCGCCTTATGCATTACGTCGTTTCGCCGAACACCAAATCGATTTAAAATATCGCAGAAATTTATTTCCTCGTCTGGCGGTTCGAACAGCGTCTCCAGGCTGGTTGCCGGCAGCACGCGCCCGAGTCGGGTCTCGATCGCGGTCGCATCGGCGCTCTCGACGCGGTTGCGCAAGGCCGATCACCGCCCCTTCTTCGGCGGCATCACAAACCCCGCAATCGTCTCGACGACCTTGGGCGCGAGCGGCAGATCGGGGTCGGCGTAGGTCGCGGCGTTGGCCGCGCGGTCGTTGGTCGTCACCATCTTCAAGACATGGTTGGTGTCGGGCAACAGGACCAATTTCGCCTTCGGGTCGGCTTTCTTCAGGCTGCTTGCATCCTGTTCGCTGATCTGGATGTCGCGCTGGCCTTGGAGGATCAGCACCGGGCCGGCGTATCCGGCCAGCAGGGCAGCCGGATCATAAGACAATACGCTGATGACGAAATCCTGCACCTCCGGCCGGAACAGCGGCAAAAGTGCCGGGTTCATCAAGCCGGTCGCGACATGCTTGCCGTGCTCCAGTGTGGCGAGCGCGGTCATCGCCTGATCGAGCAGCGGCGCCATCGCCGGGTTCGACTTCAATTGCTCGCGCAGCGCTTGGCCGAGCGGGCGACCGGCCGCGCCGACCAGGATCAGTCCGCAGAGATCGGTGGGGTTCTGCGCGGCGACAAGCGCGACCAGGCCGCCCTCGCTATGGCCGAGCAGCCAGACACAGGAAACGCCGGTCCGCTGGCGGATGTCGGCCGCCCAGCCATGCACATCGGCCGCGTAATCGGCGATGGTGACTGCATTGGCGTCGGCCACCGCACCGGCACTGCCGAACATGCCGCGCTTGTCGATCCGGACCGAGGTGATGCCGCGCGCCGCCAGCCCCTCGGCCAGACGCCGATAGATCGCGCCCTGCACGCCGCGGGCATTGTTGCCATCGCGATCGGTCGGCCCCGAGCCGGGAATGATCAGCACCGCCGGGCCGGTCGTCGTCGCCGACGGCGCCAGCATCGTTCCGCGCAGCGGCCCGGCCG
>JBAVTK010000228.1:0-7404 GCA_049696095.1 Aliidongia sp. | reverse complement strand
GTCGCTCGCTCTTCCGGCCGTGCTGCCGGCTCATGCGTCGGTGTCGCTCGCTCTTCCGGCCGCGCTGCCGGTTCGCGGTTCGGTGGCGTTGCGCGTTGGTCCGGACGGACAACCGGCTCATGCGTCGGCGTCACCCGCTCCGCGGGCCCGCCAGCGACCGGATGGGCGGCAACCACCCCCGGACCCTGGAATTGGGCCGGATGCGCTGTCGCGGCGATCGTTGGATGACCACCATTTTGCTTTGCTGAAAGTTCGGGATTTTTCGCGGCGGCGGTGATGTGCTGCCGCTGTACCGGGGTCGGCTGTATATGATGTTCATGCTCGACGGTGATCTCAGCCGGGGTCGGTTGGGCCTTAACGCCGTTGGCGCCGCCGTTGAAGCTGACCCGTGTGTTGCTGACGATCGTGACCTTGGACTCATAGACGTTGGTGATATGCGTCTCACCGAAATTATTGACCGTGCGGTTATAGGCAAAATTGCCGTTTTCCCATCGGCCGCCTTCATAGCCCGACCCGCCATAGCCGAAGCCATAATCGATGCCGCCATAAAATCCGACATGCGTCCCCCAATAGCCGTCATGGAACACATAAGCGCCATCGGCCCAACCCCAATAAGGCGGGGTCCAGAGGAAATTTGCTTCCGGCGGCTGAACCCAGGTGCCGGGCACCCAGTAATAGCCCGGGTCTCTGTCGTACGCCCAATAGCCGGGTGTCCAAATATAGCCGGGCTCCGGCAACGGTGGTTGGTCATAGACCGGCAAGACCGGCGGTTCGAGCTGAACCGTGATGGCGATCTGCGCCGCGGCGGGCATCGGGGCGACCGCCACAAGAGGACTGGCGAGCATGGTGGTTGCAAGCAAGAGACCTCTTAGAAGTCTGAAGGTTTTGTCGTTGGAGCTGGTCATCCTAGCCTCGTCCTGAGGGAAAATCCCCCGAAAACCCATCGTCAGCGGCGCCGAAGCGACTGCTCCGATGGTTAGGAGACAACGAAGATGTCCATAGGTTGGTTCCTGTGGGTAAGACTCCATCATTCGGGTCGCCGGGCGCGCTGGAACCTCCAAGGCTGTTTACGGTTTGATACTGCGGTTGTGCTGGATCTCCAGCTCGGTTCAGTTGGTGCGCCGAGCGATGGGACCGCTGGCGACCAGGAAAGGAGCCCTCGTGATGACAGGTTTATCCCGAATGACGATTAGCGCGCTCACGGCGCTGATCATCTTAGCTGCCCCGGTGGCACGGGCAGCCACCGACGAGCAGGATCTTGTCGATCGGGCCCGCATCGTCCTCGATGACGTGAAACGCGATAAGGAATTCGGCAATGCCGCGGAGTTGCTGAGGCGAGCCAGCGCGGTGTTGATCGTGCCCTCTCTGTTCAAGGGCGGCTTTTTCATCGGCGGCGAAGGCGGCACCGGCGCCCTGCTGACCCGATTGCCGAATGGTGAATGGAGCTATCCTGCCTTCTATACTATGGCATCGGCGTCATTCGGTCTGCAAATCGGTGCCGAGGAATCCGAACTGGTGCTGATCGCGTTGACCGATCGGGCCAAGCGCGCCTTCATGACCGATGAGTTCAAACTCGGTGCCGAGGCCGGGTTGGCCGTCGTCACCCTGGGCGCCTCGGCCGAAGCGGCGACGACTGCGAATCTCAATGCCGATATCGTGGTTTGGGCTTCATCCTCGGGCGCCTATGGCGGGTTGACGCTGAATGGCTCGATCATCAAGCCGCGCGACAGCTACAACGAGGCCTATTACGGCCAGGCCGCTTCGCCGGCAACGATCACGACGGGCAATACCGTTGCAAATCACGGCGCGGACGCGCTGCGCGTCACGCTGAGGAGCATCAGCCAATAGTTTCATTCACCGGGAGATCCCGCCCTCCCACAAGCTTCTCGTCACATCCGGCGGCTGATCGAAAGGACCAACTCATGGACAAGGATCGTATCGAAGGCGCCGCTCACCAAGCGAAGGGCGCAATCAAAGAGGCGGTCGGCAAAGCGACCGGCGATGCCAAAACCGAGGCCGAGGGACGTGCCGAAAAAGCCGCCGGCAAGATTCAAAACACCGTCGGCGGTGTCAAGGACGCGATCCGGGACGCCGGGAAGCACTGAGAACCGGCCGTTCGCCGCCGATCCACCCCTGGCAAGGCAGCCGCCGGAGCGACATCGCTCCGGCGGTTTGCTTCAAACAATGCCGTTATCTGCCGTCAAGCAGGAACCGGAGTTGCTCGCCAAGACGGGCGAAATTGAAGGGCTTTCCCAACATCGCCGTGTGAGTAATCGGGTCGTTTTGCGGCCGCTTGCCGGCTTCGACATAGCCGGTCGTGAACAGGAACTTCATCTCAGGGCGCTGTCGGCGGATCTGCGTCGCCAATTGCTCGCCATCCAAACCGCCCGGTAATCCCAAATCGGTAAAGACAAGGTTGATTTCCGGATGGCATTCAACCAGCCGCAATGCCTCGTGGCCATCGCGCGCGATGATCGCCTGATATCCCAGATCCCGCAACATCTCAAGACTGCAGCTGCGCACCAAATCATCATCCTCGACCAAAAGGATGTAGGTGTCCGTCTGAACCGGCGCTGTCGTCGGGTTGGCCGCGGCTGGCCCAATGGCGCCATGAAAGCGCGGAAGATGAAGGCGCACCACCGTGCCCATGCCGCTGGCACTGTCGATGACGGCAAGACCACCCGATTGCTTGGCAAAACCATAGATTTGTGACAAGCCAAGACCCGAGTCCCGCCCAAAAGCTTTCGTCGCGACCGGTGTCGACATGCCGGTGCCGGTATCGGCCACGGAAATGACGACGTAATCACCCGGCAACAAATCGTCTTTGCGTGCGGCGGCTGCCGCGCCGACCTGAATATTGGCAGCTGAAATGATCAGCCGACCGCCTGTTGGCATGGCGTCTCGGGCATTTACCGCCAGATTGAGCAATGCACTTTCCATCTGATGGGCATCGGCGAAGACAGTCCACACGTCAGCGGGAACCGACGCTTCGATGATGATCCGTTCGCCAAGCGAGCGTTTGAGCAGTTCCAGCGTGCCGGCGATCAGGACCGCCGGTTCGACGGGCTGCGGATCAGGCGCCTGCAGACGGGAAAAGGTGAGAAGCTGGCGCGTTAGCGAGGCGGCGCGATCCGCGCCGCATAAGGCGCCATCGGTCAAGCGTTGAAACAATGCCTCTTGAGTGCCGTGAGACCCATCGAACCGCCGTTTCAACGCTTCGAGATTGCCAACCACGACGGCGAGCAGATTGTTGAAATCATGGGCGACCCCACCGGTCAACTGGCCGATCGTCTCCGTCTTTTGTGCCTGGCGGAGTTGATCCTGGATTTCGCGTTTTTCGGTGAGGTCGCGCGTAATCATGGCATAGCCGATAAGCTGGCCGGTCTCGTCCCTGATCGGATCGATGACCGCATTGGCCCAAAACCGGCTGCCGTCCTTCCGGTGGCGCCACTCTTCGGCCTCGACGCGGCCGACGGCGCGGGCGGTCGCCAGGGCGCGCTGCGGCGCACCCCAATCACGATCATCGTCGCTATAGAGGATCGAAAAGTGACGGCCGACGATTTCCGATTCAATATAGCCATTGAGTCGTTCCGCGCCGCTATTCCAATCGGCAACCCGCCCGTCCAGATCCAACATGCAGATCGCGTAATCGCGCGCGCCGTTCATCAGCAGACGAAAGCGTAGTTCGCTGGCGCCCGGATCGGCAATGGTCTCGGCGATCTCGTGCGTGGGTTCCTCGAGCGCCGCCGGCAGGGCCGCCAGCACTTCCTGATCTGGCTGATTGCCCGGACCGTCGAGGGTTTGGAAACAGACGATCGCTCCGACAATCCTGCGTTGCCCAGTGCAAAGCGGCGCGATGTTCAGCCGACAGCGCGCCCGCGTGCCGCCCGATCGCTCCAGGAGCACTTCGGCGTCGCAAAGAGCTATGCCGGTTTCCATCACCTCGGCGACTGGCGTGTTCGGCCAGACGAGATCGGTGCCATCTGGACGAAACAGCTTATGAGCCGAGCGATACCGGCCGTCACCATCTTTCTCAGGCGTGCCGCCCCACAACCGGACGGACGCCTGATTCCAGATCACGACCTGACCGGAACGATCGCACAGGCAAGCGGCGGTCGGCAGGCATTCGACGATGCCCTGATCGAACATTATGCCTTCAAGCCATCTTTGTCTGGTTCGATTGGAGCAAACCACCATCGTGTCCTCATGCACTGGAGCAAGGTGATTCCCCTCGAAACCATCTTGTTCTAGCGGCTTCGACGCCTCGCTCGATGAAGCGAACGTCATTTCAGTGGGGAAGTTTCATCGGTGGTAGCATAGCGCTTATTGGCAGCAGCGGCGCGGTTGCGCGGAACACGAACTATGCAGGCTGAGCCGCGCTTCGGATCAGCATCTCGCTTTCCGATTTCGACTAGCGCGATGTCGGTAACCAGACCGTTTTCGCCGAGATAGGTAATAATCGATCTCTCGGCATGGCGGTCATGGCGAATCAGATAATCCGTCTTGATCCGGATGGACAAATGCCCCGCATCATCCCGCGATATGACCGAGGAAATTACGGTCGCGGGCAAGGTGATCTGGCGGGGCGGCCCGATGTGACGGACCGCCGTTTGTCCGAGGATCTATGATACCGGAACGGCGGCCGGATGCGGTGCGGATTTCGTGCCGAGAACCTGGGTCAATACCGTGGAGAGTGTATTCAGCCGATAGGGCTTCGCCAGCCTTGGCAGATCGTTCACTTCGTTTTCCGGCAGATCGGCATAGCCGCTCGCCAGGATGACCGGGGTGTGCGGCCAGAATTCGCGCACGGTATTTGCCAGCGAGAGGCCGGTGGCGCCGGGCATCGCCTGATCGGTGATGATGCAATCGACCTGCACGCCGGACCAGAGCTTGTCGAGCGCTTCGGAAACACAGGACGTCTCGATCACGGTGTGGCCGAGTTCCTCCAGCATGGCCGCCGTGCTCGAACTGACCAGCGGATCGTCATCGACCAGCAAGACGTGATAACTCTGCTCCGGGTGCGCTTGCAGGGCGGGGGCGGCCGCCAGTTCGGTCGACATGTCCGGCTGATTTCGCGGAAACAAGAGTTCGACTTTCGTGCCGACACCGACCCGGCTGGACATTCGCATGGAGCCGCCCGATTGGATGACCAGACCATCGACCATCGAGAGGCCGAGGCCGGTGCCTTCACCCAATTCCTTGGTCGTGAAGAACGGCTCGGTCGCTCGATTCAGTATGTTGTCTTCGATGCCGCGACCGGTATCGGTCACCGCGATGCACACATGGGGGCCGCGGGAGGTCGCCTCGACCGTCGCGGCGATGGTGAGAGTGCCGCTATCGGGCATGGCGTCGCGCGCATTTAGAGCGAGATTGAGCAACGCCAGTTCGAACTGGTTCGGATCAACGCGGATCACACCCAGATCCTCGGCAAACTCGGTACGAATCTCAATCAATGGGCCGAGCGTGCGTCGCAGCATTTCCATCATGCCGCCGATCAGCGTTGCGACATCGGTCTGCTCGGGCTTCAACTCCTGCCGCCGGGCGAAAGCCAACATCCGTTTGGTCAGGATCGCCCCTCGCTCGGCCCCCTGCATGGCGCCTTCAATCAGCCGCTGAAGCCGGGTGTTGTCGGTTGGCAGACTGCGTTGCACCAATTCGAGATGGCCGACGATCGCCATCAGCAGATTGTTGAAATCATGCGCAACGCCGCCGGTCAACTGGCCGAGGCTGTCCAGTTTTTGCAACTGATGCATCTGGGCCAAGGCGGCGGCATGCTCGCGCGTGCGTTCGTCGACCCGGCGTTCCAGATCCTCGTTGGTTTGCGCGAGTGCTGCGTTGGCGTCGGCCAGTTCGGCCGTCCGCTCGGCCACGCGGCGCTCAAGCTCGGTGTTAAACCGCTCCAGTTCCTTGGTCTTGCGATAAAGCTCGGCGAACACGCGCACTTTTGCGCGCAGCAAATTGGATGCCACCGGCATTGGCACATAATCGACGGCACCGCGCTCATGGCCGCGAACGAGGTCATGGTCCGTGACCTGAACGGCCGAGACGAAGATGATAGCGGTCGTCTGATAGCGCGGATGTTGGCGGATCTTCTGCGCCAGTTCGAACCCATCGAGTTCCGGCATGCAGACCTCGATCAGAATGACCGCGACCTCGTGCTTCAGCAGCAATTCCAACGCAACATGCGCCGAACTCGCTTTGATCAGGGTTTCGTCCAGTTCGGCCAGGATCGTCTCATAGCTCAGCAATTTTGCCGGTTGATCGGCGACCAGCAGAATGTTCAACTTTTCCCGCACTATCCTGCCCTCTATCTGTGCAGCCACGTCCGCAGCGCGGACAAGAGCTGTTCGGTATTGACCGGCTTTGCAAGATAGTCCGAGGCGCCGGCGTCAAGGTATTTTTCACGATCGCCCTTCATCGCCTTGGCCGTCAGGGTGATGAAGGGCAGCCGCCGGAAGGCGGGATTGGCTCGGATCACTTGCATGGTCTGATACCCATCCATGCCGGGCATCATGATATCCATCAGGACGATGGCGAGTTCCGGGGTCGATTCGCCCAGCTCAATCGCCTCGCTGCTCAGTGCAAAGATGTTGCGCGCATCGCCATCGACCAATAGCACAGTCCTGCCGACCAGATCCTCGTCGGAATTATGCAGCCGCTCGATCATCCGTTGCTTGTCGGGCGGCAGATCGCTTACCACACGGTGGAGGAACAGCGCGGTTTCATCGAGCAGCCGCTCCGGCGATTCCACGCCCTTCACGACCACGCTGCGCGCGATGGGGGGGCAATTGCCCATCTTCCTCCGGGGACAGTTCGCGGCCGGTGAAGACGGCCACCGGCAAATCGGCCAGCGCCGGATTGTCGCGAATTTCATTCAGCAGATCGGTGCCGGCGCTGTAAATGGTGCGCTCGACGTCGACATTGCGCTCGGCCAGTTTCTGGGCCGTCTGTGCCAACTGTTCGTTGGTCTGTTGCAGTTCCTTTTGCGGCGCTTGTAGTTCGGTCGCGAGTTGCTGCGATTGAGTCAGCAGCCCCTCGGTCGACCAGTTCCAGTTCGGTGGCCATCCGTTCGTTGGTGGCGATGATCTCGTTGAAAGTATCGGCGACCTTTCCGGCCTGCCCGGTCAGGTCACCGCGCAAACGAACCGAGAAATCGCCAACGCGCATCGCCTGGAGCAGCGAGTTCAGGTCGAACGTGGCGGTACCGGATCCGCCGGCCCCGTCGTCGATACTTGATTCCGTCTGACCTGACGCCGCAGCCTCGGAGGGCATGGCTAGCATTTTATGGTCTTGCTGCATTCTCGATCCCGCTTCGACGCAACTGAACGGCGAACCGTCATCCGAAACATCATGCCGCGTTCGCGGCAAAACCGTGGCTTTACGAACTCATCGGCCGGCTCACCA
>JBAVTK010000227.1:0-1510 GCA_049696095.1 Aliidongia sp. | reverse complement strand
ACCTCGGTCTCTTTTTGATGGACATTGCTCCCATTTCATAGTGGATATGCTGGAATGTCGGAACGTATGGCTGTCTAGGCATAGGCATGAACCAATCTGCTGATAAGAAGTCGCCAGCCGTCGTTGACGCTGCGGCTAAGAAACCAGAGGAACTTGAGATAAGATTAGACGCTTGGGAGCGGTTCCGAACTGCCGTTCATGTCATGACGAGGGCTGGGCCACAGCATAGAATTAGCGCGGATATTCCGCATCAGAAAAAGAAACGACCGATTGACAAATCCAAGGCTTAATGAAAAGGGGTGCCTCCGTGAGCCGGAATATTTGCGGCTATCCGGAGATCATTAATCAGCTTCGCAACAGACTGCGCGTCAAATTCAAATGCTAGCGGAGGAAAGGGATCTGGCCGGATGGTCAGTATAATTCCTCCGGTTGGCGTGACACCAACTTGAAATGACGGATCATTTGATGTCAACACCGGCTGCTGTCCGAGGATCGGTGCTTTACGGTCGAGTGGGAGAGATCCTAGGGCTCGGACGATTGACACTATCATCGCAAAGGATTGATGGCGATCGGCCTGAACAGAAACAGAGCGATCGTTATCGTCCCGTATCGCCACCTCAATATAGTCGCCAGCTGGCTTCACTGAGATTTCAGCCATCAAACTTTTCTCCTCTGCCGGGAGCGCCAGCGCAAGAAAGCGATAGCTTGTCGTCTAATAACTGCGGACCTCACCAGTCCGCCGATAAGTAAGGCGTTTGCCGACAATGCCCTTAATCGCTTTTGTTGTGCGTTCCATATCGCTTACGTCAAGCGCCATGCGCTCGTTATAACGAAAGTCGAACTCGGCAAGGTAGCGTTTCAAATGTTCCTGGCTGACAGGGTGGTACACGCCATTGATGCCGCGTTTGAGGATCGAAAAATATCCTTCGATTGTGTTTGTGTGGATGTCGCCGCGAACATATTCGCCAATGCTGTGATTGACGGAACCGTGAAAGATAAATTCGCTGCCGACTTTCTTAGCTGCGCCACCTTCGTCAGTCATGATAAACGAGTCCGCGTTGACTTGTGCCGTGATGATTGGGCGCAATGTTGAGGCATTGACTGAGGGGATATGATGAGACTTGACGCGGCCGCTGCGCTCGATCAAGGCAAACACAGCTTCCTTGCCAGCGCCGCCGGTTCCGACATGTTGGCGCTTTGCGGCGTGCTTATTCTTTTCTTTGCCGCCTACATATGTTTCGTCAATCTCAACCTTCTTGCCTTTGCCACCAAGAGGCGTGAATGGACTGCCACCTTCGCGAAGCGCTTCGCGGATGCGATGCATCAAAAACCATGTGGATTTCAGGCTCACACCTAACGTTCTATGCAATTGTTGGGTGCTCATTCCCTTCTTCGATGACATAAGCGAATATGTTGCATAGAGCCATTTGGCGAGCGGAATTTTGCTGCGCTCCATAAGCGTTCCAACGGTCACCGTGAATTGTGAGCGGCAAGCGTTGCACATATAGAG